>DASXFM010000327.1:0-3812 GCA_036489615.1 Verrucomicrobiia bacterium | reverse complement strand
CCTTCAGCGCGACGAGGCGGTCGAGGCCTGGTTGCCGCGCCTTATAGACCGCTCCCATACCGCCTTTGCCAATGAAGCCAAGAATTTCAAATTGTGGAAACAACCGGGCGATTTCCTCAACCGGCGGCGGCACGAATCGTCTAATGCCTTCCGCGCCCGGCTCAGTTTCTGTGGGGAAACCGGACTTGATGAGGCATTCCGGGCAGAGACCCAGCGGTACGTCCGCCGGCAAAGGCTTGCGGCAATTTGGACATGTCCGTTCGGTTTCCATAGTCATTTATATCCGGGCGCTTTAAATCGCTTTCCACTCTAATACTACTGAAACCGCTGCGGAAGGTTGCGCGAAATTTAGTTATGCAGGGCGGGATTCTGCGTGTGGGTTAAGGCCGCTTCCAGCCGCCTGTTTCGCTACGCGTGGCTTACCTGGATGCTTCAACCTCCTACCTCGCCAGCACCGCAAATAAATGCCGCAATTCCTCGTCGACTTCGCCCGGCTCATCGACCGTGTTGGCAATCTCGTCACGGAGCAACTGGCGATACCGTTGGCGCATGCGATGGACCGCCGATTTCACCGTCCCTTCCGTCACGCCAAGTTTTACTGCCAGTTCCGAGTAAGGCTGCGCGGCCCGTTCACCTACCAGGCAGGAATGCAGTTCCGCAAACAATTCCCCCCGGCCTTCCTCTTTATATTCATCGGCAAGCCGGCGAAGCACTTCCTCCAGCAGGGCCAGCGCCCAGCGCCGTTCATAGTTTTGCTCCGGCGTGGTGTTGTCCGCCGGTTCATGTCCGTAGCGCGTCTCGGCGGTTTCAAATTGCAATGGCAAAATCGTCGCCCCACCGCCGCGTTTTTGCGCGTGCGCTCGCGTCCATTCGTTCGCGAGGAAATGATTCATGACTCCCAGCAGGAAGGAGCGAAACCGCCCGCGATTGGGGTCCGCGTGAGCGAAGGACTGGCGTTCGAGCAATTGCGCGAAAAACGCCTGGGTCAGGTCCTGGGCGTCATGCGCCGAATAACCGCGCCGCCGCGCGTAGGCGTAAAGCGGATACCAATAAGTCGAACAAAGCCTGGCCAGGGCATTTTGCGAGTGCGGCGTGTCCGCCCGCCCGGCCGTCAACACGACCGACCAATGCGTCGTCGCGAAAACCGCTTGTCTGCCCTCCTGGGGCGCTTCTGAGTCCTTAGCCTGGGCGGTGCTCACGGCGCAAGCGTGAACGGTAACAGCCCAAACTGCAAGCTCAGCAAATCCTCGTCGCCCGCCCCATCCGTCGGATCTGTCTCATCTGACAGATTCCTGTGATCGCGGTGCAAACCGCTTATTTCCTTTGACGGCATCCCGTCTTTTCATAACCTACGTGCATGCCCGAGATTGCCAAGTTCGTAAACGGAGGCGCGGGGAGCATCACACCGGCCATCGCTGAAAAAGTTGTACGCCAGTTGCCGCAATGGAAACTGGAGTTCACGCAAATTGATGCACCCAAGTTTCCCCATTTGGTGGACCAGCTCGAATTCCTCGCCGACGCCGTTGAGGACGCCATTGAAGGCGCCTACAAGGATTTGCCTTATGCGGCGATTGCGCAGGCCGTGTTCGCTCTGCTCTACACGCACAAGAAAACCAGCATGCTCCCCGACAGCCTTTTGGAATTGGGCCGCGCCGACGATTCCAGCGTGGTGCGGGCCGTGTTGATCCAAAACGAAAAGGCGTTTGCCATTTACGCGGGCAAGCAAGGCATCGACTGGCAGAAGATCACCAGCCAGCCGTAATAATAACAGCGCGGGCGGTTAATCCCATTCTTATGCAAACCACGCTGGTGATGACTCTCATCGGTCCCGATCGTACCGGTCTGGTCGAAGCCGTCGCCAGCATCGTGGCCGATCACGGTGGCAACTGGCTCGAAAGCCGGATGAGCCGCCTTGGCGGGGAATTTGCCGGCATCCTTCGCGTGGAAGTGCCTGCGGACAAAAAATCCACGCTGCTCGACGCCGTCCAAAAGATTTCCGGCCTGCGCGTCATCATTGGGGCAGGGGAACCGCCCGCCGTTTCCCTGAAAAACGCCCGCGAATCCAAAATCGAAATCATCGGCCAGGACCGTCCGGGCATCGTCCGCGAAATTTCCGCCGCCCTGGCCCGGGCGGGAGTAAACGTCGAGGAGTTCACCAGTGACGTCACCAGCAGCGCCATGTCCGGCGAGCAGATGTTCAAAGCCTCCGCGCGCGTCCAATTGCCGGAGCACTGCAACATCTCCGCGTTAAAAAAAGAGTTGGAAGAAATCGCCGCCGATTTGTTCGTGGAAGTTTCGTTTGTAGAATAGCTGATTCTCAATTTTAATGTTCGCATCCCGATATGAGAAAATGCGAACACTGCGGAGAGGAGAATCCGGACGGGGCGGCTGTCTGCAAAAAATGCGGGACTATGCTCTTGCCCGCAGAAGCCGATTTCATTTCTGAAACAAAGGGAAAAGCTGTTCGGAAAAAATACTGGCTGCTTCGAGTTTCGGTGGCGCTGTGCGTTTGGGTAGTCATCACACAAATTTCGCTCCATGTTGCGTGGCATCAGGCGCAACGCCCGGGGATTGCCTGGAACAATCAATGGAGAACCAGACAGGAATTGGAATCCATAAGTAATGCCATTGCTATGTACGGGCAAGAATTTGGGACCGCACCGGCCAGCTTGGAACAATTGGCCACAAATGGAAATGGAGGCTCCTTCTGGGCATCCTACGGTCGTGATTGTTGGGGTAATCCATTAGTATTTTACTGGAATGGCACGAATTCTGTGGTGATGTCCTATGGCCGGGACGGGATGCCTGGCGGGGTGGGGGAGGATTGCGATCTGACGACCCAAAGTCCATCGCCAAAAGAAGCATTGCCTACCTTCCAGCAGTTTTTAAAGAATCAATGGTGCCGGGGTATGGTTGTGAGTTCATATGTATGTGGCGGATTGGCTGCACTACTGAGTCTTTTGACTGTTAGAATTCCAAACTTGAGGACGACGGGAATCATCATCCTCCTGCTTAGTCTTGCGGCGACGATATTAGGGACTCTTTGGACCGCAACAGTGATCACTGCGTTGCATTATCCAAGTGGTCATTGAAATATGCGATTTCGATACCTCAGCGATCCGCTCTTTCTCTTTTGTTTCATTTCGTATTTTGCGAATCGTTGGATCATCAAACCGTACTTTCCAAATGATTTTTCCCGTGACTCCCTGAATGATGTCATTTGCATTCCGTTTTGGGTCCCCATTATGCTCTTTATGATGAGAAAAATAGGGCTGCGGAGGGATGATGTTCCGCCGAAGGGTTCAGAGATTTTAATCCCTTTAATCGTGTGGTCCTGGTTTTTTGAGGCTTACCTTCCGTTCGTGCCAGCCTTCAAACATTTGGCAACTTCAGATTACCAGGACATATTCAGTTATACCGTCGGCGCGCTTATCTCGGCCATTTTTTGGAAGCTTTGGTATCGGGCGCCAAATCCCCAAGAGGAAGTGAATCAGAATTCAAACCGCGATGTCAGGGCAAATCGCCACCGAATTATCGCGCCGTAGCGGCGGGCGTCCCTACTCATCCACGCACCATCGATCCAATAACCTGCCCCGTTCCGCTAGACCCATCTCCGGACTCGCGTCTTATAAACCCGATAGTCGTCTCCAAATTTTCCTTCCAGAAACTGTTCTTCCCGCCGGACTATTTTCCAATTTACCATTACCAGAACCGGCGCCAGGGTCACCAAAAACCAGATGACACCAGTCGAGAGGGCAATGCCCACGTAAATCGTCGTCAATCCGATGTACAACGGATTACGAGTATAATGA
>DASXFM010000300.1:0-6447 GCA_036489615.1 Verrucomicrobiia bacterium | reverse complement strand
AACGGAAGCATTGTAATAAGAGTTTCGACTTCGGGTTATTATAGTTAATAGTATAGGATAGCAAGGTGTGCCGGCCGGTGAGTATCGGCGGATTCAAATTGATTTGCGGAGGTACTCTATGAAAGTCGTCTTCGATGTTGGCCTGTTTTGCGCCACTATTGCGATGATCGCAACGGTGACGCCGGGAGTGGATGTTCGACACTTTTGGGAAGTGTGGAGACGGAATGGGCGGTTGCATCGACGAAACTCTTCCATGACTGCGGTCTCAACTGCGCTCCAAACTTCGCCCCTTCTCCCATGAACAAAACCAGACCAGTCGCAGAGAGTCAGCCACCGGCGTGGTCGCCATTCGAATCGCTCCTGGCTGAGTTGTGCGATCGCTTCGTCAATATCCGTGTCGGCGAAACGGATGCCGCCATCGAGGGTGCGCAGCGCGCTTTTTGTGAGCACTTCGGATTGGACGGCTCCAAACTGTTTCAATGGGTGGCGTCGGGCGCGGGGACGTTGTTTCTGACACATGTTTTTCAGCGGTCCGGGTTGCCGGTTCCTCTCTTAAAGAAGGCGGACCCGGATTCCCAAACGCGAACTTACTGGCGCCGGACCGTGGCGGGGCCTCGCTGTGACGCAGTGCCAATTGATGGCGCGACCATGTTACCCTGGTTTTACGCTCAACTTAAGGACGGGCAAACGGTGGTGGTTTCTGATTCGCGGGTGCTGACCGTCGAGGCGTCCGGGGACAAGAAGTTTTTGGCAGCGTACGAAATTCGATCGATTGTCGCCGTGCCTTTGTTCGCGGACGGAGTCATGTTGGGTGTCCTGACCTTTTCCGCAGCGCGCCCGCGGCGGGAGTGGCCCGAGGGGTTGGTCAAACACTTCCACTGTTTGGCAAACGTATTCACCAACGCGCTGGCCCGCAAACGGGCCGATGAATCGCTCCGCCAGGCCCTGGCCGAAATTCAGCGGCTCAAAGATCGCTTGCAGGCCGAGCGCGATTATTTCCGCACCGAAATCAAGGTCAGCCATTCTTTCGGCGAAATTATTGGCGAGAGCAACGCCATCAAAAGCGTATTGCATCAGATTGAGCAGGTGGCGCCGGCGGATTGTCCGGTCCTCATCCTGGGTGAAACCGGCACGGGCAAGGAACTCATCGCGCGGGCCGTCCACCGGTTGAGCCGTCGCAATCCGCGCGCCATGATTAAGGTCAATTGCGCCAGTCTTTCGGCCAACCTGGTGGAAAGCGAATTGTTCGGGCGCGAACGCGGCGCGTTCACCGGCGCGTTCACCAGCCAGGCGGGCCGATTTGAGTTGGCGGACGGCTCGACCATTTTCCTGGATGAAATCGGTGAATTTTCGCCCGAGGTGCAAGCGAAGTTGTTGCGGGTCCTCCAGGAAGGCGAATTTGAGCGCCTGGGCAGTCCCCGGGTGCACAAGGTGGATGCACGGATTATTGCCGCCACCAATCGGAACCTGGCCGAAGAAGTCCGGCGGGGACGCTTCCGTGAGGATTTATATTACCGTCTCAGTGTGTTTCCCATTCTAGTGCCGCCGCTGCGGGAACGAGCTGAGGACATTCCCACGTTGGTTTCCACTTTCGTTGCCGAATTCGCCTCCCGCATGAGCAGGAAAATCACCAGGATCCCGCGACCCACCATGGATTCACTGGAACGCTATTCGTGGCCGGGCAATATCCGCGAACTGCGGAACGTCCTGGAGCGTGGTGTCATTTTGAGTACCGGCGACGTCTTGCGGCTCCCTGCCCTGGGCGATTTGCAGATGCCTGCCGCGCGGCCAACTACACTGGCCGCCAATGAGCGCGAGCATATTCTGAGAATCATTGAGAAGGCCGGCGGACGAATTAAGGGGAACCATGGCGCCGCCGATCTGCTCGGCATGAACCCAGCCACCTTGTACTCGCGCATGAAGAAATTAGGCATCCCCGGCCGGCGACAGCGGGACGATATGCCGCCCCAAGGATGATATTTCAGCCTTTTTCGCGGATTTTCAGGACGGTAAAGGCGGCGGCACTTGTGTTGCAACGATTTTAAAACAAGATAGTTATGAATATCCGGGACGCTATCTCGACCCCTTGGCATGATTCGAGCATACAAGGCGGGGTGATCACCACAGTCTTGGAGGTGTTTACATCTGAAAATGACAGCGTACGCGTGCGGAGCATTTATAGTTCCGTGCGCAGGCCGCCAACGGCCTCTCCGCACAGTCTGCCGTATTGGCATGACGATGGCGGTTTTCTTCCCTGCGCTGTCTCTCATACGGAACAATGGGAATCCGAAGACGCACTTGATCTCCTGCGGAATTTGCATGACCAGCTTTAGGGTGTCATGAGGTTCCCGGAATCGGGTCGTCGAATTGGAACGGAAACTACGCATACTGCGGTTGTGGACGTTCCGGAGAGGAAAAATTCTTGTATGAGTACCGAAGAACAGACTTGGAGATATGCTTTGGCCCAAAACGGCCGGTTTAAAGAAGAGTTGCCGTCGGAAGCGGAATTTCTCCACGCGGAAATCAAGGCGGCTAAACCCCAGACCGTCATCGCCGGTCAGAGCGAGGCGGTCAAAAAATTGTTCTTTCAGATCGGGCAGGTCGCCCTGACCGATTCCACCGTTTTGATTTGCGGCGAGACGGGCACGGGAAAAGAGCGGGTGGCGGATGCCATCCACTGGTCCAGTCAGCGAAAGGCCAAACGGATAGTCAAAGTCAATTGCGCCGCCTTGCCCCAGCCGCTGGTGGAGAGTGAGTTGTTCGGCCGGGAAAAAGGCGCTTATACTGGAGCCCTGACCCAGCAGGTCGGACGTTTCGACCTGGCCGACCAATCCAGTCTTTTTCTGGACGAGATCGGCGAATTATCTGTGGACGTCCAGGTCAAGTTGCTGCGCGTCCTTCAGGAAGGTCAATTTGAACGGCTCGGCAATCCGAAAACCGTCAAGGTGAACGTGCGCTTGATCGCCGCGACCAATCGCGATCTGCCGGAGGAAGTCCGCAAAGGGCGCTTCCGCCAGGACCTGTTTTATCGGCTTAACGTGTTTCCGATAAAAATCCCGCCACTGCGCGAACGTGTCGAAGACATTCCTGTGTTGGTCTGGAGTTTTCTGGAAGAATTCTCAACGCGGATGGGCAAAAAAATCACACAAATTCCGCGCAAAGCGATGGACACCCTGGAACGCTATTCCTGGCCGGGAAACATCCGCGAATTGCGAAACGTCATCGAACGGAGCGTCATTGTCAGTTCCGGTGAGACGTTGAGAGTGCCCCCTTTTCAGGAGCTGCAGCAAATCAGCCAGCCCGTCACCCTCGCCGAGCATGAGCGCGAGCACATCCTCCGGACTCTGGAAATGACGAGGTGGCACATTAAGGGAGCCTACGGGGCTGCCAACCGGCTCGGGCTGAAACCTTCCACACTTTACACCCGCATGCGCAAGCTCGGCATCCCCAACCAGCATCAACGGGACGGCATACGGACTTAAAGACGGCATGCCGTCCTGCCGTCTCCTCCATCAGCGTCAGTTGCCGGCTGCCAAAGACAGAATAATGTTTTCATTATCACAGCATTGCGCAAAACGTGTTGAACAGCCGGGTTTGTGGCACGGTTCTCGCATGGCGACTCTCGATGGTCATTTCAACGCTACGACTATTTCCGTCGCAAGGACAGCGGCGCGATGTGCTCACCGCGCTTCGTTCCGTGCAGGGGCCCACGCGGAGTATGTCGCATTGTCTCTGCTGTGAACTGTTGGAGGAGGATGGCCATCAGGACGCGATCATCTACCTGCAGCAATGGGATTCGGAGGAAGAACTGCATCGGCATATCCAGTCCGATTTGTACGGTCGGATTCTGGGCATCGCTGAGCTATCGCGCATTCCGCCGGAGTTCAATTTTCATTATGTGAACAAGTCGCGGCAGTTGGATTTGATCGAGGCCCTGAGGTGCCGGGCCGCCCAGGGGAACAACCAACCGTGACGCTGCCGCAAAAATTATGTCAAGCCTCGCGCGACTTTCATTCGTGCAACCAATTGTCCGTCACCGGAACAACAGGGTTGGAGAAGTTCCTCCCTCCAGCCCTGTTGATTCCAAGCAGCTCGAGGAATGTCAATCTGCGGCGGACGGACGTTTTGGTCACGGCCATGACTTCAAATTTGAACCGCTACGATTCGGCGGTTCGCTGGGGGCCGCGCGCGCGGGCGCAAGCGCGCGCGGCCGGGGCTTGAGTTTGCAATGCAAGGAGACGGCCGTAAGCCGGCCAGGGAATGAAACATGCCAATCGAACTCCAGATCATTCGGGCTTGTGATTTCGTTCGTTTGGGCGCGCATGGGCGTTTTGACTTCGCGTCGAGCAAGTTGGCGCTGGCCGAATTGGCGCGCGCGTGCCACAAACGTGGAGTCAACCAGGCCCTGCTGGATTTGCGCGCCTTAAAGCCCGTCCCCGTGCCGGTCTTCTCGCCCGCCGACCTGGCCTCGCTGGTCTATACTTTCCATGAAGTGGGCTTCAGCAAAAGACACTGGCTTGCGGTCCTCTACACGGCCGATCCTCATCACCGGGCCCGCTTGTTCGCCTTCATCGGCAGAATGCGTGGCTGGAATGTCGCGGCCTTCGAAAATTTTGAGGAAGCGCTTTTGTGGATGGCTGGTGGCAGAACGGAGGAACCTGATGTCAACGCCGCCATAATGCAGGCCGTGCCGGTAAAAATTCAAGAACGGGCCGCCCGGGCCAGGAAAGGTTCTAATGGCAGATAGGAAGGCATCGAGGAATCCTCCGGCCGACCATAAATACAATGCGATAGACCCGACATTTAGCCAAACACGCGGCGGAATTGCGCGCCGGGGCCGGGCACGACGCCGTTTCCTGGCGCTCTCGCTCGTAGTGTTGGCGTTTGGTCTCGGAGGCTGTGGTCTCATCCGTCCATCGGGTTCTCAACCGAAGGCCGAAATCAAATCACTCCAGGCCCCCGCCAAAAAGCAGCCGGGTTCGCAAAGCATCACCATTTTACAGCAGCAGGTCATGCGGTTTGCGGACCTCTATGCGACCACCGTGGCGCAGTCCTGCGATGATTTGAGTTCGAGCGTCGGTACCCCGGAAGCGCGGCTGGGCATGTTGCGCTGGAAGCTCACTCAAAGCACGGCAGCCTTCATTGATGCCAGTGATTCGAATCCAACGCTGAACGTGTTGGATCTGGTGGTCCTCGTGACCCTTTCCCGCATGGTGGTTGAGGATCACTACGTCAAGGAATTCGGCACCGCCGCGCAGCCGTTACTGAAGACACATCGCCGGCTTGAAGCTGACGCCTGGGCGCTGGCTGACAGCGTACTGAAGCCCGGCCAACAGGACGAATTGCGGGCCATGATCCAGGAGTGGCGCCGGAAAAATCCCGACCAGCGTTACATCGGCGCCGTCCGTTTCCAGGAATTCGCGGCCGCGCTGGGGGAGCTGCCCAAGCCGGGGACGACTGCGCCCAATAGTATTTTCGGCCTGCTTTACCTCGATCCGCTGGCAAGTCTCGATCCCACCGCCGCCGTGATCGAACAAACCCGTCTGCTGGGCGAACGCGCCATGTATTACAGCCAGCGGCTGCCCACGCTCTTGAGCTGGCAGACCGAATTGCTCGCCTACCAGCTCACCGGCCAACCGGAGTCGAAGCAGGTGTTGTCCGATGCCACGCGCGTGGCTGCGTCGGCGCAAAGCTTCGCCAATACCGCCGCGCAACTTCCGGCACTTGTGGATCAGCAGCGTCAGGCGGCCATTCAGCAAGTGATGGACGGCCTGGTTTCCCGGCAAACCAATATGAGCCGCCTGCTGTCCAACACGCGCGAAGCTTTCGTCGCCGGCAATCAGATGGCCGTATCGGTCAACGACGCGACTCGGTCGCTGGACGCATTTGTCCGTTACGTTTCCGCCAGACAAACCGCGGCCGGCGCCAACCGCCGGCGTTTCGACGTGCTGGATTATGGCAAAGCGGCCGGCCAGATCGGGGCCGCCGCCGGCGATGTGAATACGTTGCTCGGCACGGTGAATCAAAGCGCGCCGCAAATGGCCAGACTCGGGCAACAAACCGCTGCCGATGTCGAGCACTTGATGAACCATGCATTCTGGCTCGCGCTGACGCTGATTCTGGTGCTGTTGTTTGGGTCGGTGGCGGCGCGCCTGGTTTGCCGTCGTCTGACAAATCTTTCCAATGCCCGCAAACCTCTCGAATCAAAACCATGAATGGATCCGCCATGGCCGATAATTCACCTGCACGATTTGATTTCCAACCGGGCTCGCAAGGGACGGGCAAACTCCGCTTGAGCGGCTGCCTGGACCTGCATTCCACCGCGGCGCTGTGGTGGACCGTGGACGCGCAACTCAGGCAGGCCTCAGTCACGACGCTCGAAGTGGATGCTTCCGGGGTCGAACGTTGCGACGGCGCCGGGCTGGCGTTGCTGCATTTTCTGAGTCC
>DASXFM010000293.1:0-4981 GCA_036489615.1 Verrucomicrobiia bacterium | reverse complement strand
CAGGGTGATGACGCACTGGTACTGAATGGCAAGGGCGATGAATTTATCTGCGAAGTGGAGAATGTTGCGCGCGACCGGCTTTCGTTGCGAATCAAAAAAAAGAACTTCCTTCCGCCGCCGCCTTGCTCTCTTGCATTATTCGTTGGGATTCCCAAGGGGAAAATCATTGAGAGTATCATCCAAAAATCGGTTGAGCTGGGCGCGCGCACGATTGCGCCGCTGCTCACGGAACGGGTGGTGACGCGGCTGGACGCAAATGATGCGGAGCGCAAGCGCGAGCAATGGCAGCAGGTGGCGATTGAAGCGATGAAACAGTCCGGCGCAGCATATCTGCCGGAGGTCGCAACGCCGGGAACTATCAGGGATTTCGTGGCGAAGAAGGGAAAGCCGGATTTGCAACTGGTCGGCTCGCTGCAACCAGAGCGGCGGCATCCGCGTGACCTCTTCCGGGAATATGAAAAGGCAAATGGCCGTTTGCCGCAAAGCGCGGCGGTGTGGATCGGGCCCGAAGGGGATTTCGCGCCGGATGAATTAGCTGCAATTCAAAATTCCGGCGCCCAGCCGGTCTCCCTTGGCAGCCTGGTTTTGCGCGTGGAAACGGCGGCGATTTATTGTCTTTCGATTTTAAATTATGAGTTCAATTCGATTGGGAAATAAATTGAACCTGGTGAAATGGCCGCAGGCATTCCTGCTTTTGGTCCCATGGGTTTGCTTTCTGATGGCCGCAAGGAGTATGGGCCAGACGAATCTTTGGAGCTTCCATATGCCGGGCAACAATGGCGATGCGGCTCCGGCGATCGCATTGGACGGAACGATTTATGAGCCGGACTTTGGCGGCTCGCTGCTCGCGATCGCGCCGTGGGGCGGGGTGGAATGGCAATTTGAAACCGGCGTTGAGATTGAATCCTCGCCTGCGATTGGAAGCGATGGAACGATCTATTTCGGTTCGCGCAACCGGAAATTTTATGCGGTTTCTCCGGGAGGCAAGCTAAAATGGACCTTTTCGACCGGTGCCTGGAATGATTCCTCGCCGGCAATTGCGACTGACGGGGCGATTTATTTCGGCTCCTGGAATAAAAATTTCTATGCGCTTAAACCGGACGGTTCGTTGAAATGGAAGTTCGCGACCGGGGGAATCGTTGACTCGTCCCCGGCGATCGGGGCCGACGGGACGATTTATTTCGGGTCACACGACTCCAGGTTTTACGCGCTGACGCCCGACGGAAAGATGAAATGGTCTTTTGCGACGGGCGGCCAAATCATTTCTTCCCCGGCAATCGGCCGGGAGGGTGAGATCTATTTTACCTCCACCGACGGGAACCTTTACGCGCTTAAACCGGATGGCAGTGAACTTTGGCACTTGCTTACGGGGGGGGCGACGCCTTCCTCGCCCGTGCTGGACAACCGGGGAATGATCTATGTGGGCGTCAATCAATTTGCCGTGTCCGTCAGCCCTGATGGGGAAAAATTATGGTCGCAGGATACGTACGATTGGATTGAGGGCGCGCCGGTGGCGGCCGCTTCAGAAATTTATTTTATGTCGCGCAGTTGTTGGATCATGGCCATGACTCCCGGGGGAAAGGTTGCCTGGTCTGAACAGTTAGGCGGACAGATCACCGGTTCGCCGACATTGGGAGCGGATGGCACTCTCTATCTCGCCTGCCAGGGGACCATGAACGCCTTCGCCCCAACCAACAATCCGCCGCCGGCGAAAAGTTCGTGGCCGATGTTCCGGGCGGACCCGCAGCATACCGGCCGGGTAGCGGGACATTGAAGGCAGGCTTAGAGCCGTTCGCGCCCGGCGAAACCGGATTCGAGGTCATGCCAGAATTCGATGTCGTCTTCGTCTGATTCCCAGCACAGAAAGACTTCGCGCCCGCCGATGATAGCGGGAAAGTCGATCAAGCCACGGTCCAAATCCTTGATGAAAATCTGGCGGCGTTGAAATTCAACGAGGATTTGTTGCATGTCCGCGAGGGCGCGGATCCAGTCATTGACCGTTTCGCCGCCGATATCGGCGGACTGGGCGGCCATCTGGCTCAGGCGATGCTCGAAGGCTTCGACGTCCTTGCGATGCTTATTGAGACGCGCCAGCCATTGGCGAATTTCCGGAAGCAACGCGCGCGCTTCGTCCCGCGTATAATGCTTTTCAAAACGAAATTTCATTTTGACGTATGAGCATTCTCCATTTTGTTTCATCGCCATGGGCGATGTAATGGTTTGCCAGTGTCGCGCGAACGGAAGAGTAGGCAGGCCTAGGCCTGCCAGGTGCGCTTCTTGTGACGGTGCATGCGCAGCTTCTTACGCCGTTTATGCCGGTTGATTTTTGCCTTGCGGCGTTTCTTGAGTGAACCCATTTCCCCTGAAGATATGCAATTTCAGCCTCGGGCCGCAACTTGAAATTTCACTAAAGAACTAATGGCGCGCGGCCTGCAAAATCGCACCGGCCAGCTCCTGCGGCGTCCATTGGTTACCGTCAAACTGCTGGTAAATGCGGCCGTGCGTGTCCAGCACCACGGTGCGGAGGTTGTGCGAGATGCTATCGCCCTGATGGATGACCATTAAGTCGAGGGCCGGGGCGAGAGTGGCGAGGGTATTGGTGGAGGCGGAAGCAAAGAGCCAATGGGCCGGATTGCCGTGGCGGTAATAACCGCCGAAGGTGGCCAGGACTTCGGGAGTGTCGCTGTGCGGGTCGAAGGAAAGGGAAAGGAATTCCCAATTGGTTGGCGCGTTGGCAGTGGAGGAAATCGCGTCGCGGGCCGAGGCAAAATTCCGGTTCATGAGCGGACAATAATTCGGCAAGGGACAGCTGGTATAAAAAAACGTGAAAGCCAGGGCCTGCCCGCGAAAGTCTGAGAAGTGTATTTCACGGCCATCTTCGGCGGTCAAGACACCATCAGGCAAGAGGTCGCCGGTCTTGAGTTCGGGAATGGCAGGGGACATCGCAGGCGCAGGGTTCACTTCGACCGGCAGCGTTTGGCCGGTACGATGCAAGTCCTGAATCCACGCATTGTTTTGGCTGACGATGACGGTGAACGTGATCTGGTCGCCGGGCGAAATGCCCTTAAGTTCGTTCGTGTTTTGGAGGGGAAAGTCCATGGTCATTTCCATCATGTAGCCGGGGATGTCCTGGTTGTGGATGGTGGCGGTGTGCCGGTCGGGAGCGATTTTTTCCACGACGCCGGTGGCCGGATAGGATTTGATGTCGCTGGCCGCCGGGTCGGCAAAGGCAGAGCAGGCCAGCACCAGGATTAAGGGAAGGCACAGACGCTTTAAAATATCCAGGTTCACAATTTTTGGTTTCGGATTTTGGCAATTTCGTCAACGACCGCACCGGCGGTGTTTTGGTTCAGGCCATCGAAATATCCCTGCAAATGGCCGTGTGAATCGACAATCGCGATGCGTTCGGTATGGGAAAAATTTCCGGGCATGTAACCGAAAGGATCGTTCAAATCCTGGGCGAGGAAACTTTTGGCGATAAAATCGTAGAGGGCCGTTTTCTCGCCAGTGAGAAACAGCCAGCGGTTGGTATCGGCGCCGAAGCTTTGCCCGTATTTTTGGAGGACGGAAGGGGTGTCATCGCGCGGATCCACGGTGACGGAAACGAGCTTGATGTCCGGCTGGTTGGTCGTGAGTTGCTGGATTTGGGCCATTTGTTTGTTTACGATGGGGCACGTCAGGGAACAGCTCGTGAAGAGAAAGTCCACGACCAAAATTTTACCGTTCAAATCAGCACGGGTCACCGCACGGCCACCAGAATCGGTCAGCGAAAAATCCGCGAGATTGCGCGGATGATCCGGCTGGATAAGCGCGGGCCGGGAATCCGGCAGGTTTTCCACGGAAGCTCCCGAGGATGGCCCATGGTAATTCAGCGCGAAAAGCAACGCGCAAAAGCTTGCTCCCAAAACCAAACACATGGCGACGGCGATGATCGCAAACAGGCGCTCGTCGTTTTGGCTTTTTGTTCCGGCTTTTTGCGGCATATGAACTGACTAGGTTAGCGGTTGGGAGATGAAATAAAAGAGTTTTAATGGATGGCCGGCGGCAGAATTCCCAGAATCGCGACAATCACTACGATGAGGATGCCCAGGATCAATTCAAAACGAACATTGGCCCGTATCAGCGACACTGTTGCATCCGGATATCGCTTTTGTTCCATCTCAAAAGCCAGGCGGGGTTTCAGCACGAGCAAATTCACAGCGGCGACCTGGAGAGTCAGGGCGAACAGGAGGATTTTGACCAAAAGCCAGCGCCCGTAAGGCTGGCCGATCAGATTGGAAAACGAGCCGACGAGGAACCAGCTATTGATGAAGCCGGTCACCGCCAGCAGGGAGACGGCCGCCAGGCTTATCACGGAGAAACGGTGGACCATCTCCGCCACGGCAAGCCAATCCGGCTGGGCTTTAATTTCTCGCGATTTTTGCAAAAGCAAAAACAAAGGCAATAGGCCGGCGGGCCAAATCCCGGCGGCGAGGAGATGCAAGGCGTCCGCGCCCAAATGCCAGGGAGAACTTTCCTGCCCGTGACCGGCCCAGGCGAGGCTGCCCAGCAGGCAGCCATTGATGGCCAGTTGAAACCAGTCCATGAATTTTTGGAACGGTCCTTCTGATTTCTGGAAACAGGAAAGCGCGACGACGATGCCAGCAACCAGGAAGAGGACAAGACGGATTTTCCAAACCGTTCCGAATTCGGTTTGCTTCCAAACGATTTTCAGGAGGGCGGTTTGAAACGGTTGCCCGCTCATGGTTATGGCGACGAGCGCGAACCATGCCGCCCCGGAGACGAGAATCACGGGCAACAGAATCAGGCAGAAGCGTCGGAGGCGTATTTTCCAATAACTGGTAATTTCCGGCCGCCAGCGCGTGAGCGCCGGCGCCGTGAAAAGATGGAAAAAAAACAGTCCAAAGAAAAGCAGGCAGGCGCCGAAATGAACGGCGCGGGTGAGGATGAGCCACGGGATCATGCCTGCTTTTCCTGAATT
>DASXFM010000267.1:0-4888 GCA_036489615.1 Verrucomicrobiia bacterium | reverse complement strand
TGGCCGTCGAGAACGTCCCGGATGGCATGGACGATTTCTTCCGGGCTTTCTTCCTTCATGATATAGCCATCGCCACCAGCTCGTAACACGCGGTCGGCATAAAGAGCTTCGTCGTACATCGAAACCACCAGCAACTTGACCGGCAGTTTCAACGACCGGATTTTTTTGATAAGGTCCAGGCCGCTTTTGCCAGGCAACTCAAGGTCTACCAGAACGATGTCCGGACGAAATCGTTGAATGTTTTTGAGTCCCGCTTCGTAATCGCCGGCTTCGCCGCACACTTCGAGGTCTTTCTCGGTGCTAAGCATGCGGGCCATGCCCTCGCGAAAAACCGGATGGTCTTCCACGAGAAAAACGCGGCGAGTGGCGGATGAAGATTTGATTTTGGATCGCATGCCTTGCTGTTATCTTCAGCGCAAAAAGTAGCTTCGCCCGGACAAAAGTCAATACCTCTATTGTAAGACCTTAAGCGGTAATAGTGTACGGAATTTGGACAGTGATGGTGGTGCCTTTTTTTGGTGTCGACAGGATCTCGCAGGTGCCCCCCAGGGACAAGGCCCGTTCGCGCATGTTGGTCAATCCAAGCCCGTGGCCCTTTTCCCGTTTATCCGGCTGTATCTTCTTGATATCGAATCCCCGCCCGTCATCCTGAATTTTTAATCGGACGGAACCGTTTTGGAGGCCAACCCGCAATGAAACGTTTTCGGCGTGGGCATATTTTTCAATGTTATTGGTCGCCTCCTGCACGATACGAAAGAGGGTCAATTCGATTCCGGGAGGAAGGCGATGATTGGCGGGCAGGGAAATGGCGCAAACGACCTTCAAACTCGTCCGCGATTGGAATTCTTTGCAAAGGTTGTTGCAGGCCGACGAAAAGCCGAGGTTGTTCAAATCCGCAGGATGCAGGTTATGGGCGATCCGGCGGTTTTCTTCCAGGGCATCCGTCAGAAGTTTATCGCAACGTCCCAAAATCTCGCGCGTAGCCGCCTGCACCGGAGGGAGGCTTTCCCGGACGCTGCGAACCCGCATTTTGACGGAGGCGATGATTTGATTCACGCCGTCGTGCAATTCTCGCGCAACACGCGACCGTTCCACCTCCTGCGCCTTGATAATGCGTTGCGGCAAGGACCGTAATTCTTCCTCGGCCCGTTTCCGCTGCGTGATATCGCGAATATAGACGGTGAACGTCGGCTCGCCTTTTAATTTAATGCGCGTGACCGTGAATTCGGCGTAAAAGCGGCTCTTGTCCGCGCGCAAAACGGGCATTTCAATCCGGCTGCCCACGGCGGGGCCTTTCTCGCCGGAAAAGTGGTTGGCCAGGCCGTCCTGGAACCACGGACGCAGCGACGGCGGAATGATTTCCAGGATGTTTTCCCCAATGAGCCGCGCGCGAGCCCGGGTAAAAATACTTTCAGCGGCGGCGTTCAATTCAATGATTCTGCCGGTATGGTCAATCGTAAAAATAGCGTCCAACGCCACGCGCATGATGGCGCTTTTGCGGGCTTCATTCTCGCGCAAGGCGTCCCAAACCTGTTTTCTTTCCGTGATATCTTCTGCCACGCCGACAATGCGATACACTTTTCCCGCGTCATCTTGAATGGGAAACGCGCGGTCCTGGATCCAGCGCATCGAGCCGTCGGGCTGGATGATACGGTATACCTCATCGTATTTTCCGGAGATTTGCTTGGTCAGCGCGGCATCCAGAATGCGCGGACGGTCTTCGGGATGGATAGCGTCAATCCAGTCCTGGGGTGAGGCATAGAGTGATTCCACCGGGCGTCCCCAGACTTCTTCATAGGCTGAACTGACATAGATCATTTGCTTTTTGGCGACGTCGGTCATCCAGAAGACTTCACGGATATTGTCGGCCAATTGTCGAAACCGTTCTTCGCTGTCACGGAGAACTCGTTCGGCCTGCTTGCGCTTGGTCACGTCCCGGGCCACGCACACCAGGCCGGCCGTTTGACCTTCCTTATCCGAGGTTACCGTCGCGCTCAATTCCACGTCCACTGACTCGCCATTCTTTTTGAGCATCGTGTATTCGACGTTCCGAATGATCCGGTTTTTCAGGATGGACGCGTCTGCGTTGATGCGTTCGCTCGCGGGAATGAGGTCCAGGACGCTTTTGTTGAGCAACTCCGAGGGATTATCGTAACCCAGCATCGCGCCCGCCTGGGAATTGACGCTGATGAGCCGGCCGTTGGGGGAAATCAAACAAATGGCGTCCGGCAAAATATCAATCAGGCGGCGATAATGTTCTTCGCTGGCGCGCAACGCCGCAGTGGTGTCGCGCAAACGCAGCAGCGTCCGGACGCGGGCCAGCAGTTCCTGCACGCCAAACGGCTTGACCAGGTATTCGTCCGCGCCCACTTCCAGACCGTCGATCTTGTGCTCCGCCTCAATGGCTTCGCCGGAGCAGAGTGCGACAAAGACGTCTGTGAGGAGCGGATCGTTTTTGATTTGCTTGCAAATTTCGACACCGCTGATGTCCGGCAACCGCACGTCCAGCAGGACAAGGTCGGGCAAATGCTCTTTGGCCATATCGAGTCCCAGGAGTCCCTTGTCGGCCTCCCGCACTTCATAGCCCTTGGTGCGCAAGGTGGCGGCAAAAAGCGCTCGAACGCGCTCGTCATCGTCCACGATCAGGATGGAATTGGTCCGATTCAACACTGTCATTCATCGTAGGAGGTACAAATGAAAATTCAAAATCAAAAATGTCGTCTGGCCGGCGACTGGCGGCCCGGAATTGTGGCAAAATAGCGTGATCGTAAACGCCTTTGAAACCTCTGACACCGGTTTTGCCCCTGCGGTTCTGCATTGACAAAAGCGCCCCCTGGTTCCGAAGCTTTTGCATGAAGCCGTCCTGCGGGCGTTTGTTTCGAATCGTGTGCGGACTGGGCCGGTTTGTCGAAGTGGTGGTCGTCGCATTGGTGGATTATCTCTTATCTTGTGCGTTTGCCCGCAAACTGCCAAAACCAGTGGCGCGGGCGCATTGGATTCAACGCCATTCCCGGCGCGCGCTGAAGATTTTCGATATCAGGATGTCCATTGCCGGGCCGGTGCCCGCCGCCGGCCTGTTGGTTTCGAATCACTTGAGCTATCTGGATATCCTGGTGATTTCCTCCATTGCCCCGGCTCTATTCGTGGCCAAACGCGAAGTGAAATTCTGGCCCGTGATCGGATTGCTGGCGCAAATGGCCGGCACGCTTTTCGTTGACCGGCAACGGAGAACGCAAGTGGCTGAAACGAACAACCAAATCCAGGCTGCCCTGGATTCAGGTGCATTGGTCGTTTTGTTTCCCGAAGGAACCAGCTCCAATGGCGAGACGGTTCTGCCGTTCAAATCGTCGCTCTTCGAGCCGGCCATGGGTCGGAACCATGCCGTGACGATCGGCTGCATTCAATATGCCCTTGATGAAGGCGATGCCGCTTCCGAAATCTGTTACTGGGGGGACCATACATTTTTCCCTCATTTGCTGAATGTCCTGAGTCTTCGCAAGTTTCGCGTTGCGGTTCGATTTGCTCCGTTCATTCCGTTGACCGCGGATCGCAAGGAACTGGCCCGGCTCTCACGCGCCGAAATTCTTAAATTAAAAGAAGCCCCGGTTCCGTGAATTCATCCCGAGGTCTGCGATAATTCGTTACGCGCGATGAATGTGCCCCAATACGAATTGCCGTTGCCGCCCGGGGAATATGAGCTTACAGTCTCGCTGGGTTTATGAAATTCAGCCGGCGCAGATTTATCATTACCGCGTTGCTGGCGGCGCCTTTTGCCGTTGCCGCCGATGCCCGCGCGCTTGAGCCGCAATGGGTCAAGCTTTCCCGGTTGCGTCTGACGGACAATCCCACTCATCGTTTCGTCCACTTCAGCGACCTGCATCATAAAGGCGACCGCGCACACACCCGTTCCGTTGTGGAAATGATTAATTCGCTCTCGCCGGATTTTGTGTGTTTCACTGGTGATATTGTGGAACAGGCGAAATTTTTGCCGGAATCGCTCGAACTCCTCTCCGGCGTCAAGGCGCCAATGTACGGTGTTCCCGGGAACCATGATTATTCGTATGACATTTCATTTGAGGACATAGCCAAATGCTTTGCTTCGACCGGGGGCGCATGGCTGGTGGATGAGCAGATGATCATCGCCAACGGGAAAATAAATCTCATCGGCGTTGCGCACCTCACTCCGCAACATCCTCCGCCAACTCCCAAACCGGGGATCACCAACCTTTTGATGTTTCATTATCCCGCATGGGTGAAAAGGCTGGATGGGCGGAAATTCGATTTGATGCTCGCTGGGCATTCACACGGCGGCCAGGTCCGTATTCCTTTTTACGGCCCGGTCATGACTCCGTTTGCCGTGGATGAGTATGACCTCGGACTTTTCCAAACAAAATCCGGCCCGCTTTACGTCACATCCGGGATCGGATGGTTTCCGGTTCCTGTGCGATTCAATTGCCGCCCGGAAATTGTCCTGGTCGAAACATAACCCCAATGGCGAAATTCTTATGGAAGGATTGAAAACGTTAAAAAGTGAATTTGGACCGGCGAAAACCACGGAACGGCTCGAGACCGAAATCAAAGCGCACGGCATGACTGTCTTCGCCCGGATCAACCACGCGGCATTGGCGGCGGACATTGGGCTGGCTCTGCGCCCGACCGAGGTCATTCTTTTTGGCAATCCGCGCGGCGGCACGCCGTTAATGCAGGCCAGCCAGACCATGGGCATTGATCTGCCGTTGAAGGCATTGGTCTGGCAGGATGCTTCCGGCCAAACCTGGCTTTCTTATAATGAACCGGCATGGCTGGCTAAAAGGCATGAACTTGCCGGCCTGGACGGTCCGCTCGCTGCGATGACGAAAGGACTCGGCGATATCGCCGCAAAGGCGGC
>DASXFM010000262.1:0-6456 GCA_036489615.1 Verrucomicrobiia bacterium | reverse complement strand
TGAGGATCGGGCCATCAATCGCTTTGAAGGACGAATCCTCTCACGCAAAATGGATCAGCTTGAGAAACATTACCGGGATTGGCTCGGGCTCAATGGCCGTCGCATCCGCGCTGCCGTACGCAGAAAGTTTTTGGAGCACGTCAATCTTTCGTCCTTGCCGGCATCGCAATTGGAGCAGGAACAAAAAGGGTTCAAGAAATCGTACGCCGCCGGACGGCGCGAGTTGGAGCACGAATTTGCCAAGACGATGCGCTACAAATCGATTCGCGACCTGGCGGCGAACAACACCGGCCAGGTCATCCGGGACTTAAAACCAATCTGGTTGATGAGCCCTTTGAGCGTCTCCGACGCGTTGCCGCTGGACCCGGACTTCTTTGACGTGGTGATCTTCGATGAGGCCAGCCAGGTACCGCTGGAAGAGGCCATCCCCGCCATTTATCGTTCGCATCAGGCCATCGTCGTCGGCGACGAAATGCAATTGCCGCCAACGACGTTTTTTACGTCTGGCCGGAGCGACGACGAGAGCATCGTGGTCGAGGAGCATGGCGAACGCATCGAAGTGGACCTGGATTCGGACAGTTTTCTCACGCAATCAGCGCAAAATCTGCCCTCCACAATGCTGGCGTGGCATTATCGCAGCCGTTACGAATCGCTCATCAGCTTTTCCAACGCGGCATTTTATAGCGGCAACCTGTTCACCATTCCGGACCGTCAACGGGCGATGGACAACCAGGCTGAAATTCAGGTAACGGCCGCCGAACAGGGCGCGGCCAACGTAGACGCTTTGCTCGCCCGCAGTATCAGCTTCCATTTCATGGAGCACGGTCTCTATGAAGACCGCACCAATCCGGCCGAAGCAGCTTACATTGCCCAGCTGGTTCGCGGCCTGCTCAAGCGCCAGGACCATCTGACCATGGGCATCGTCGCGTTTTCGGAAGCGCAACAGGCGGAAATCGAGAGCGCGCTAAACCTGCTGGCGGGCGAAGATAGCGATTTCGCGGGGCGATTGGAGACCGAATATGCGCGCGAAGAAAACGGCGTATTTTGCGGTCTGTTTGTGAAAAATCTGGAGAACGTCCAGGGCGACGAGAGGGACATCATTATCATGAGCGTTTGCTATGGGCACGACGCCGGCGGCAGGATGCTGATGAACTTTGGCCCAATCAACCAGCGTGGCGGCGAGAAACGGTTGAACGTCATCTTCTCGCGCTCCAAACATCACATGGCTCTGATCAGTTCCATTCGCTATCAGGAAATCACCAACGATTATAATGACGGCGCGGGCAGCCTGAAAAACTTCCTGCAATATGCCGAAGCCGTGTCGAAAGGTGACGCAGCGGCGGCGCGGCTGGTTCTGGAAAACCTGAATCCACTTAGCCGTAAAGCGTTGGCGCCTCAAAGCCTGGGCGATGCCGTGGTCGAGGCGCTGGCCAAGGCGTTGAGAGAGCGCGGCCATTCGGTGGATTTGAACGTGGGACAGTCGAAATTTCGATGCGACCTGGCTGTGCGCCCCAATTCGGATAACTTTTATCAACTCGGCATTCTCGTGGACACAGACGGCCACTACGCCAATCCGAACCTGCTGGACCGGTACCTAATGCAGCCGGCCATCCTGCGCGCCTTCGGCTGGCGCTTCGCCCTCGTTTTAACGAAAGATTGGTATCACAATCCGGAGGATGTTTTGAACCGGCTTGAAAAGTTGCTTCAAGGCGCGCCTGCTGAGGAGTCAAAACCCGAAATGGAAGAACCCGTCGAACCGGTCCCACCCGCGCAGCCAAAATCCGCCTCCAGCCCGGCTGCGCCCACGGCCAAACCAGCGGCTCCCACTCCGAACACAGATAAAAGAGCCGCTTCCTCGGCACAGTCGGCGGGACCCGCTTCCACTTCCGCCAGACACTTCGAGTTCGTTAGCGGAACTTCAGCAAAGTTTTGGGAAATTTCGGTGTCCGGCAACTCATTCACGGTTCGTTTTGGCCGGATCGGCACTCCCGGCCAATCCCAGACGAAAACATTTTCTGATGAAGCCAAGGCAAAGCAGGAAGCCGAGGCGCTAATCGCCGAAAAGCTCAAGAAAGGGTACGCAGAGAAAACGTAGTCAGATTGACTGATTTACGCGACAGTTGGCAATGGCGAGGTAAATCGAGTCGTAACGTCCCGATAAGGACGTTTGGAAATAGCCCGACGTTTCAACACCGGGACCAAGAACCCAAAGTTCACAAGTCTCGAAGGGACGGCTGCATCCGGGTAATCAGACTTCCAAAACATCCTTGTAATGTGGCACGAGGAATTCTGCATTTGGCTTCAAGGCCTTAAGATTTTCAGCATTGGCAAGGCATTGGGATTCTTCGCCGTGGATACAGATGATGCGCTTCACATTCCCGGAAATGCCTTCAACGTAGCGTTTCAATTCGTTTTTGTCGGCGTGTCCGGAGTAGGAGTCGATCGAAGCGATCTTTGCGCGGACCTGGTGGGGTTCGCCGAAAATATTCACCGGATTTTTGCCGGCCAGGATTTGGGCTCCCAGGGTATACTCGGCACAGTAGCCGATAAATAGGATCAAATTGTTGGCGTAGCCGATATGGTTCTTCAAATGGTGCCGGATACGCCCAGCCTCACACATGCCTGACGCGCTAATGATAATCGCCGGCTCTTTGAGGTTATTGAGCTTCCTGGATTGCTCCGCGTCCCTGATGTAGGTCAGGTTTGCCATGCCGAAGGGATTTTCCTTTTCGTGCAGGAATTTGTTCACGGAGTCGTTGAAACATTCCGGGTGCAGCCGGTAAATCTCGGTCACGTTGACGCTGAGGGGACTGTCCACAAAGATTGGAACGCGCGGAAGTTTGCCGGCCAGGGCAAGCTGGTGCAGCACGTAAACAATCTGCTGCGTACGACCGACCGAGAAGGCCGGAATGATGACCTTGCCCTTTTGATTTAGCGTTTCCGAAACCAGACGGCACACAGTCTCATCGGCATTGTCGCGCGCGGCGTGCTCGCGTCCACCGTAGGTCGATTCAATTTGGAGGAAATCCACATTATCCGTCGGCGCCGGGTCACGAAGGATGTCATCCTTTCCCCGTCCGACGTCGCCGCTGAAGAGCCAGCGAAATTTCCTGCCGCCCTCGGCCACATCCAGGATGACCTGGGCAGAACCAAGAATATGGCCCGCGTCGCGAAACGTTACAGTTACACCGTCCACGACCTGAATGGGACGCTCATAATTTACCGAGACGAATTGTTCGAGAACCTTCTCCGCATCAGCGACGGAGTAAAGCGGCTCGACTGGCGGGAGCTTTTGTTTGGCGCGTTGTTTGGAAACAAATGCGGCGTCGTCCACTTGAATCCTTGCCGAATCCACGAGCATGAGGCTCGCCAGGTCGCGCGTGGCGAAAGTGCAGTAGATATTACCGGCATATCCCTGGCGGCGCAGGTTCGGCATATTCCCGGCATGGTCCATGTGCGCATGGCTCAGGACAACGGCATCAATTTGTTTGGGGTCAAACGGGAAACAACAATTGCGGGCGGTTTCCTCCTCGCGATGGCCTTGAAACAGTCCGCATTCGAGCAGCAATTTTTTGCCGTTGACCTCGAACAAATACATCGAGCCGGTAGTGGTGCGCGTGGCGCCAAAAAAGTGGATTCTCATGGTTTAGCCGTACCGCAATTTACGTGTCGCCTTGAAAGTTTACACGTCAAAAAGGTCCCCAACGCCATCGACCCGATAATACCGCATTCCAGAGACGCCGGTAAACGGTAGCCTGAAAACCCCTCTTTTTTCCACAAAAAACGAGTGGACAATCGGCGTCTTTTCGCTACATTCCTGCCGACCATGAAATCTGAAACTTTAAACGGCATTTTGACCTTTTTGTTGGGGGTGCTGGTGGTGGCGGGCGTCATTCTGGCCCTGAGGCTGGTGTTTATAACGCGGGACACTCGCACATTGCAGACGAAGGAAGCGATTGCCAACGCCGTAATGGCGCGCGCACAAGCCCTTTACGCGGACGCGAAGGCGTACAATCAACAACACCCCACGCCGCAATTGACGAAAATTCTTGAATCTGTCCAGACGAAAGCCCCGAACCACTAAAACAGATGAACGACCCCGTTTCTTCCGCAACAACCGATTCCAATCTGGAGCAGCAAATTGCTGCTCTGCAGCGCCAGGTGTTTTTGCTGCTGGTGGCGCTCAATGTGATAGCCGCGACTATCGTGTTTTACTTTTGCTACGAATCTCACATCGCAGGCAGGGATTATGATGCAGGACGCGGGCGCGCCGTAGCGATTATTCAGGAATATCAGAAAAACGCGTTGTCGATTCAGAAATTTGACCAGGAATTGGGCAGCTTCGGCAGTCAGAACCGGGATTTTCAGCCGGTATTGAAAAAATACGGATGGACACCGTCCACTTCATCCGCTCCTACTGCGCCGGCGCCATAGCCTGCAATTTCGTCCCACAGTTCGGGCAGAAGTTCGATTGAGGCGGGACCTTTTGCCCGCAACCCGTGCATCCCTTGTGCGCCTTCTCGTAGCGATGATGGATCACCAAATTCCGCAAATAGGGGATCCATGCGAACAAATACCCGGCGATGAAAACAGAATCGTTCTTGTGGATCGAATACGTCAGCAAGATGAGAGTGCCCGTGAGGCTCAGCCACCAGAATGCGGCTGGAACCACCACTCTCTTATGTTTTTCTGCGAAATACCACTGAACGAAAAAGCGGGTAAAGAAAACCACCTGCCCCATCCAGCCAATCACTTTCCAAACGCTCCAATCAATGCCAAGGAATTTGCCACCATGCCATACAAGGTTGTACCAAACAAAATGGGCCAGCGAGTCCATAATCGGGGAAGCTTAATATAAACGAGTGGGGGATAAAACCCCAAATTCCAGGCTCCAGGAAAACTCCAGGATTTGATGATCTAAATTTGCCGGCCTGGTTATTGGTTATTCAACATTCTGTTGGAATTGGGACGTTTTTCTCAGCCACCGGCGACAATTTTCACGATTTCCAGTTTGTCTCCCGGCATTAACTGGCGTTTGGAAAATTCCGATGGCGCGACGGCATCACCATTGTGCTCAACTACAACGCTTCGGGGCAATAGCTGTTGGGCGAGCAGAAATTCCTCAATGGAACAGGGAAGATTTGCCGAAATAGACTTTCCATTGGCTAGTACAGCATCCGAATTCATGGGAAGGACAAATTGCCGATGATTAAGAAACCAAGGCGCTGTCCCAGTCTTTCCAAACCGGTTCGTAACCGAGCTTTTGAAGCAGGCTGGCAACTTCTTTCGGAGAACGGCTGTCTGAGACTTCAAATTGCCCGGTCGCACTGGTCGCACGGCCTTTTCCATTTGCCCATTCGCTGGCGCCTTCATTGTTGATCCCAGGGGTCGGAGTAATCTCCACGATTTTTCCACGCACGGTTTGATGCAGTTTTTCCCGGCCGGCTCCCGTATAACCGCCAGGTTCGGTATGGCTGCCGGCGCTCATGAGCGTGATCCCCAGCGGAATCAGGCCGTCGCGCAACCGGGCTGGTTCGCGCGTGGACAGGACCAGGCCGACGTCAGGAAACATGAGGCGGAACGCGCAGATCAATTGCGCCAGGTCGCGGTCCGATATTTGCGTCAGCGGTTGAAATTCGCCGGCACAGGGACGCAAGCGCGGCAACGAAATCGTCAACTGGGCCTTCCAACAGTGGCGTAACAGGTAAGCGGCATGCGCGGCCACGCACACGGCCTCGTGGCGCCAGTCCGCGAGTCCGTAGAGGGCGCTGATTCCCAGGCGCCGAAAACCGGCTGTGTAGGCGCGCTCAGGGGTCTCAAGGCGCCAATCGAAATCCTTCTTCGGTCCGGCCGTATGCACCTCCGCATAGACTTTCCGGTCGTACGTTTCCTGATACACGACCAATCCGTCGGCGCCGGCGGCAACAAGCGGGCGATATTCTTCCATTTCCATCGGACCAACTTCCAGTGAAACCGACGGAATTTCTTCATGCAAGGCGGCCACGCAATCACGCAGGTAATGGTTGGATACAAACTTCGGATGCTCCCCGGCTACCAAAAGAACATTCCGAAAGCCCTGTTCCAGCAATGCGCGTCCCTCCCGAACGACCTCCTCAACCGACAGCGTCACGCGCAGGATTGGATTGTCGCGGGAGAACCCGCAGTACGAGCAATTATTGATGCATTCGTTGGAAACGTATAACGGGGCAAACAGGCGCACGACCTTGCCGAAACGCCGCAGGGTCAATTGCCTTGAACGGCTGGAAAGTTCGGTAAAAAAACCGGGGGCCGCCGGAGAAATCAGGGCCGCAAAGTCGTTCAATGACAACCTGCTTTTTACCAGGCTATTGCGAACGTCCGCCGGACTCGCGGCGAGAGAACGCCTGACAAATTGTTCCGGCGACAACGAATTAAATTCAGCAACGAAACTCACAAGAGCAATGTAAAACGAAATAC
>DASXFM010000243.1:0-5690 GCA_036489615.1 Verrucomicrobiia bacterium | reverse complement strand
CGACGGAGTCTCGCCCTATCAAAAGTTGAATTTTACCCGGGCAGCCGCTGGATCAGGGCAGACGCACTAAATTGCCGGGACGGACCATCCCTCGCCCCGTAGCGAAGCGCGGGGAGAGGCGGACGCGTCAGCGCCCGGAGAGGGGCGACCGAATGAATGGAGATATAGTTTCCAAATTGAGCGACGATTCGGTTGCGAAGGACAGCCCAGCGTTATTATTGACTCCTCTCCTCTTCCCGACCCTCTCCACGAAGTTGCGTGGAAGAGAGGGGAAATTTAAATGCGGCTGCCCTAAGGATGATCTACGGGTTAATCAGCCGGAAGAACAGGGTGCCCGACGGCAGGGCAATAGTGATGCTGTTGCTCGAGGTGTTGGTATTGATCGGATAGCTGGAATTAATCCAATTGGGCGTGCTCAAGTTGTTGTTCTGTTGCAGGACAAACCCGGTGGATGGGTAGGGCCACGAGACGATGACGCCGGGGCCGGATTTGACAATATTCAACAGCGGCGCCCCCGGAGTTTGCACGGCGTAGATGGCCCAGAAACCGCCGGTGAGGGAATAACCTCCGCCGGTCATGGCCGCGCCGGCGTCATGCTGCCCGGCGGTGCCGTTCACGGAGTAAATCGCGCTGCCATTGGTGCCGCTGCTGGCGCCGCCACCGCCGGAGACCTTATGCCAGTTTATCGCGTAGCCTTGGGCGTGGCTCAAGGCAGGAACTAGCAAGCCTAAAGCAAGAATCCATTTCTTCATGGTTACTTTCTGGCGGCCAGCGCCTGCACGATTTGTTTCAGTTCATTCACCTGTGCTTCCAATGAATCCACTTTCGATGCCTTGGCCTTCAGCGCTTGGATCTCGGCGTCCCTGGCCTCAAGTTTCGAGTTCAAGCCTTGAATGGCCGCCAGCGCCACGCCGTTTTCATCGACGCTGGAAATGGTGGTGTCGTTTTCGCCGACATGAAAGGCGGCGTGAAAATCCTGGGCCATCGGTCCAACGTGGCGCACGCCATTCTGGGTTTTGTAGCTCCACTGGCTGATCGGCAGCGCCGCCACTCCCGCCAGGACCGCCGCGGGATCGATGGGCGCAAGATCATTTTTGGCGTTGCGATCGCTCAACATCGACCACGAACCGCTGCCTGCGGCCAGCACCGCGCCGACGAGATTGTTGGTGTCGGTGGTGGTCAGGAGTTCGAAGCCCCCGCTGGCGCGCATTGTAACGGAGTTGCTTGTCGGGGAGAAGGTCGGCGTCCCCGTGGCGTCGCTCCAGACAAACGAGCCCGAGTTGGTGGCATTGGCGTCGTTACCGGCCGCAAAGGAATAGGCCCCGCTGGCCACGTTGGCACCGCCGCCTGGAATGGTCGCATAATCGCCGCTTGCGGTATTATTTGCGCCGCCGCCCGCCGTGGAGGCGTTTCCGCCGCTGATATTCTCATACCCGCCGGCAACGGTCGCTGAGTAAACCCCGGTAGCCTTATTGCCGACGCCTCCACCGACGGTGGACCACAGTCCGGTGCTCTGATTGCCATCGCCGCCGCCCACGGTTGCAAAATTATTGCTGGCAATATTGCCGCTGCCGCCGCCGATGAATGAATAATCGCAGTTGGACAAAATGGAATTATTATCTCCGCTACCGATGGCGGAGTAAGAGAGCGAGGGATCAATGCTGTTGCCGATCCCGCCGCCAATGAAAGTTCCATGGACCTGGGTATGCCCATCGACAATTAAATTCCCTTCCAGATCAGAATCTCCGTCAACGAAGAACGTCCCGTCCACGGCCAGCTCTCCCAAGAAGAGGCCAGCCGCGCCCGTGGGAGAATCTGCTTCAGCCAGAATGGCCACGCCATCGTCAGCGCTGGTGTAGCCCCAAACGCCGACCGGATAACTTCCCGTATCCGCAGTATTATCCGCCTCGCCGATGACACCGGTGCCATCCGGAAGCAGGGATAAACCATAAACGGCTGCGCCCGTTACTGTGCCGCCCACTTGGACAGCGTTAATCACCCCATCGGCCAACGGGTCATTGATCGGACTGGCGCCCACCACTACCAGGGGGGCATCGGCGGCGTTGGTGCCAATGCCCACATCGCCGCTGACAAACAGGTTGCTGCTGGCCAGCACCGTGCCCGTGACTGAATTCGCCGATTCGGCGAAAATTGCGTAGGGCGCCGGCGTCAATTCCTGCAATGGACTGAGTGCGGTGAAATTCTGGCCGCCATTTGTGGTTACTTCGATCTCCAGCCAGGTGGGATTGCCCGCAAAGACGGAACCGAAATCCAAGGGAACCGTAAAAAGTCCATTGGTCACGTTCACGCCGGCATTGGTTAGGGCGCTGCCGATCTGGCCGCTGTTTGTGCCGTTGTTATCGAAGAGCATGAAGGTGAAGTCATACAATCCGTTGACTGGCATCCCGTTAAGCTGAAGCTGGCCTTGATAAGTAAAAGCCGTGCCCTGGGCGACGACAGAATTGGCAACGGTGAACAGGCTGCAAACAGCAGCCCCGAGGAGAGTAATTTTTTTTCGGTTCATGGCAAAGCGTGTCATTGTGGTTCAATTCAGATGCAAGCCTTCCCCCAACCAGTGACCCACCGCCAGGAGCCGACAACCCGGAATGTGGGCCGACAGTAAACAGAATTCTCAAACTGTCAAGCGAAAAAAGGAATGCCCGGGTGGACAAGTCAACAAATCACTTTGATGGCCGAATCCGGGGAGAAGAGGTCCGGCGTTTTCATCGCGGGGTATGGTATATTACAGCTTCTTAACCCGGACCTTGAATGTCTTAATTTCGAATCGGGTGCAAATCAAACTGGATGAAATCATCCCGTTAAGCGGGCAGATCCGCATAACAGCATATTTTTAATCAAAGTCGAAGAAATGTGCGATTGTGTGGGGTTGACCCCAAAATGGCCGTTGGCTCCAGCGCGGTGTTAGGAGCAATCACTCAAACCTCCATGAAATGATGCGTCGAATGGCAGTAGAATGACTCCGAGTAAACTCCAATGAATCACCGTCAATAACAACTGCTTGCCCTTCAAACTGCCGGTCAAAATCTCGCTCCTCTTCTTTCGAGTTGAAGTAAGCGTAAATATCCTGCTCGCCCTCGTTTGGCACGTCGCCACGACCCTTGATGTAAAGATGACCTCCATCAGCGCCATTGCGCAGAATCGTGACCTGCGAAAGTCGAACACTCTTGGCTGGAAAATGAACGCCCATATCGTGATGCGCCTAACGATCCAACGCTGAGCCAGACCGACCGGCGAGTGACTCCGCCAGCTCGATAATTGTTGTATAACTTAAACCATCCATAAACTCAAGGGGCAGTCGCCGTTGGCTCCAGCGCGGTGTTAGGCGGCTGGCTCGTGAACTTCTCAAACCACTTCTGCAAAAATGCCTCTTCCTTCTGCTCGCCTCGGTCTTTGTTCGTCCGGTTAAGCCAGCGACCGTGAAATCGCTGAGTAAAATAAAACCCGGCATCTGTCAAATCGCTATTGCAAAGCGCTGTCTGCTCCGAAATATCGTCCAAACTCCGTAAAGGGGTCAGACCCGCACAATCGCATATTTTTTATTCGCGGTCGATATTTGCGACTGACTGTCATACTTTTAAGGCAGATTTTCAAGTCTTCCTTTTCCGGCTTAACGGGTCAATTCTTGAAAATGTCAAAGAAATGTGCGATTGTGCGGAACTGACCCTACATGACCCCTACACACCGCGTTCCCGCGGCGCGGTGGCCGTTAGCTCCAGCGCGGTGTTAGGCTGTATGCTTCGTCATAAAGTCCCGTCTTTTGAACCACCACCATCTCCCAAAAAGGAAACAAAACAAGATGGCTGCAATGGTCTTGCCAAGCAAATCATACCATCTGTCAAATGGTTCAATACCGCGACGAAAACTCAACACGCCATCAACGACGCCCCACACCGTAACAATACCCAATACAACAATGCCAAATCTCCACGCCCATAGATTTCTAACTCTCAAACCATAATACCACGATCCGCAAAAAGCTGAAATGAGAAGCGGCGCAAATCTGGATAAACCATGATACTTGGTGGCATGAAATCCATGCTCGCTAGACCAACCAAACTCCGCATCGTTAAAAATGAATGAAAGAAAGTAAATCGTGGCGACCAACAAAAGAATGGCACGAATAACTCTCATGGCGTCATACAGCCTAACGACCAAGAACTAGGCCACGCCCAAACGATGATGTCAACCGCGAAAGCGGAACTGCCAACGTCAACGGCGTTGGCTCCAGTGATGTGTTAGGCCGCGTCATTTTCTGTGTGGAAACAAATGTTGGGCATCTGACAATAAAATGCAATATGGCCTCCCTTTGGTAATGCACTACTTCATCCAATCTACCCATTGACGTTGCGTCTCCAAATAATTGCTACCGGCAATATCTTCAGGCGTATCCACTGTATCGCGATCAAGCTTCAGCGGATAATGCCATGCCTCAATCTCCGAACCCTTTGGCGCATCTTCTGCAAGCTCACTGTAATCTAAAATCGTCCGCTCTTCCTTCCAGTAAACCAAAGCACGCACTAGCCGTCCGTGGTCAACCTCTACTGCACCAACGTAGAAATGATTCGTTGCGTGGGATGAAAAATGAGCGACGTAGTAGTCCATGCACCGCTTTACAGATGGCGATCGAAAATCTGATGCAACGACGTGCATGATTTGGTCGTCGGCGCGCAACGACCAAGTAGCGGCCAAAATCAGAATGCAAATAATCGTTCGCATATCGTGACGGCTCAAGCGGCCTAACAATCAACGCTGAGCCACGGCCACCGGACGGTGACTCCGAAATGCAATGGTGACAATCAAATTTCATGTCCAGGTCGAAACGCAAGGTTTACCCCTTCTACGAGGTTTACCGCGTTCAACGCGGCGCGGTGGCCGTTGGCTCCAGCGCGGTGTTAGGCAGCATGGTCATACTAAACTCTCCGAACTCGTGGCCGACAAAACCACGCGCTCCCAAAAGAGGCGGCAACGCAGCCAAAAGCTGCTATGACACGCGGCCACTCCTGGCCAAATATCCCGCCGATCAAAGTAATCGGAAACAAGGAACAAAATACCAAACCGGCGACCCACCACGGCGCAGGCAAAAAGCGAACCGTGGCAGCAGGCATGATGGCCGCCGAACCCAAAGCAAAGATGACCATCCCTTTCGTGAGGTCAAATCCACAAATGCCAAGCCCAGCAAGCAACCAAGCAGCGACAAATCCTAAAAGGCCGGTAGCCACCGCAAGAATGACTCCGCACACGGTGTCTTGCGATTGTTGTGATCTCATCACGGTAGTGCGAATGCTGCCTAACAGTTAGCAAGCTGTAAAGTCGTCAACCCGCACAATCGCATATTTTTCATTTTGAAGAAGGTATCGGTTCGACATTGCTCACCGCGGGAGTGCATTTTTGCGGTTAAATTCTGTCGAAGGGCCTGCCCTGAGGCTGTCGAAAGGGGTTACAAAAATAATTTAAAATAGTTGTGTAATTTAAAGATATGATATGATACAATGGTAACATAGCAAAGTTCTTTGACATTCGAAATCAATTTTGAGTTCTTCCGCCTCCGCCGAGGCGGGGGGAAAATGCACAATGCTAAATGCTGAATGCAAAATGACGGACGAGCGGGAACCGAAGCTTTCCTGGTAGCAGACGAGGTGAGGAGTCTCTGACTTTTCGTCCTTTTACGC
>DASXFM010000102.1:0-4012 GCA_036489615.1 Verrucomicrobiia bacterium | reverse complement strand
GACCGGCACGGAGGATCCGATAACCCCGGCGGGCTACCGCATTGACGATGTCAAGGTGAGCCAATAACTGCACTGACGCATTTTGGTTTAGCTTACCCGTCCAACCGATTGGACGCGCTCGCGCCCGCTCACTCGGTCGCCCAGCGGCCTATGGCTTCGCCATGGCCTCGGGACTGGGCAAATAGGTTTCAGATTCAAGGCTGAAGGTTTCAGGGGACAGAACGTGAAAGGCTTATCTCGATGCTTTGATGCAATGGGTTGAGGCAATAAGATATATAAGTTGGAAAAGGGGTAACATCCGCTACATCGTTGTTAATGAGCAATTTAACCCGCTACATTTCCGCTACACGAAACGCTACAACCCGCTACATTATCGTTAGCGCAGTTTGAGGTTAAGACGCGGGAATTAGAGCCTCCTTGCGTCGGCTCCTACATACCCCCGGGGGGGAAGGGTCTTGAATAGGTTATAATTGGTTACAATAACCTAAAATTGGTTGGAATCTTTATGGTATTACCAATCAAAAAAGAATTCCAAACTCCTGAGGGGCTCAGAAATTCGTTGGGCTCTGGGGATTATAAATACCGTTGCTGACGGAGCTGTCCCTTCCGTTCATAAAAATGTCAAAGAACAAACCGATGGGCACGTGGCCCACCGAACGAGGATTTTAGCATGCGGTGGCGAAAGTCATAGTTCGTCACTACCCTTATTTAAACAACTATGTTGAGATTCGGACAATCTTCATGTATTTTCTTCGCAACCCGTGCTTATGAAAATGGGCGATATCAAGTCACTACAGAAAGCGACGTTCGCTTTCTGCCTGTTTGGTTCCGCATTCCTGGCAGTTTCTTTTGGTTCATCTTATTTAGGGAAGTATGGCTCTTCTCTGGTTCCCTTTTCCCAGTGGCAAGCTAATGGTTTATGGTGGCTCTTATATACCGATGCTTGTCGCGTGGTGGGTGGCGCATTCCTGGTGGCGATCGTAACTTTTAAGGTTAGCCAGAGACGAAATGGGAAGGCGAAAGACACTGAGTAACATCGCATCGAATTAAAGTCAGTCACGGCTTAAGCCATGAACATTCCAACCCAACGATTTTGTTTTCATTCGCTGTTAATCACAGTTGGAGTCGCGCTCGTTATATATCACACCGCGATTCTGGGGGCCTATGGCCTGGGTTTATTTCTGCTTTCTTTCAATTATTCCGGTTATCGCAAAGGCAAGTATCCCAACATTTGGTGGATCGTTGCTCTTACGGCACTTTTCACCGGATTTTATATTTGGGATTGGACGCGGGGAGATGCTTTTGTCAGACGGCCAATTCCCAGTTGGCTGGAGATTTTATTTGCCGCCGTATGGGCGTTTGACCTTACGATTGAGTTCCGCGGTTGGCTGGCAAAGAGCCGAATAGCTTCACGACTGCCTTATTAACGGAAACTGCGGACGTGAAAATCTGTCCGTGGCGCCAAAGAAGAAATACCGACAATCTTTCCGACCTCGCCTCCTTGAGCTGAGGTCTCCTGTTTCACCGGCGTAATGCTATCGCCCGCCTGGTCCGCGCTCATGAGAGGCAATTCGATGGTGAAAGTAGCTCCATGGCCGCGTCCCGCGCTCGAAGCTTTAATGGTGCCCGAGTGCAGTTCCAGCAACATACGCGAAATCGCCAGCCCCAATCCCAGGCCACCAAATCGATGCGACCCCTGGGACGTGGCGTGTTCGCCCTGGGAGAAAGCCTCGAAGATGCGGGCCAATTCGCCGGCGGTGATGCCGATGCCGGTGTCTGAAATTTCAACGACAACATTCTGCTTTTCAATTCTTGTTTCAATGATGACGTCGCCACCGATGGGCGTAAATTTTACCGCATTTTTAATGACGTTCCAGAAGACCTGCTGCAACCGGACGCCATCGCCCATCACGACGGCATTGATCGCGTTCAGATTTATGCGGATACGAACTTCCTTTTTTTTGATTTCCTCCTCGACTGTACCCAGGGCTTCGCGCAAGACCTGATGAACGTCGCAGGGTTGCACGGACAAAGCCAGCTTGCCGCGGGAAACCCGGGTCAAATCCAGAAGATCGTCAATCAGCCGCGCCTCCAGTTCCACGTTGCGGCTGATCAGTTCGAAATCTTTACGGATTTGCGGGGGCAAATTGGGGTCGTTGGCATAATCGCTGGCTACGAGCAGCACCGGATTAAGGGGCGTGCGCAATTCATGCGAAAGCGCGGCGAGAAAATCATCTTTGGCCCGCAAGGCATTTTGAAGTTCTGTATGCGCCCGTTGCAGGTCAGCCACAGAATCCCGGGCCACGTATTGGCGTTTGCGGGCGCGCAACGCCACCTCCAGCACGCTGATAAGCGTGCCGCTGCGGAATGGCCTTTCCAGCAAGGTCACATTACCTCCCGGCCCGAAGAGGGTCAGCCGCCGCAATTGGATCTGGCTGGCCTCCCCGCCGCTGGTGATGAGAATAATGGGAATATCCGACCAGGGAGGTTGTTCCGACCTTGCCTGAACGAGATCGGAAACGCGATCCTGCGCCAAAGTTTCCTCGGCTAAAACCACAACCCCGCAGCCTTCCCTAAGAGCCACGGCCAGCTCCTCAATATTCTGGCAGGCCTTCGTATGAAAGCGGGCTTCTTCCAGAAATTCGGCCGTCAGCTTTGCGTCATTGCCAGTCGGAGCGGCTATCAGAATCCTGCTTTCCAGGGCGCTGAAAAGGGTGCCTGTATTCGGCACCTTATTGCCGGAATTGATCATGCGTCCGGTTGTTCCTTAATGAAGTTAGGTGTGCCGGTCAGGATGCCTTGCATTCCGGTTAAGGGCTGGCCGATCTCAATGCCGTTCTTCGTCGCCGTAATTTCCCGGATGGTGCGCTCATGGTTGCTGCTGCGCTTTTTGATGATGGATAACGCTTGCTTGACCGCGCCGCGCGATTCATAAAATCGGAACAACATCACCGTGTCCGCCAGGTAGGTTAGGTCCACCGCCGAACTCATGGTGCCCATCAATCCCAGTTGCGCCAGTACCATGATCGTCACCACGCCCTGCTGGTTGAGATACGCCAGTAGTTCATGCAACTGCAAATTCAGAAAACGCTCTTCCGGCATGGCGTTGAGATAGCCGTTGATGCTGTCAATGATGATCATGCGGACATTCTCATCAGTTACGGCATGATAGATTCTATGAGTCAATTCACCGGGGGAAAGTTCCGCCGGATCAACTTTAATCACCTGGATCAAACCCGAATCAACATGCTTTTCGATGTCCATGCCCAGTTCCCGGGAGCGGTGCAACAGCGTGCCAATCGTTTCATCAAACACAAAGAACAGGACCTTTTCATTTTGCTCTGCGGCCGCCAGGGCGAATTTGGTGGCCATGGTAGATTTATTGCAGCCGGCCGGCCCGATCAGCATGGTGCTGGTGCCACGATCCAGGCCGCCTCCGAGAATTTTATCCAGGCCGGCGATGCCGCTGGCGAAGCTTTACCGTATGAATTTGGTATGATGTTCCGACGCCACGAGACGGGGAAAGATCACGAGGCCGCCTTTGCGGATGGCAAAATCATGGTTGCCCTCGCGAAAGGCGACGCCGCGAATTTTTTCAATATTCAACTGGCGGCGCACAATGCCATATTCGGGTGAGCTGCGATGCAACGTAATGACCCCATGCGCGATGCTTTCGATTTGGAGATCTCTTGAATCGGTGGAATTGTCGTCCAGCAGCAGCACGGTGCTTTTGCGGCCGGCAAAAAAATCCTTCATCTGCATGATCTGTCGCCGATAGCGCAACGCTGTCTCGGTCAACAGCCGCAGTTCGGCCAGCGAATCAAAAACAATCCTCACTGAATTTACCCGCTTGACCTCATCCAGGATGGCAGTGATGGTGCGGTTCAATTCCACTTCGGAGGGATGAAAGAACGTGCTTTCAGAATGACTGCGGACCTTTTCTTCGATAGCGGATAACTCAAAAATGTGAATTTTACTCAGGTCCCATCCATGCGATTGGGCCACGGCGTCC
>DASXFM010000144.1:0-12616 GCA_036489615.1 Verrucomicrobiia bacterium | reverse complement strand
AGTAAGGACGCCATTGTTCGTGCGCGTCATGGACATAGGCGGCCAATCGAAACCACCCTGGCCTATGCTGTAACGACTGTCTTCGGTAAAAAAGGCCGGGGCGTTGGTCGGGTTCAGTGCCGAAAAAATGGATGTCCATTGGGAGTTATCCGCAAAATATTGCGGGCCGAAATCTAAAAGAACGGGTTTGTTATTCCAGTGGAGGTAGCCCGGCATCGTAAAGTAATTGGACTGGGCATAGAGCATCGTCTGCTGGGCATGTGCGACGGCGCCAGACGCCGTGATGAACCCCTTGTTGATCTCCTGCTGGATGGTAGCGTCCTCATAACAAAGACAAAACTGCAGGCCTGCCTTTTGAAGCCACGCAAATAAATCAGCCGTGCGCTGGTTAATTAAAGCGTAATCGTTAAAATTATCAGTACCGTACCAGTCGGCGATGACTCCATCGATTCCCGCGAGTTTCATGAGCAGGACGTGATATTCGAGCAGGGCGGGATCGTCAGAATCGTAGAGGCCTATCTGCGGATAATACCAGGAAGCGATTTCCGGATAACCATTGGTATTGTCATTGTCGGGGTTAAAATGACTCATCGTCCAATGCCATCCCCAATAACCGGTATAGGGCTGTGATTCATACCAGGGCATATAATGGGCCATCACCAGTTTTGCCCTGGCATTTTCTATTGCGAACCCGCCCCACAAAACGAGCGCGACCAACCCAAACAAAATCTTTCCCGACTTCATCATGACAAAATCTGCGATTTAAAAGCCGGAGGATGACCTTCCGGCTTTTCTTATCAAAGTTCGTGCAACCATTCCCCCCGTTTGACTGCGAGGGACTTCATACCTGGCAGTTTAAATCATTGCGAGGTCGCATTAGCCAGGCGGAAAAAGAGGGCCTGGTTAAAAGGCGGCGGGATGGCAACGGTATTGGTGCCATTATTCCAAACAGGCGCAAACCCCCAGGGCGCCCAACTGAATTGCGCCATGTTAGCGCTTTGATACAAGGTATAGGCGTTGGTATTGGGATCGGGCCACGAAATAACCACATTTGGATTGGCAAAGCTGACGGACAAATTCGGAGGCGTCGCCGGAGGAGCTTCAAAGGTGACGGCATTGAATGTAATATCATAAGATAAGCCGCCGCTGTTAGTCGTATCATTATGGATCACCGCCGGATTAAAACCGAGGTTCATGCCATAAAAGTGGTTCGTTCCGCCAATAGTATAGGTGGCAAATCTCGACAACGGCCCCAGGTTTACGGTCACGGTGACGTTGCTGCCGGACCACGTTATCGCATTGGAATTGCCCGGATTGTTCCATCCGCCATAAGGAACAGGAAAACTGTAGACCCCGCTGTCAAAATTAAAAATGTACTGTATTCCGAGCCAGTTATAATTGGTATAAAACAGTGACCCTGCCGCCATGCTCGGAGTTGGGTTAACCGTAAAACTCAAGAGGCAAAGAGTGTCGTTAGTAGAAAGCGCGGTATTGCCGTTATCAAACGTCACTCCGGTGCCCCCGTTTAAGCTAGCGTAACAACTGCCGTAACCACCCACCGTGGAGGTTACCTCTATGCCGGAAGTTGTGAGGTCTCCGTTAAAAATTGCATTAAAATTTACTTCGGATGGGTTGGCTGGGTAGTCGGCCCAGGAAGCGTACAATGCGCTGCCGGGAAAGGAGGCGGTGGAAAAGGGCGGATCGAAATTGATCCAATAGTAGACATCTTGAGCTTGCGCCAGGGCGGCCATGGTCAGCACGCCTGCCACTGCCAGTGCGATTGCCAGTCGTTTCTTTAATGATTTAGTGTCCATAGTATTTTTGTTTCGGTATCGCAGTAATTGCCGGATTAGTTTCCGCAAACTAACATCGGTAATCTCTCTTGAACAGTCGCATGAACTGACGTGCCCGTATTCAAGATAAACGTGATGATAGTGAGAGGCTCATAATAAAAAGCCGCCCTAAAAAGGGCGGCCTTGAAATGGTTAGCTTCCCTATGGCAGCTTATTTGCGGCGGCGGATAGCCAGCAGGCCGGTAGCACCCAGGCCCAGCAGCGCCAGCGAAGTCGGTTCAGGCACCGGCGCAAACTCAAGGCTATTGAAAGTCACGCTGTATGGGTTATTGCCTACCGTAGGGGTATCCATATCGAGGCTGAAACTATAGATGTGATCGCCGCCAGCCTCTATATTGGCCAACAGTCCCGGGGCCTGATCACCTATATTCAAATCAACCGTGTAAATGGTTCCGGTTGAATCCCATGTGACCGGCGCATTATTTGGATTATATTCGTACCCAAAATAAGGCATATTAAAATAATATGGGCCACTATTGGGCGAGTTATTATCGTTCAATACCAATTGACCGGGAGAGAGCCAATTGAATTGAGTGGCATCCCCATTCAGTGTGAACGTAAGCAGCAACTGCGTATCAACTGAATTTAAAGCTTGAACTCCGGAATTGACGACAAAATAGGCGCCACCGTATTGGCCTGCCGTTGCATTATCCACCTCGATGCCGGTTGAGGTATAGTTATACGTGGCACTTCCCCAGCCGCCATAGCCGCCGCTGGTGGTAGTATTTTGAATGTACTGCCCTCCCGAGACATATTGGGCCTGTGCCGTGGTCAAGCCGGCCGCCGCCGCTAACACCGTCAGAGCACACTTGAAATGGCGCATCATTGACGTTGTGTTGGGCGATATTTGATTGGTTTTCATAGTTTTTAGCAGTTTATGGTGATTTCGGACTAACCTTAACATTTAAAAGATTGTAGCGGAAGTCACATGAAAAGACCACATCCCTTGCTCATAAAAGTCCAAAAATTGATTTAAGTGGTTCACTTCGTTATATTTAATAAAATACGATTAATTTATCTAATTAATATTATTCCTAATTATCACGGTGGCGCATGTATTTAGCCACAGCCTCCGTGGCGGACTGGACATGCAGCTTTTCATAAATACGTCGGACGTAGGTCCTTATAGTGTCAATACTGATATTCAAATGATCCGCCGTCTGCTTGTAAGTCAATCCTTTAGCAAAGCAATCCAGCACCATTTGTTCACGCGAAGTAAAATGAGCCTGTTCCTCATCCTGCCGTTTGGCCTTTTGAAAGGAGGCCACCACCTTGCGCGCAATCGAGCTGGACATCGGCGAACCGCCCCCGTACACATCGCGAATCGCTTCCAATAATTTGCTCGGCGTCAACCGCTTTAACATGTAACCGCTGGCTCCGGCCTCCAGGGCTTTGAAAATCTGGTCGGTATCCTCATAAACTGTCAGCATCATGATCTGCATCTGGGGGATTTTGGCTTTGAGGCGCTCCACGCATTCGATCCCATTCATACCTGTCATGTGAATATCCATCAGCACGACATCGGGCCGATCCTGGGGCAGGTGTTCCAGGGCAGTCTCGCCGCTGTGATACATACTCAAGCAGCGAAAATCGGGCGCGCCATTTACAAACGTGGCAATGGACTGGCACAGTTCCTTCTCATCATCTACTATTGAAACTGTTATCATGGTCTGGTTTTTTTACTCACACCATCCCGTTCATAAAAAAGCCCCTGCCGCAAAATCTATTTAACGTAACCAATGGTTCTCAGCCTGCGGTAAGGGAACCATCAATTCACTCTATCAAGGAATGCCCGCCGAATAAATGAAATTGTGATTTTGGAAAGATTGCCGGTTAAGGCGTGTGCTGGGCCAGCCAGGCCAGATCCGGATCGTTAACCACATTGAGATTGCGCAAAGAAGTATATTGGACCGGGCGATTGGCGAGGCTGCCCCTCCAAATGTGGATCTCCGCATGCCCGTCGGCAAAAGAAATTCCGCAACCGTTGGCAAGATAGCTTGCGGGGACTTCTGTAAATTGTCCCGTCCCGCTCTGGCAACCGTGCGCGGGATCGATATACAAAATGCCATCGTCAATGCTATCGGGATGCTCATTGATAAAGACCCAGCTCAAACTGGGTGAGATACTGGCCGCCCCAAATCCATTCATCGTCGTCGCGACATAGAAGGGGCTAAAATTAGAAAGGGAGGAGGCCGGTTTCAGGCCGGTGCCGGTATAGGTCGTGGGCGGACCACCCACCGCTGCATCCATGGCAACGCTTCGGGAACGATGGTGAAATTGGCTTCCCATCCCCACCAGGTTCTGGACGGGAGATAAAAAATTGTCTCCCGGAGACACATAAAGACCATATTGCTGCGCACAATAAGTCCCCAGTTGATTGGTCTGCAGCAGGACTACGTTTGTGTCGTTCGCGCTGATCTTCCAATCCATATAACAATTTTGTGGGATCCACGACGGTGTCCCATTGACCGCCATAGATTCATCGGCATTGAATACCAGCACATCATTATTGTCACTGGCATACATGATCCAGGCGGTGATAAGTTGCTTTTTATTGCTTAAATCTGCGGTTTGCAGCGCCCTGGATCGGGCTGCCGTCAGGACGGGTAACAGGATAGCCGCAAGGATGGCAATAATGGCGATAACCACCAGAAGCTCGATAAGCGTGAAACCTGTTTTCTGATGCTCTCTCCAGGCTCTATTTTGGCATTTGCTTTTCATTCGACGGATTGTGACGCGCCATCAATCGGGCTATGTACGAGGTGTTTAGCCAACATTTCTCGATTGATGATGACTTTATTTTAATAGCTATGTGGCCGAATGACAGTCACATGAAGTGACCACGGCATCAAAAAGCCGGTTTTCCGGGCGTTCCGATGTATTTGGCCACGGCTTCGGTCCGTGATTGGACATGCAATTTTTCGTAAATACGGCGTAGGTAACTGCGGATGGTCGGAATGCTAATGCTCAATTTGTCTGCGGTCTGCTTGTAGGTAAGGCCATTGGCCAGGCAGTCCAGCACCATTTGTTCACGGGAAGTAAAGTGCGTTTGTTCCTCGTTAGGCCGTTTGGCCCTTTGAAAAGAAGCCACCACTTTACGCGCGATCGAACTGGACATCGGTGAGCCGCCTTCAGACACGTCGCGAATCGCTTCCAATAATTTATCAGGCGTCAGCCGTTTCAACATGTAACCACTGGCCCCTGCCGACAGGGCCTTGAAAATCTGGTCGGTGTCCTCATAGACCGTCAGCATCATGATCTGCATCTGGGGTATCTTGGCTTTGAGGCGCTCGACGCATTCAATCCCATTCATGCCCGCCATATGGATGTCCATCAGCACCACGTTAGGCCGGTCTTCTGGTAGATGTTCCAGGGCGGCCTCGCCGCTATGGTACATGCTCAGGCAACGGAAATCCGGCGCGCCGTTCACAAACGTGGCTATGGATTGGCATAGCTCCTTCTCATCGTCCACTATCGAAACAGTTATCATGGTAGCTTTTTTTCTTTTAAAGTGCCTAGCGGCAGCAGGAACTGAACGGTGACTCCGTGATTCGGTTGGGAGCTGATCGCACATTTTCCGCCGATGTCGGCCAGCCGTTGTTTCATGTTTTGCAGGCCGTCACCCGCCGCGCCGGAAGAACCCGGCGATTGCGGCAACACGGCCGCCGGATTAAAACCGTGGCCATTGTCAGAAACCGCGATCTCAAAGGCCGCCGCCGTGTAGACGATAAATACATCCACCTGGGTAGCCTTGGAATGCTTGAGCACGTTCGTAAAAGCTTCATGCACAGCCAGCAACAAATTATGGCGCAGTTGCGAAGAGAGCGGGTAGGGGGGCACCGTGCCCGAGATGTTTAGTTTACATTCGACGCCCGTTTCCTGGAAAAATTCCTGGGCGTAATGTCCAATGTAAGAGACGACGTGTTCCAGGGTATCGTTCTGCGGATTGACCGCCCAGACGATCTCATCAAGGGAATGAAGCATTTCGCGGGAAGCATCCGAGATGGAAACGATCTGGTTGCGTAACTCCGAAGCCATCCCATTATTGTTTCGGCGCACGTGCTCGCTCAAAAACGAAATCCGGCATAACTTGGCGCCCATTTCATCGTGTAGGTCCTGCGCGATCCGTGTCCGCTCGCGTTCCAGCGCCCGTTCCTGTTCCAGGTAGATCAGGCGGCGTTGGAGTTTTCTCTTTACCATGACGCGAACCCCGTTGCCCACGAGGGCCAGGAGTGCCAGCGAAGACAAGCCGGCGAACCACCAGGTTTGCCAGAAATATTTCGAGACGGTCAATCCCACCGTCGCGCCGGTTTCATTCCAAAGACCGTCGGCATTACAGGCGATGACTTGAAATCCATAGCTGCCCGGTGGCACATAACTATAAAAAGCCACCCGGCGGTTGCCCGCGTCCACCCAATCCGAGTCCAGCCCTTGGAGACGATAGCGAAAGCGTATCCGTTCCGGCGCATCGAAGCCGAGCGCGGTGTATTGAAATTCAATCCGATGCCGGCCCGGGCCCAGGTTCAGCGTTTGGATCTCTGATTCAGCGGGATCCGGCTTGGCCTCTTTGGTTTCTGTCGGGCTGCTCGCATTACTGAACATGGGGCTTGGCACGCCGTCCACGGAGATTTGTTCGAGCAACACAGCCGGTGCGGGCAGCTTGGAGAGATGGACGCTCGGGTCCACCATGACGGCTCCTTTCAGCGTTGGAAACCATAACTGGCCGGACGCCGTTTTCAGGCCCGCCGGACAAAATCCTCCCGCGCATTCCTCGGATAACATCCCTTCCGCGCGGCCAAAGACTTGCGGATAAACGGTCGTGATTTTCCCGGCGGCCAGTTCTTCCAGGTCATCCTTGTTCAAGCAGGCGATGCCGCGATTGCTCCCCAGCCAAAGCCGGCCTTTGTCGTCCTCGAGGATTTCCGAAATCGTATTATCCGGCAATCCTTCCCTCGCGGTAAAGGTGGACATGTGGCCCTGCCGCCAACAGCTCAAACCGCCGCCGGCCGTGCCGATCCAAAGGGTATTTTCAGAATCCAGGTAAAGCGTCCGCACTAGCCCGCTTAACAGTCCGTTCCCCGTATCCCAATGCGTGCGGGTTCTGCCGTTGAATTCATAGACCCCCTCGCCTTCAGTGCCCACCCACATTGTGCCATTAGTACTTGAGACGATGGCTGTGATTGGGCGCACGAGATTGGCTTCTTCGTGCCACTTATCGTTTTCCAGTTGATAAAGTTCGCCTTCCTCCGTCCCCACCCACAACCCATGCTTCGAACCTTCACACAAAGAAATGATACTGGAACCAGGCAGGGTAAAGAGCTGCGCTTTATCCACGGTCCGGGCGGGGGTTTCGAAATGCAACAACCCATACCTGCCCGCCACCCAGCAACCGCCGTCTTTGGAGGTGAGCATCACATTGATCTGTTCACCGATGATGGACAGGTTGGCGGACATGAGACGGCTGAAACTTTGTCCGTCCCATTGATACAAACCGTCGCTGGGCTTGCCCGCCCAAACCCGACCGGGGGCGATTTCCGCCAGGCCGTTCACCGAGCCGTAGCCCAGCCCCTGTCTTTGGTCGAAAGCAAAGAGGTCTTTCTGGCGGAGCAGATTCAAGCCCGCGTCAGTGCCCGCCCATAAATTTCCGTCCCGATCCGCCAGCAGGGATTCCACGGAATTGTCCGAAAGACCGCTACTGGCATTGACCGCAGTCATCTTGCGGTTCGAGAATTCGAACAAACCTTCGCTGGTGGAACCCGCCCAGACGGTTCCATCGGGTTCCTCAACCAACGAGCTGACATAAGAGCGGGCGAGGTGCCGTGGAATCTGGTAGGGACGCCACTCGTTGCCGTCGCGGCATAACACAAAATCGTCCCCCGCGCCAATCCAGATTTGCCCGGTCTTGTTGATCATCAGGCAATGAGGGTCCTGGAGCAATTCCTTGACGGCCGACTCTTCTAGTGGAATAAATTTGCCGTCACGAAATTCGAATACCCCGACGTCCGTGGCACCCAGCCACATGTTTCCCTCCTGGTCCTTAAATAAAGTGGTGATGGCCTTGCCCTGAAATTGCTCGGCCGCAAAAAATTTCGTCGGCTGCCCGTTTTCCAGGAGTACCAGTCCCTCGTCGGTTCCGACCCAGAGCCTTCCCTGGTTATCTTCAGCCAGCGCCCCGATGGAATCGGAAGGCAATCCATTTGCCATGGTAAACATGCTCATCCGTCCTGCCTGCCAGCGGATGAGGCCATTGCCAACCGTGCCGATCCATAATGACCCGTGGCTGTCTCCCAATAACGTGCGCACCGGGCCGCTGGGGAGCCCTTCCGGCAAACCGAAAGGGACGAAGCGAGCACCGTCAAAGCGCGCGACGCCGTCATCCGTGCCGACCCAGACATAGCCGTCGCTCGTTTGGGCCAGCGCGCGGACACGGTCTTGCGGCAGGCCCTGTTCACTCAACCAGCTCCGAAAAGTGAAGACCGGTTTCGTATTTCCCAATTCCTTGTTCGCAGTCACAGATTTATTTTCGTTGACCGCGACAAAATCTGAAAAGGAAGTGGCTATCGTCATGTCGCTGAAGATCCAGCCGTCTCCGCCACCGCCATGGCGCAGATGGATTTCATTAAAGGAAGCATTGGCTTTGAATTGGGTGATCAGGTTTTCCGGTTGGGCCGCTTCCGTGGCGCCCGGACCCAAATCCGGATTCAGCCATACGGTCACCTGGTCATCTCCGCCGGGGACATATTGCACTTTGAAAACCAGGGTGCAGGCGATTCCCCGGTGTGGGTTTTCATAGATGATTGAAGTGCCCGCCGAGGACGGTTCCGGCCGGGAAGAATTCAAATCGATATAATCAGAACCTTCATAGGATTGGCCCGTGGCCTCAGCCCGAAAGGCGCTGTACGCCCACGCCTTTAAAGCGTTGCCGATGCCCAGGCGTTCCCGCTCGCCTTCATAAAGTTCAAAGGCAGCGTAATATTCTTCCGTGCTCGCGTCCGAAAGCGGATCCACCCGGAACTTAAAATAGAGCGTGTTGGTGGACGATTCATCCTCTTTCACCGCGCCCCCCAGGATATCGTAGCCTTCCCCGGTGTTGTGAACCAGCGTGGTGCCTAAATCACTCCATAACACGGCCGCATGCAGGGCCTGGGCGCAGGCCAACATCGCCAGCATCCACAACCGCTTCATGTATCGTCGGATCATTTCGACCAGGTAAGACACCATTGGTTTTTAACGGCCCGGAAGGTTTGAAAGCCTGCCCGTCTGGGCCGGGATTAAATGGTGCCTGATGAATGTATTTTATGCCGGAAATTCAAGACAATAAATAAAATTAGTGCCGCCTATCCCTGCGGATTAAACGACCGCCCCTGCCGATTGACTGCCTCGCAGGAACGGCGTGGGTGCTTCATCGTGAAGAGCTATCCTCAATGGTCAGCTTCACAGGAGCAAAATTATCGGGGCATTTTATCGTCAAAAGCCCGGACTGAAATGACCACCCGGAAAGTGCCTTCGTCGCAGCATTCGCATCCAACTCGGGCAGGGCAGAGGACTCCGAAAGTTTTTTTCCCGTTTCCAGGGAGACCTTTGCCGGCTTGGAAGCTGTCCACAGTTGCAGGATCAAATCCCGTTTGGTGGGACGATAAGAACCTTCCGGCCCGGAAATCTCTACAATCACTTTTTGCGCCTTCTGGATCTGGAGGAAGTTGCGCCTCATAAAAGCGCCACCCTGATAGCCAGGCGATTTGCCATCATCTTCGTAAAGCGAAGCTTTGGATTCTTTCGCGGGCGCAATTAGCACTTGCAGCGCGTTGCCGGGCATTTCCTCAGTGGACTGGACGACCGGCTGTCGGAAAATAAAACCGCCGCTGCGAACAAACATCGGAATCGAATCAAGCGTGACCGGGACATGAATGGTCTGGCCGCCCGGGACCCGCGCACCGGTCCAGTAATCGTACCAATTCCCTGCCGGTAAATAGACATCGCGCAACGCAGCGCCTTCATGCACTACCGGCGCGACCAACAGGTCGTCGCCAAAGAGAAACTCATCGTCAACAGTTGCGACTTTGTCGTCCTCTGGAAAATCCATCAGGAGCGGCCGCAACGCCGGCACACCCGTTTCAGAAGCCTGTTCCATGACATTGTAAATATAGGGCAGCAGTTCGTATCGCAGTTCAATCACTCGCTTATTGATAGCTTCATCGCTCTCCCCAAACATCCACGGCTCTTTGCTGGGCGAACCACTATCGCTATGGGAACGCATGAAAGGACAGAACACTCCAAATTGCAGCCAGCGCGTATACAACTCTGCCGAGGGTGCGCCCACAAACCCGCCGATGTCCGACCCTACGAAAGGAAAACCTGATAAACCGAGTCCAAGCAGCATCGAGAGCGATTGCCTCAATGACGACCAATCCGACGTGCTGTCACCGGTCCACACTGCCGCATAACGCTGGCCGCCCGCAAAACTCGAACGCGTGAGCACAAATGGCCGGGCCTCCGGACGCAACCGGGACAAGCCTTCATATGTCGCGCGGCTCATCAATTGTCCGTACACATTATGCATTTGGTTGCCGGTGGCCGGCTGGCCGTCGTTCTCAAATACGACATTCATCGGCATCGTCCCGCTGGGCGTATCAAACACCGACGGCTCATCCATGTCGTTCCAAATGCCGGCGATGCCATCATCCATCAATCCGCTATAAAGTTGCCCCCACCATGCGCGGGCGGCCGGATTGCTGAAATCAGGAAACACGCTCGGGCCGGGATTTTCCGGGGCGTGCGACGGCCAAACGGGACCCTCAAACACCGAGCCATCGGCATTTTTCACAAAATAATCTCCCCGCATGCCTTCATCATAGGGATCATAACCCTTTTGCCTTTTCGGATGGGGATCCACGATGCACACGAGGCGAAAATCTTCCGCCCGCAAATCAGAGACCATCTTTTTCGGGTCCGGGAAACGCTCATGATTCCACGTGAACGGTTTGTAATTGTCCTGGTAATCGATATCCAGCCAGATCACGTCAGCGGGAATCTTCTTTTCGCGAAAGGTTTGCGCCAGTTCGCGGACGCGTGATTCAGGGTAATAACTGTAGCGGCATTGATTATAGCCCAGCGCCCACAGCGGGGGCAGGGGCATGCGCCCCGTCAAATCCGTGTATCGTTTGATCACGTCTTTCGGGTCGGGGCCATTGATGAAATAATAATCTAAATCACCACCGGCTGCGCCAAAGGTCAGCAACCCCGGATGATCGTGGCCAATATCAAAAAAACTCCGCCAGGTGCTATCGAGAAAAATGCCGTGCGCTTTGCCATGGCGCAACGCCATAAAAAACGGCACGGAGACATACAGCGGATCCGTCGCGGCATCATGCATGTAGGTGTCCGTATTCCACATCACATAATTATATCCGCCGAGGTTCCAACCGCGCTTGTCGAGCCGCCCGTTCTTTTCGCCAAAACCATACACGTGCTCATCCTCCGGGAGCTCTTTGCTGATGCTGTAGCCACTCTCGGTAAAAGTCATTCCATGATCCGCATAGTCTTCATCGAGGCTTTCGCCCGACAAGTCGGCGAACGAAATCCGCAGGGGATTATGTTGGATCGTGATTTTGAGCGCGGGAGTCTGCATCGTCGTCGCGTTCGCGCCAATCTCCACTTTGGGATCCACCTCTACTGGCCCGTGATCAACAACCGCATAAGCGTCGCCGGGTCCGAAAGCTTTTGCCCTCGTAAAATAAACGCGAATTACATTATCCGACACCGCCGTTACGGCCAACGTCCCCTCGTTATCGCGAAAGAGTAAAGTCTTACCATCGAAAACAGGGGGCGAAATCATGCCGGAAGACGTATCCCTTTGAACCCCGCCGTTTTCCGCTGGCGCTCTCTGTGGCGTGGTTGTCGGCTTGGCCATGCCGCACGTCTGCCAAAAAAGCCCCATGGCTGTCAGTGCGACCATCAAATGCCGGCGAAGCAACGTATTGATGCTCAACCCGTTCCTGCCTGGCCACTCGTTATGCAGATGTAGATTCTTTATCACGGCAATAATAGGAAAAAATTTGCCGTTCGATGATGCGCGATTCGTTGGTCAAACTAAACCCCAAAAGCCCCCAAACGTAGTCGCATAAAGTGACTACCCCCATAGCGGGCATAGTCACGGAAAGAAATGGTGGTAGGTGATGGATTCGAACCATCGAAGGCGTAAGCCAGCAGATTTACAGTCTGCCCCCGTTGGCCACTTGGGTAACCTACCACAGCCGCGAGCCGCACAATAAGCCATGCCCGCGCCCGGAAAGCAAAACAAAAAAACTCCCGCGACGCACGTCACGGGAGTTGTCCTTGTTTAACGGGCCAATTAGCCCACCTTTACTTCGATTTGCCGCGGCTTCGCTTCCTCACTTTTCGGAAGCGTCACCGTCAGGATACCGTCCTTATATTCCGCCTTCACTTGGGCGGCGTTGACCGTTGCCGGCAAAGTGACCGAGCGCTGGAATCTGCCGAAGAAACGCTCGGCCCGATGAACCTCCGTGCCTTCACCCGGCGTCTCGCTTTTGCGTTCGCCCGAAACAATCAGGTTGCCGTCATGCAGCGATACGTTAATGTCCTCCTTCTTGAGGCCGGGCAATTCCGCTTTGACGACGTAGCTGTCCTTCTCTTCATACACGTCAAAGGCCGGCGCCCAGCGCAGGAGGTCCGTGGCGCGGGAGACCGGGGATTCGAAGAAGCGATCAATCTCCTCGCGTAAATCAGTCAGGCGGCCCAAAGTC
>DASXFM010000046.1:0-4120 GCA_036489615.1 Verrucomicrobiia bacterium | reverse complement strand
CCGCGACGCTTATCAAAAAGCTCTTGCCGTCATTCCCGATTATGGGATGGCCCTCAATAATCTGGCATGCGTCTATGCCGATCATTTGAATCAGCTCGAGAAAGCTTACCCGCTGGCTCGCCGGGCGAGAGATGTCTCCCCGTCAGACCCTTCCGTTGCTGACACGCTGGGCTGGATCCTTTACCGCAGAGGAGAATACACCCCGGCTTTGGTGCTGCTTCGTGAAAGCGCGGCCAAGCTCTACTCGATCCCGGTAATCCAATTTCACCTCGGAATGGCGTGCTATATGGACGGCCTTGAATCGGAAGCAAAGACAGCCTTTCAACGCGCTCTCTCATTGAATGGCAGTTTTCTGGAAAAAGACGACTGCCAACGGCATTTGGCCATCATTAACATTGACCCTGACCGGGCCGGTGCTGATACACGCGCCTGGCTGGAAAAATGGACGAAAAATTATCCAAATGATCCTGTTGCGCTTGCGCGGTTGGCCGCAATCTATCAGAGCAAAGGAATGACCGACAAAGCTCTCGGCACTGACCAGGCCATCCTGAATGCCAATCCGCAAAATGTCTTCGCATTGGAAAACATGGCAGAATTATATGCCTCCGCCGACCCTCAAAAGGCATGTGCTTTCGCTAAATCCGCTTATGAAGCCTCTCCCGGCAATCCTGGGATCGTGCATCTCTACGGTCGCCTTGCGTTTAAGACGGGGGACTACTCCTGGTCGCTGACGTTGCTTCAACTGGCTGCTCAGTCCCGGCCTCACGATCCGAATGTTCTCTTCGACTTGGGTCAGGCGCTTTACAGCGAAGGAAAAGTATCGGCGGCGCAAACATTCGCCCAAAAGGCCCTTCAGTCGGACAGCAATTTTACGCGCGCTGATGATGCCAGGCGTTTTCTGGCAATGACTGACCTGGCCGATAATGTGGTGCGGGCGTCCGCGACGCAGGTTGACCAAATCCTGAGCGCCTCACCCGGCTATGTCCCGGCGCTCATGGTCAAGGCGGCAATTTGCGCGGAAAAGTCAGACACTTCGATCGCCCTGCAAACATACCGGCAGATACTGAACATTTATCCGGATTTTGCTCCTGCCAAAAAGGAATTGGCTCTCCTTTATGCGGATAATCCAGTCGATGATACAGAAGGATATCGTGTCGCAGTCCAGGCCCGACAAGCTTTTCCAAACGACCCTTACGTTGCCAAGTCCCTGGCCATGATCGTTTGCCGTCAGGGCGATTATGCGCGTGCCGCCGGCCTTTTGCAAGAAAGCGCGCACCGATTGAACAATGATCCACAGTTACTGTACTACCTCGGATTGGCGCAATTTCATCTCAATAATGTACCGGCAAGCAAGGCGAACCTGCAGCGCGCGTTAGCTTTGGATTTATCCGGCCAGGACGCGGTGGATGCACGCCGTATGCTGGCGGAATTGAAATAGCTTCATCCGTCGGTTTTTCGGCTCCGTCGGGAAGATTTACCCTGGTTCAAAAAACTCGTATCATGCTAATAATAAAATGCTTGCACGGTAAATCTACCGCACGGTGTCGGGTTTGTTTACGTTTTGAGGTTTGAAAAGTTCGCCAGTTCGGCAAAGTATTAAAAATTAAATGTTCATAAGTGGTTCATTTTTAGAGCTTTGCTTTGTGATGTCAAAAAAAGTAAAACTTCTGGTATTGTCATTGCTATAGTGACGGTATGCTACATTTAAATCAGGTTGTTTTGGTTGGCTTCACCTCTTGCATGCTTTTGGCCGTTCCTGCGGTTAAAGCCACACCTGACATTGTTGGCACGGTTCAACTGGATACAGAATCCGGTGTCTATCCCGGTTTGGGTGGAGGTGAATTTACCGCCTACACTTCCCAGAATTTCGTCGAGAACTATTACGGCGGCGCAACGTATGACGGTGGATTTGAAACGTTTTGCCTGGAGACCGGCGTAGATTTCACGCCAGGTAACACCTACAATTATTCGTTGGGAAATATTACCCAACCGCTTTCCGGAGGCGGTGTTGGCAGCGGTCTTAATCTAACTGCGGGCGCGGCATGGCTCTACCAGGAATTTGCCACCGGAGGATTAGGCAATTATGGCTATTCTTACACGTTTGGAACCACCCGGCAGCAAGATGATAACCTGCTTCAAGCGGCCTTATGGGAGTTGCAAGGTGGTCAGAGCTACCCGGGCTATCCGAGCGGTGATAATCAATTTTATCAGGATGCAATTAACGCTCTTGGAGCAAGCGGAGCCACGAATTCATACACTGGATCATCGATTGAAGTGATTCAATTATGGGATGGCAACGGCAATGCAGCTCAAAATCAGCTGGTGTATACTCCGGTGCCTGATACTGCCAAGACCGCTGGTTTGCTGGGTATTAGCGTCCTTGGTATCGTGTTGTTTCGGTTCCGAAACCGCAAAGCGATTCAATAAGTTGCTCCCGCTTTTCACAGAATCGGCAAGGCCCTCAAAGCGGTCTAGCCAGACGTCTCAATAACAGAGGCGCGAAGATTCTCTCATGGGGCGTAAGCCCGTCAACCGGCGTTCTCCACGACCGGTTTTATCTCTAATTGGTTATCGCCCCTCGGAACCATTGATCGTATCTTGGTGATAATTTTTACCTTGCGGATGTCATTTACCGATGAGTAATACCGATATTCTCGGCTTCGCGGCTGCGCTCGTTTGTTGTGGTTTGGCGCTCATCGTTGCCTGCAACCGGCAACGCTCTGTCGCCCATTGGGCGTTTATCATTGGCATGGCCGTCTTGGCGGCGGAAAATGTTCTATTCGCATTGACCGCGGACGCGAGTTTGCCGGCGGACATTGTTTTTTGGCAAAAATGGCGGTTGATCGCGTCATCGTTTGCCTCTCCCGTTTGGCTCTTTTTCAGTCTGACTTATGCTCGCTGGAACCAATCGGATTTCTTTCGATCGTGGCCCGCTGTCCTGGTCGCGGTCGTCGTAGTCCCGGTGGGGATCGCTGGTCTTTCTGGCGATGATTTAATTGTTTCGGCCGATCAAATCTCTGCCGCCCAGTGGATGTTCCATTTGGGTCTTTCCGGTGCTGTTTTAAATCTGATCTCGTTGCTCGCCGCAGTGGTCGCGCTCATGAATTTGGAATCCACCTTCCGCGCAGCCGTTGGGACAATGTTATGGCGCATTAAATTCATGATCCTGGGAATGGGCGTGATTTTCATTGTCACGGGCTACGTCGACGGCCAGGCGCTTCTATTCGGCAATACGCTGGCCCTTTCGTTACAGAGTGTAGCCGCCATGGGAACATTATTCGGCGCCGCACTGAGTGTGCGTTCGCTGTTGCGTAAGGGCCATTTCGAAACCAACGTCTATCCCTCTAAATTTATCCTTCGAACTTCTCTCGTCCTTGTGCTGGCAGGCATCTATTTCTTTGTCGTGGGAATCCTGGCCAAAGTCGTCGAGTTCTTTGGAGGGGACTCCGCTTTCACGCTAAAGGCTTTTATTCTTTTGGTAACGCTGGTGCTGGCCACTGTCCTCGCCTTGTCCGATCGCGTGCGTCAGCAGACCCGCCTCTTTATGAGCCGGCACTTTCAGCGTCCGGTGTACGACTATCGTTCCATGTGGCGAAGATTTGCCGGAGAAACGGCGTCCGCTGTCCAGCCTGCCGAGTTGTGCCAGGCCACAGTTAAATTTTTGGCCGATGTCCTGCAGGCCCTTTCTGTCAGCATTTGGCTCGTAGATGATAAACGCGAAAATTTTACTGTTGCCGCTTCCACCTTTCTCTCTGATGCCAAAGCAAACGCCCTGAATCTCACTACGGCCCACGCCGTCGCCGTCATGCAGGCTTTGGAAAAGCGCCCTGAACCGGTTGACATTGATGCCTCCCGTGAGGATTGGGCGGCCGCGTTAAAGCAATGCCATCCCGACCAGTTCCGGTCTGGTGGAAACCGAATTTGCGCCCCGCTCATGAGCGGTGGTCAAATGGTCGGAATGATTATTTTGGGAGATCGGGTGAAAGGAGTGCCCTTTTCCTGGCAGGATTTGGACCTGCTTAAATGCGTCGCGGATTCCGCCGCCGCCGGGCTGATGAACATTCAACTTTCCCAAAGGCTCCTTCAAGCGGGTCAAATGGAGGCCTTTCAAACCATGTCG
>DASXFM010000026.1:0-5246 GCA_036489615.1 Verrucomicrobiia bacterium | reverse complement strand
AACAACGCGCACAAGCCCTCGCCGCGCTGCCTGAAAAACCCTTGGACCTGCTCGTCATCGGCGGTGGCATCGTCGGCGCGGGCATCGTCCGGGATGCCGCCATGCGCGGACTGCGCGTCGCCCTGGTCGAACAGCATGACTTTGCATTCGGCACCAGCAGCCGTTCCAGCCGATTGCTTCACGGCGGAATCCGTTATTTGGCGCAGGGCCGCGTTGGACTCGTCCACGAAGCCAGCGTCGAAAAGAAAATTATCCACGAAATCGCACCGCACCTGGCCGCTCCCCTGCCCTTTCTATTTCCAACCTATCGCGCCAACAAAGAATGGCTCCTGTGGAAATTGAAAATTGGTGTAAAGATTTACGACCTCCTGTGCAGCGGCAAAAACCTGGGGAAATCATCATGGCTCGGAACGCGCGAAACACTTCAGCAAGCGCCCGGCCTCAGCCCGGACGGTCTCACCGGCGCCGTTCGTTACTTCGACGGCTTGACCAACGACGCGCGCCTCGTTCTCGACACTCTCCGCTCCGCCGCCCACCACGGGGCTGTCCTCGCAAACTATTGCCGATTCCTCGACGCTACCCGCACAAACAGGAATTCTGCCGCACGATCACAAGTCGAACTTGTAAATCGAGACAGTGCCCAGGATTTCAAAAAATCGGACGATCATTCTCCCTCTCCTGGGGGAGAGGGCTGGGGTGAGGGTGAATCGTGCAGTCTATGGCGATGCACCGCGAGCAATATACTTGCAGGAACGAACCTTACCTTCCTCACAAAAACGATCGTCAACGCCGCCGGCCCCTGGGCTGATCATCTGCCTCACAGCCGCGTCAAACTCCGGTTGGCCAAAGGCGTCCATCTCGTCGTAGACCGTGCGCGAATTTCAACGCCCGACACAGTCGTCATGACCGAAGGTAAACGAATTCTCTTTGCCATTCCCTGGGGTGAGCGCACGATTCTAGGAACCACGGACACCGACTACGACGGCTCATTAGATCGGATTTTCGCCGACGCTACGGACATTCGCTACATTCTCGAAATCACAAACCGCTTCTTCCCCGGCGCAAATCTCTCGGAAACTGACGTCATCAGTTCATGGGCCGGCGTCCGACCCTTGATCGCCGATCCGCATGGCTCCCCCTCTGATATCTCGCGTTCCCACCAAATCCGCAATCCCGAACCCGGTTGGTGGGATGTCGCCGGCGGCAAATTAACTACGTACCGCCTCATGGCTGAGCAAACCGTCGATCAAATCGTTCACGCCTTAATACGCACCGATTCCAGCTCGGAATTTCGACCATGCCGCACCGCCAAAGAACCATTGCTTCCGACCGCCGAAACTCGCGGCATCAGCGATATTTTACCTCCGGACTTCAGTCGAGACATCGTAAAACATTTCTGCGAGAACGAATGGGCGGCGCACCTGGACGATGTCATGGTTCGCCGCGCCGGCTGGCATTATTATTACCAGGACGCAGACGCACGCGCCCGACAAGTTGCCTCCTGGATGAAAGAATTCCTGGAGTGGCCCGACGAAGTCCTCGCAGAAGAGATCAAACGTTACCATGATCTCACCGGTAAGGACGATGCGCATGGCACCTAACGCGGTCGCCGCGGTGCAAACCACCCCGCAATGTTAGGGCAGAGCTGCCGCTCTGCCCTGATCAAAAGATTCGCGCTTCTCACCCCCAAGCCACTGCTATCATTAGCCGTATCACACCGTCGACGAGCGCTTTTCCCAGCAATTCTTTAACCCAGGATTTGCTCATTTTGCATGGCCACCCGTCCGATAAATAAGTCTCAGAGGTTCAATCGCTCACCCGAAATCTTACTTTTTCAAAATAAACCCTTGCTTTTTCAACGCCGCTTTTGTATCTTGAAGAACGGTATTTGTTTATGACATTGCCGCCAGTCTTCCAAATATAGCGAAATCGCTCTAACACCGCCCTACTCCCCACACGATGTTTGTACGTTCCTCAATATCGCGGAAGCTCGTTATTTTTTTTAACGGTGCTTTGATTCTCATTCTTTCCACGCTGGCGACTGCCACTGCAAGAGCCCAAAGAGCCTATGGTATTGACGTCTACGCGGGCAATGGCGTCATTACCTGGACGACTGTCAAGAATGCCGATATTTCGTTCGCCTGGACGAAAGCCACGGAGGGAACGTATTACGAAGACACGAATTTTGTGAAGAACGAAGTCAACGGCAAAGCCGCTGGGGTATACATGGGTGCTTACGACTTTTGTCGGCCTGATGAAAATACGCCCGCCACCGAGGCAACTTTTTTTTGGAACTTTGCAAAAAACTACATCAAGAATGACGGTAAGACCCTCATGCCGATGCTCGATTTCGAGACGTTTAATGGTGTCACCGGGGCCAGCAGCTACGCAGATTGGGTCTTCCAATGGTGCTATGATGTCCAAACCAATGCCGCGGCCGTGGGAGTGAGTGTTAAACCAGTTATTTATTGCAGCGCCTGCAGCGGAGCCTGCGATCTGAACTCTGAGGATTCGATGTGGGGCGCATGGATCGCTAATTACAACGGCCAGAATCCTCAAACCGGCACTCCCTGGAACGAATGCACCTCCTGTGAGGCCTGGGGCGCCGGCGTTTGGAATTTTTGGCAGTTCACGTCCACCACTAACGTCCCCGGCGTGCCGGGCACTTATTCCTCCGGATATTGTGATGCGGACGTGTTCAACGGGACGGCAAGCCAGGTGCTGTCCTATGTGGCTGGCTCAATCGCCGTAATCAGCACGCCAACGAACGTCACCGTTCCCCTGGGCAGCAACGCCACGTTTATGGTCACCGCGAATACGTCCGGCAATCAGCTTGCCTACCAATGGCGCTTCAATCAGGTGAACATTCCAAATGCGAATACGAACTTTTATACCATCACGAATGCGCAACTCGCAAACGCGGGCGCTTATTCCGTCTTGATCACCAACAGCAGCGGCAACGTATCGACAGCTCCAGCCTTTCTCTCGGTCATTGGCCCGTTGGTCAACGCGCCTAATTCCGTGCTGGATCCGTCCAATATTGTCAATTGGTGGACGGCCGACGGTAATTTCAATGACATTTATGGCATCACTAACCTCACGCCCAACGGCAACTTGTCCTTCACAAACGGAAAGGTCGGACTGGCGTTTCGCTATGATGGTTCCTCCGCTTACATGACAAGCAGTGGCGGAGATATTGCACCGCCCTGGACCATATGCGGATGGGTATACCACCAAAGGGCTCCAACCGCATCCGCCGCTTTGATGGGTGACTCAACTTATGCCCTCAAGGTCGAGCAGTGGAGCAACACTGATGAAGTCGGAATCTCCCATTCCGCCGTGGGCGATTATGTTTTTAGCCCGGCCTATACTCTGCCTCTAAACACGTGGACCCATGTCGCTTTCGTCGCGACGAGTTCCACCGTCACATTTTACGCCAACGGCGTCCAGAAAGGGACGGTTACTGCCAGTAATTTTGAATTACCTCGCGGATTCTTCGGCGTCGATACCTTCTCCGGCTCTCCATCCGATTACATGTCGGGCGCCGTGGACGAACTCCAAATCTATACCCGCGCGCTCGCCACCTCGGATATTCTTTCCATCTACAACGCCGGCAGCGCCGGCCTCGTCCGCGCTCCGGAATTCACCGGCATCACCGGCCTCGGCAACGGCCAAATCCAGCTCAATGTAATCGGCCAAATCGGTAAAAACATCAACATCTGGGACTCTCCCGATCTCGTAAACTGGTTCGGCCTTGGAACCGTTGCCAATCCGACGGGTGCAACCAATTTCATCGATTCACCCACCGCTCCCCAAACATTTTATAAAGCACGATCGAAATATTAAGCATTTGTATAACCGGCCATCATGAATCTCAAAAATGAAGCTTTCAGGTCGGTTTCTCATGCGTGCTTGCTTGTATCGTTTTCAATCATAGCGCTGAGCGCGCACGCCCAGCGTCCGATCGGAACCGATGTATCAGGCTACCAGCCCCAGTTTCTCGATTGGACTACAATTAAAAGCGACGGAGTATCCTTCGCGTGGGTAAAAGCGACGGAAAAAACAAACTACGTTAATCCATATTTTTCGGCGCAATTGACTGGCGCCGCCAGCGCCGGCGTTTACGTCGGCGCGTATCATTTTGCGCGGCCAAGCAGCGACCCCAACATCACCGGAACTGCCAGCGCAGATACCGAGGCCGCCTATTTCTGGAGCGTCGCCGGCACTTATGTCAAAACGGGAGGCGGCTATTTGGTGCCCATGCTCGATTGGGAAGACCCATACGCCACAAACGGCTATAGCGGCTTAACCGGAATGACCACCGCACACATGTCACAATGGGTCAACGAATGGTGTAACGACGTTTCGAATGATGCCGCGGCCCAGGGCATCATTATCCGTCCGGTAGTTTACACCGGCACTTGGTATTCCACCGCGCACTCAGGAGTCGCCCAGTTCCCGGGCTTGAATTCGACCGTGACAGGTTGGCCGGATTGGTTTGCGGCTTATCCGACTGCCGCATACCCGCAGACCGGAAGTCCCGGGGGCGAAACGCCCTGGTCCTCCTGGAACATTTGGCAATATGGCGATACCAACTGGTCAGGCGGCGATTCAGATGCGTACAACGGCAATCTCCAAAGTTTTCTGGCAACATTCGCGATTGGTGGCACCAATGCGCCCTACTTTGTTTCAGCGCCAACCAACCTCACTGTTGATCTTGGCTCAAACGCAACTTTAAGCGCCACAGTCTCTGGTCAATCACTCAGTTTTCAGTGGTACTTTAATGGGAACACTATTCCGGGAGCCACGTCGTCAAAATACACAATCTTCGACGTTCAGTTGGCCAATGCAGGCGCCTATACCGTGACTGCCCGAAACTCATACGGAACTATTCCGTCTGTAGCCACGCTCTCTGTGGTTGGCCCCTTGGTCAACGCCCGTGGTTCCGCTCTCGCCCCATCAAACATGGTCAACTGGTGGACCGGCGACGGCAATGCGTTAGACATTTGCAGCACCACCAATCTGACACCTTACAACTATTTTACCTACACAAACGGAAAAGTAGGAATGGCGTTCCGCTTTGACGGCTCTTCTGCCTACCTGACCAGCAACGGCGGAGAGATTTCGCCGCCATGGACTATTTGCGGTTGGGTTTATCACCAACGAGGTTTAACTCCGTCCACGTCTTTGGCGGGCGACTCCACATACGCGCTAAAAGTCGAGCAGTGGAGCAATACCGATGAAGT
>DASXFM010000014.1:0-19486 GCA_036489615.1 Verrucomicrobiia bacterium | reverse complement strand
ATAACCGAACGCAATTCGGCAATGACCCGGTCCGGGATGGACGGCCAGCGATCGCCGAAGTGGACGACGCCTCGAACACCACGCAGCGACTGGACGCGCCGCAGCAATAAAGGCAGGGGGAAGCGGGCAAAGAGATAACCCAGGAAGAGCGCTTCAGTAACCCAGGCCGGGCCCCGCCGGGTGGACTGACGATAGCGAATTCTCGGAAGCAGCACTTCAACCTGGGCATCTTGCCGGAGGTTAGACGCGGCGATGTATTCGCGTTTCGCCTGGGTTTGCACACAGAACCAGGCAGGTTCGGGCGCCGGGTGGTCAAGCCGCCCGCCGGGATCCGATGCCCGCGCGCCAGTCGTTTGAATGTTCATCCGCTTTCCTCCCACGCTGGTCAATAGTTGAAGATTTTAGCAGGAACATAAATGATATCGTACGACTGCAGATAGAACGGGGTATCATCCCGGCCGGCGAGAATCCGGTTCAGGTTGATGTGGTAGGCTTCCTGTTTGCCGTCCACAATCCGCAGCACCGTGACGTTCGAAAGCCTGGCGCGGGTGTTGTCGAAGCCGCCGCTGGCCATCACCGCCTCGAGCACCGTGAGGGGATGGTCCAATTCCACGGGCCCCGGCCGAAGCACCGCCCCGCTGACATAGACGATGGCGCCGGAGTTGATCAGTTCCACGGTGATGATGTCACCCTTGGCGAATGGATCATATGCCCGTGTCAACTCTTGCTGCAGTTGCGTCACCGTACGGCCTGCCGCCGGCTCCCGGCCGACCATATTCAAATTCAGCGTGCCGTCCAGCGCAACTTTCTGCACGGCGTCAAAATTGGTGGAATACTGGAAAGAGATTTTGATGACGTCGCCTTCGTGCAGGTCGTTGGTAAAATAATTTTCCGCGCCCGGATAGTCGGGAACGGCAGCTGGCCCGGGTACAGGCGGTTCCGACAAAACGACGGGCGGGGAACCCGCATCGGAGCGGCAGCCCGTGACGGCCAGCAAAATGGTGGCCAGGGCGAAGAATACCAGTTTTGGCCAGTGGAAGTGAAATGCCCTGTCGACATCATCGGTGCGATTGATTTGGGAGTTGGCCGGGTTCATACAGTTTATATGGTCAGGTTTGATTGGTTTGGGTTTTACCCGCAAGCGGCAAACGCCGATCGGGATGAAATTGGGCGCAGTCAGAAATTATAACTTAGTTGGGCCGTGACAGAATCAGCCGAATAGGTGCGGCCGACCAGATTGGAATCTCGTTGAGTGTGGGAATAAGCCAGGCTGGCAGCCAAATGATCGGTAAATTGCCAGGCTGCGCTCAAACCGCCGCTGTAGAGTTGGTAATGTTCTGTCGTATAATCCGGGATAACCAGAATGCCGGGAATGTTGATCAGATAACCAATGAGAAAAGGCTGTTGACCATCGTCGTAGCTGACGGAGGCGATAAGATTGATGCGCCGCGTGACCGCCCAGGAAAGAGAGTACGCGGCGCTCAATTGCTCCACGTAACTGCTGCCCTGGTTGACGCTCAGCTGGATGGAACGAAGCACCGAAACGTTTTGGGAGAGAAAATCGGTGATCTGGTTGTTCATGCCAAAACTGACGTACCAGGAATTGAGTGAGGAATTTGCGGCGCCCGGGGTCTGCGGATAAAACTCGTAAAACGTGGGGCCGCCGCGGGCGGTAAATTGCAACCAGGATGTAACCTGCCAATCCAGGTAGGCGCCGAGGCTGTAACTGGAATCGTTGTTTTGCGAGGCCACCTGATACGAGGCCAGGCTGGCGCTGGCTTCGACTCCAACCTGGGTCGCCTGGGCGAAGCGCCAGCCGGCGTGGCCAAAGAATTCTTCCAGATTGTTGTTTAGATAATTATGAGCGCTATCGGAAAGGTTGATGACATGACTATAACTTGTCTGAAGGGTCCAATGTCCCGGATCCCATTCGCCTAAAAGGCCGGCGGTGTTTCCAAATTGGGGCAGTGTGGCAACATTGGCCAGGGCGGCCTCGGCGGTCACCTGGCGCGTGTACGATGCCTGGTCATAAAATGTCACGCTGGCGTCGTTCCAGGAAAACGCGTAACTCAGGGCTGAACCGGGTGTAACCGTTAGTCCGCTATCGGCAGTGTATCGGAAATAATGAAGATAGCCGACACCCGTGCTCAGGCGCAGATCGGAATGTTCGGTGGCAGGCCATTCGAGTCCGAGATTTATCCCGGTTTGCGAGAGGATATCCGATTCGGCGTTGGTTTGAGCACCGTTGATATTGTCGTTCCAGGTCAGACTGGTAAAAGCACCCAAATTAAAATTCACCGGTCCCAGTTGCAGTTGTTCGGAGGCTGGGCCAAAAGCCGACGACTGTCCACCGATGGCGCCCTGAACAGCAGTGGCGTTGAACAGGGCGTCCTGCCCTTTGACCATGAACACTCCCGGCGAAAGAACCGAGAGAACCAATGCCCCAAACCGGCCCCCGGGCAGCCGCGAACGGGTTGGGCGAGGCTTGTTACTCATCGGCGGATGATAACCGGTTGGAGAAGGCTGCGCATGTTACGAACCGATGACAACGCGGATTCTTTTAAATTAGCCCGGCGGTTTCGGCTTAGAACCGGACTGTCAAATCCATCTGGTAGATGTCGTAATTGTTGACGGGATTGATTTGGGGAATGTCACCGCTGCTGCCGCCGGTGCCGAGCGCACTGTTGATACGGCTGGCGTGGCCGTAACGGAAGGTCCCGATAACGTTGCCGGAAAATGCATACGAGGCGGCCACATAAATGCCCTGAAGATTTTCCAGACCGTTGAAAAAGTCGAGGTCCAGGAGGTTGGGATCCAGCGAATACTGTTCAACGTGCTGCCAATAAGTCCTGACTTCCCAGGAGTGCCGGGGCGAACTGGTCCCGTAAACCAACCCCTGGGTTGGACCATAATCAATGTCATCGCTCCCAATACCCAAGCCAATCTGGTAGGCCTTGACGTCGCTCGTTTGGGCAGTGAGCGTATGCGTGGGAGCGGGCAATGCCCCAAACGGGTTATCCTTTACGACTTGATTGTAGGCGGCAGCGGCGGCGTCCGCGCGTTGTGCTCCGTCCAGGTTGTAGGCGAAATCCCCAAACAGGTGTCCTTCCAGGTGTGGACCGGGTATCTTGAACTGAACGTCGAGGGGGACTTCGATCACCTTCAAATTATCCAAGCCGACCTGATTTAACGGGTAGTTCAAGCTGCCGTAACCCGCCAGTGGAACAGGTGTGCTCGTTCCAAAACCATTGTATCCAGGAGCAAATTTGCCCGTGCCCGCGACCAGATAATAAGCGCCTTCGCCGACGTATGGATCGCCATAGTAGGGAGACAGCGCACCGATGGTGTCCGCCGTGCTTTGATGGAGCCCAATATAATTATAGATTGTGGCGGCGATCTTCGCGGAGATTTTGGGAGTGATTTGGTAATTCACTCCGCCTTGCCAGGCGAGCATGAAAATATTGTCGGTTTGCTGGCCGAAACTGGTATTAAATCCCAATCCGCCAGAGGCGGAACTTGGGTTGAGATCATCATAAATAAATTGGCCGAAATTGGCGAAGAATTGCGCCGGGCCAACCGGGTATTTGAAACGCTCGGCGAAACCTTCGGGGTTGATGTTTGCGCTCCAGACCATGGACGAGGTGAAGAGCGGATTGGGCATCTTGCCGATCGTCAGGTCCACCCAGGATTCGGGATGCCAGCCGAGATAAATCTGGCCGACATTAATCGCCGCCTCCGATTTGCCGAACGGCCCGTAGTAATAGGTGCTACTGGATGCCGTGGACGTACCGAAAGTGACCCATGGGGAACGCGGATTGTTGCCGGTATCCATTCGAAATCCATAATAAAAATCATCGAACATATCGCCGCGCAAACCAAAGCGCAGCGCGTAACGAAAGCGTTGAAGGTCAATGCGATTCCCGTCTGGATCCTCCGCCGCCCGGTCCTCGTAGCGTACCCGGGCGTCTCCATAGAATTCCACGCTCTTGATGGCCTTGTCGATATGCCATGGGGACGAGGGCATGGGTGGCATTTGTACCCCATTGTTGGTGCGCATGACCGAGGCTTCAGCTTCAACCCGGTCGGCCTCCTGTTGAGTGAGGATGCCTTTCTGAATCAATAGATCCAAAAGCGGGTCGGGGGCGCTTGCAACGCCGGTTGCGTTGGTGGCATCCTGACACCAGCCCCGCGTGGCTGCACTCATGGCGGCCAGGAGAAGAACCTTTACCGCCTGATTTGCCAGCCGCCTGGCCTTCTTAAAACGCATAAGGCGCAGATGCTGGGCATTTCATGCGACGGATTTATGTCGCATTTGTTACAACTCGGTGACAAACAAAATTCTACGTCTGTTTCGGCTCGGCGACGGAATTAGGGGCCGACCGGGATGGCGGCAGGGGAGCGAGGATGACGGACAGCGGGGAGCGCAATTTCACGACGTTGTCCACCAGCACTTCAATGAAATAGGTGCCCGGGGTCTTGAATTCCGCGTTGGCGAAGAGAAGCACGTTGGTGGCATGGTGCGCGGGATCACGCAATTCAAATTCCGCGCCGCCTTCGCACAGAGTCGTGGAACCGTCAGGCGCCACGAGCCGGGTATAGTCTCTGAAACGGCCCACTCCCGCCATCCAGCGGTTAAAGACATAAAACCGTCCGGTAGCGACCGGCAATTGGGGCACACGGATGAAATTGATCACACCCACCAGCAGGAAATTTCCGGTGGTTTCCTGTCGTACGGTCTCGCACATCAGCGAGGCCTGGAGCTCGGGCAAAATTCGAGTGGCGTTCATATTCTTACAATCAGTCTCCCGGTCATTGTCTATTCATCCTCATTCCCATTGGAGAAGGAGAAGAAGGTTGCAGGCGGATACCTGCGGTATTTCGCACGGATTGTGGAGAAGATTTGTTACACCAATGTGCGGGGGAAGAGACAATTAAGTGACGACAGGCGGGAGCGGGCGACGAAACCGCAGCTATTGTTGAGCACTGTTCTCACACCATTTGCGCCACATGGCTCGATAGGCGGATTCGGTATTGCGCGCGAACCGCTTAGCGTCCATTAATACGGAACATTCCAATCGATCCCGTAGACCGGCGCGCAACTCACGCAAGCGGGCGTGGTCCCGTGCCAGGGCGACCGCCAGCGCCACATAATCGCCCTTGTTCTTCACCGCCAGTTCGGTCAGTCCCACATTGGATAAAATGCTCAGGCTGCCTCGGGAAACACAGGTGGCACCGGGTAACGTAATTACGGGCACACCCATCCATAAACCATCGAGCGTGGTGATACCGCCCGAATACGGAAAGGGATCGAGCGCCAGGTCAATGCGGTGGTAATTTTTAAAATAGTCGAGGCGGGACTCGCGCGGCAGGCCAATGAGGCGGCCTGGAGCGACTCCGAGTTTTTCCCGTATCCTTGCGGTGATCTTTCCTTTGGGTGGCACGAGAACCAGCCGCGAGTCCGGAACGGCAGACAGGATTTCACGCCACACTTCCAATACGGCGTCGTTGACCTTGGCAAAATTGTTGAGACAGCCAAAGGTTATATAACCATTTTTTCCCGCCGGGAGCGGCCTAACGGCAGGGCTGTTGGCAGGCGGATCAAAGCACCAGATGGATTCGAGGTGGATGGATTGTTCAGTGCAAAAATGACGAGTTTGGCGGGGCGGATCCAAGACCGGGTCCGTAAACCGGTAGTCCATACGGGTCAGACCGGTCGAACCGGGATAAGCCAGCCAGGTTACTTGCACGGGCGCAGGTTTTCGGGCGAACATTCCCAATCGCACGCCGTCCATGTGCATTACCAGGTCCACCAACACATCAATCCGGTCCTGCAACACTTGAGTGGCTAATTCCGCGTCAGACAAGCGGGCAGTATCCCGCCAGACGTCGGCGCCCTGGCGAAAGGCAGCGGTCATTTCATCCAATTGCGTCGTATCGGAGTAGCAATAAATTTCAAATTGCGAACGATTATATTCGCGGAATGAAGGCAAAAGAGAGTACCCGACCACATGGCCGCGAAAATATGGGGAAACAAAACCGATCCGCAAGCGCCGGTTGGATGAAGGGTCGTTGGCATACACGCTGGTGGCTGGAATAGCCGATTCCAACGCCCGACCCCACGCGGCGTGTTCCGCATAAATCCGGGCGGGGTCGCAAGAGGGATCAAAATGCATCGAGTAAAGATAATTGCTCGATTCGCGTATTTTTTCCGGGAAGAGCCGCGCACCCTCACGAAAGGAAGCGAGGGCTTCTTCAATGCGGCCACTGAGCCTGAGCGCATTTCCGAGATTGGTGTGCAGCCCGGGTTTTTGCGGCGCCAGTTCCATGACCTTGCGGAAATACGTTTCGGCGGCTTCGGCGTCATCCTCACCGGCATGATACATCGCGAGGTTCCAGAGGGTCTCAACCGAGCCCGGTTGCAGTTCATTGAAATGTTCCCACAAGCGGCGAGCCCGATGCCGTTGCCCGCACGTCCAGAAAACCAACGCGGCATCATGAATGACCATTGGCGCGTCCGGGGCCAGCTTCAGAGCCTGACCAATCAGCTTCAAGGCAACATCTTTTGGGCCGGCATTGGCCGCGATAAATGCCCCATATGACAGGGCGCGAGGGTTCTTTGGTTCGACGAGCAGAGCTTGATCTACAAATTGGGCCGCAGCGGCATAATCGCGTGCTTGCAGAGGTTTATCGGCCTGATTAAGCAAACGTTCAACAAAAGGGTTCGGCATATAGAACAGATTATATGCAGCGTTCGGTCTGGGGAACATACCCGCACCATTTACGCCAAACGGCCCGGTAGGCTGATTCAGCCTGTTGCACAAACCGGTTGGCATCCATCAACACCGATCGTTGTAATCGTTCCCGAAGGCCGGCGCGGAGAGAGCGCAAACGGCCCATGTCCCGTGCCAAAGCCACTGCCAGCGCGACGTAGCCCGCTTTGGTCCCGGCCGCCAATTCCATCAACCCCAAGTGGGTCAAAATGCTCAAGCTGCCGCGTGAAACTATGGTGGGCCCGGGCAATGTGATCACAGGCACGCCCATCCATAAACTGTCAAGTGTGGTGGTATGGCCCGTGTATGGAAAAGGGTCAAGCGCCAGATCGATGCCTTGATAAAGCTTAAAATATTTAAGACGGGATTCGTACGGCAGGCCAATGACACGGGCGGGATCGGCTCCCAGTTTCTCCCGCACGCGGGCGGTGATTTTTCCTTTTGGCGGCCTGAGGACCAGGCGCGAGTCAGGAACGGCAGCGAGGATTTCACGCCACACTTCCAATACCGCATCGTTGATCTTGGAAAAACTGTTGAGACAGCCAAACGTAATATAGCCGTTCTTTTCCGCCGGCGGCGCATTAACGGCCGGACTACCGACTGGCGACTCAAAGCACCAGAACGATTCCAGACGAATGGATCGCTCTGTATAAAAGTCGTTGGTTTCGCCAGGCGGGTCCAAAACCGGATCTGTAATCCGGTAGTCCATGCGAGTCAGGCCGGTCGAACCGGGATAGGCCAGCCAGGTTACTTGAACTGGAGCGGGCTTTCGAGCAAACGTCCCCAACCGCACGCCATCCATGTGCATCACCGTATCCACCAACACATCAATCCGGTCTTGCGACACTTGAGCGGCTAAATCCGCGTCAGACAAACGAGCAGTGTCCCGCCAGACATCGGCGCCCCGGCGAAAGGCAGCGGTCATTTCATCCGGATTCCGCGTATCGGAATAGCAATAAATTCGATATTGCGAATGGTCGTGGCGCCGCAAGAGTGGGAGGAGATTGTGCCCGACCACATGACTACGAAAGTAAGGAGAAACATAACCGATCCGCAAACATCGCTCGGATGAACGGTCGTTGGCGTGCCCGGTGGCGGCGGGAACGGCCAATTCCAAAGCGCGGCCCCACGCGGCGTGTTCCGCATGAATCTGTTCCGAGCCGCGAGAGGGATCAAAATGCATCGAGTAAAGATAATTGCTCGATTCACGTATCTCGTTTGGAAAAAGACGGGCGCCTTCGCGATAGAGAGCCATGGCTTCTTCAATCCGACCGCTGCATTTCAGGGCGTTCCCCAGATTCATGTGAAGTCCGGGATGGCGGGGCGATAGTTCCATCACCTTCCGGAGATATATTTCAGCGGTTTCGGGATCATCCTGGGTATCATGATAGACGGCAAGATTCCAAAGGATCTCGACGGAGCGGGGCAGCAATTCAACCAAACGCTCCCATAACCGGCGGGCTCGATCGGGCAGGCCGCACTTGAAGAAGACCGCCGCAGCGTTGTAGATAACCACCGGCTTATCCGGCCCCAGTTTCAGAGCCTGGCCGATGAGCTTGAGGGCGGGATCTTTTTTTCCGCCATTGGCGGCGATGACCGCGCTGAATGAAAGAGCACGAAAATTCTTTGGCTCGATCAGAAGCGCCTGATCCACCAGCAAAGCCGCGCCGGGGTAATCGCGCACTTTTAGAGGTTCATCGGCCTGGTCAAGCAGGAGTTCAGCAAAAGCATTCGCCATAACGTAAGTCCGCCAGAACAAAAGTGATTACACAACTTGGGGAGCAACTGTTACGTCAAAGTGCCCGAAGTGAGACAATTGGGTGACGAAGTATAACTTTTAAGTCTCTTTTCAGCGATCGTCACCGCTCCGGCGGAGCGGGCCTGGCGCATCCGATAGCCGCAGCCGGCAACTTCTGTTCAAAAAATAATGTGACGATCTTGCGACAAGGACGGTCGCGAGGGCTGAAATCGGCACAAAAGACACGTAAGATGTTTATTTTGAATTTGTTATAACATTACAAGAAGTGTCGCAAATCAGGCACAAGGCGTCCTATAACTTGAAGAGACTTTTGCAGGTTGCGCCTATGATGGCAGAACTGAACCACATGAAGTGGGGAGGTAAATACGGTTAAACGCAAGTTACCACGATCAAAAAATTAATATGAAAAACCATCTGTATAAGGCAGCTTTATTGGCTGCGCTGGGTCTGGCACTCAGTCCAGTCGCGAAAGCGGCTGACCTGTATGTCGGATTTAACGATTACGCCGGAACCACCGTCAGCGGCGCTGACGCTGGCAACGACTACGTCATTGATTTGGGCGCATTCACAGACTTCACGACCACTTCGACATTGCAAAGTTCGATCAGCTCGAGCTTGTTCACGTCGGCCTTCGGCGGCGATGCGAATGATTTGAATAACGTTGCAGTCGGCGCGGTTGCCGGTGGCGCAACCACTGGTGGCAGCTACCTGTATGCGACGGTCAACCCTGGAAATCTTTCCGGAGGCAAATTCACCGCGGCCAAGAACGACGTTTCGAGCATTCCTACGGGCGTCTATGCGGCAGCTGGAAGCGCAACGTCTCCTACGTGGGACTACCTGGTTGCCCAGTCTCCGACGGTCGGCGATCAGAGCGGCAACGGAGTTTATTCTCAATTCGGCGTGAGCCCTGAGTCCTCTCTGGTAAGTGGCGACGTGACCTTGACCTTGTGGGGATCCACGCTGGCCACCGGCTTGGGCAAAACTCCCACAGCGTTCAGTGAATTGGGCACGTTGACGATCGACGCGAACTCGACTGGAGCAGGCGCGGACACGATTACGTTCACCGGTGCAGACGTCACGCCGGCTCCCGAGCCGACCACGTATGGCATTTTTGCCGGTGTCGGCCTCCTGGGGCTTGCTTTGCGCCGTCAATTCGCCGCGAAAGTTGCTTAATTCAAAAAGACACCAAACAAAGAAACACCCCAAATAGTAACCAACGAAAAATATGAAAATGAATAAAATCACAGCTGCCCTGGTCAGCACGGGGCTCGTCTCCGTCGCCAGTGTGGCGCAAGCCAATACGGTCATTTACTTGACCGGTTCCACGGCTGCTCGCGCTTACATCTACAGCATGATGACTGGCACGTCGGACCTCTTCTCGTCGCCCGCCAGCGTGGTCGCCGGGACGAACGCCAATTCGTCAAACCAAATTGTGTATGAAGGCACCATTACCGGCGTCTCCGGCACCGTTGACATCTCGTGCGACTTTACCGGGTCTGAAGCCGGTATCGCTTCGACCGCGGGCCAACCGCTGAGCCAGGACATCCCGAACGATCCGAACCAGACTGGATCCGGCGCTGATCTGAGCACGTATCCTCTGCCCGGCGTAGGCGCAGCATCTGCGTTCTTCCAGCCGAACGGCAGCGGCGGCTGGACTGCGGCGTCCTCTTTGCCGGGCGGCACGCTCCCTGACCTCAGCATGGCGGACACCTCCCAGGCGGTTTCGCGCACTCCGCAATCGTCGTTTCCGCTCCATGATTACGGCGTTGTCGGCATCGTTCCTTTCACAGCGATGAAGGGTTATGAAGCGACTCCTGATTCATCGTGGAATGATTGCGTCAACATCACCACAGCGGGACTCAATCAGGCTCTCGCCCTTGGCGGGTTTCTGACAGCCAACTACCTTACGGGCAATCCGAACGACAGCGACGCCGTCGCTGTGGTTGGCCGTAATTTCGGCTCGGGCACGCGTGTCAATACGTTCCTGAATGCGGCGGCGTATCCGCTGCTGACCACTGTAGGACAATATGGCTGGAACTCGGGATATCCCGTCACTGGAGGCGTCGGCGCCCAAGGCACGCTTACGTTTGCGGGCCTTAACGGTTCCGGAACCGGCTCCGGCGCAACATTCGCGACTGTATCTACTCCCTACGCCTCAGGCGGCACAATCGTTTCTGTCGGCAATGACGGTTACGACAGCGGCGGCGGAGTTGGCCAGAACATGAACGTGGACGGCACGGGCTCTGGAGTACTGACAGTCGGCTATCTCGGCATTTCCGATGCCCAGAAGGCGATCACCGACGGTAACGGCGGCACAGCGGGTGGCGACGGAGTGCCTCTGATGTTCAACGGCGTTTATGAAAGCGATGCGAACGTCGAAAACGGCTCCTTCCCGTGGTGGGGACAGGAACACCTGCTCGGCCAACAGAGCGAGTTCACCGGCGGCACCGTGCAAGCGACGGTCGGCGGGGATCTTGCCTCGGCGATCAAGACCTACATCGGCACCAAAGGCACTGCAACCGGCGACATTCTTAGCAATGCGGCCGGCCAAAGCCTCCTTGTTCCGCAGAGCAAAATGAGCGTTTCTCGCTCTCTGGATTACGGTTATCCGGTACAGTAAACAAATCGTTCAACGAATTCGTTGAAGTTGCAGCCGGCGCGGATGAAAATCCGCGCCGGCTTTTAGCTTAAACGAATGGACCTTGCAGCGATGACGAAAGATTGAGGATGAGGAACGGACGGCGTTCCAGAATATCGAATTCGAAATAGAAGAACACACGGCGGTAGAATGAAAAAGATACAAAAAGTTTCCGTTCTTTTGAACGTCATATTGCTGGCAGGGATGCTACTCCTTTGGCGGAATCCCAAGACCGTGACGATCCTGATGCCGGAGCCGCCGCAAACAGCGCCGACCTCGATCCGACAAACGGTAGTAGCGCCGTTTCGCTGGAACCAGCTTTTATCGTCAAATGATTACCGCAGTTTTGTCACAAACCTGCGGAAGGCGGGTTGTCCGGAAACGACTGTGGAAGACATCGTGCGGGGAAACACCGGGCGGGCCTATTCTGTGATGCGGACGCGGTTGAACGTCAACCCCGCGGACAAGGGTCCATGGTCGGCCCAGGCAGAGGTACAGATGGCAGCCTATTTCCTCGGCCAGGCACCGGCACCGACTCCGGAACCGGCCCGTCAGCCCCCGATTCCATCATTAGTGACAACGCCGCCGCTGGTCCTTCAGAACGTGGATCTGTCAACGATGAAGTTGGACGATGCCCAAACTCAGGCAATCGCTAATATCCGTGAGACTTTTTGGAACAGTGTTGGGGCCGCCAATCAAGATACCAACGATCCGGCCTACCTGGCGCGCTGGCAAAAAGCCGAGTATCAGGCGGACGCCACGCTGCAGGCGATGTTGGGGGGGACAATCCTTTGCCCAATATCAGGCGCAAGCCTATCAATTGTCGCTTCAAAATCAGGAGATCTCGGGGAATTGACGAAGGCAAGGAAAGGGAGCCGTCGTTCTCATTGCGGAGCCGAGGTAATGAGGTGCTGATTTTTCTTTTTTGATCCTTGCGTCTTTTCCGGTTCTTCAGTCCTGGATGCCGCCTGTTTTTGCACGGAAATTCTGGACCAACTGTTCGGCGTCGCCGGTTTGCTTTGGCGTCAATAACGTGTGGTTCAGGAAATTATTAAAGCCTGCCGTGCCGATAAAATTCCCCTGGTTGGCGCTCAATCTGAACCACTTATAAGCCTGGACGAGGTCAAATGGAACGCCCCGACCGTCAAAGTAGAGCTGGCCAATGTTGGCCTGGCCCATGGAGTCTCCGCGTTCGGCAGCCGCCCGATACCACTTGGCCGCTACCTTAATGTCCGTGGTTACGCCGAGCCCTGTTTCATACGCCAATCCGAGGTTGTTCATCGCAGCAGCCGAACCATGTGCCGCAGCCCGCCGAAGCCAGACAAGCGCTTTGGGATAGTCCAAATAGTTGGTACCATAGGGCTGCGCCGAAACAAGATACAACTGGCCAAGACGCGCCTCAGCATCCATCTGGTCCTGCGTCGCAGCCTTTTCCCACCATTGGACGGCCTGTATTATGTCGTTGGTAACTCCCCTGCCGACGAAATAGAAATTACCCATGGCATATTGCGCAACTGGATTTCCCTGGTCGGCTGCCGCGCGATACCACTTCAGCGCCTTGGTCGCGTTCAGGCCTACGCCAATACCGCGACCATAGTAGGAACCAAGCAAAACCTCAGCCGGGGCGTAGCCTTGTTTCGCCGACAGCTGCGCGCAATCGGCGGCTTTTAGATAATTCCTGCGGACGCCAATGCCGCGCTCATAACAGCGAGCCAGTTCATATTGGGCTTTCGCGTCGCCTTTATCGGCTCCCACCTGTACGGTCTTGAAATCAAGATTGGTATCCTGCGCCGCGACTGAAAGGGCCAGCCCGAAAACCAAAAATATTGTGATGACCGGACGAATGACTGCATTTGAAAATCCGTTTGCTTTCATTGCCGAAAAAATTTATTCAAGCTGCACCGCGGCTACAAGTGACATCTTCGTTCCAATTCGTTACAGAATTCGGATTTACGTTACAATTTCGTGACGGCAAGTTGCAGGGCTCCTGAAAAATCAAACCGGCATCCCAAATTCTCAGGGAAATCAGGTCATATTCATGTCGCCCCAATGTCATAAAAGATGATGTTGATGTCCTTATAATGGTAGTCCTGATTTAGTGGTTGCCGTTACACTTTTGGCTCTATTTATGACAAAAGTTGCATTATCCGTTCGTCGTTGTGGGTTAAAGCTGGGTGTTTTGGCATTGCTCGCTCTGCCCGAGTTGGCCGGAGCACAAACCTACTTCAATTATAACGAGACGGGTGACGTATTGGCCGGATTTCGCAAAACCGGGACTGCCGACACCACCGCTAATGAAATGGTGTCGGATTTGGGGAATGTGACCAATTATCTTGCCCTGTCGGCCGGCACGACCATTACAATTACGAATTTTACGGCAGCTCAATTAACGTACGCGTTTGCGAACTACAACAACCTGCAATGGTCGGCTTTTACGACATTCCAGCCTGGAGGAATTGGTTTCACTTGGAAGACGCCATTGGGCAATTACCCGAACGACACGATGTGGTTGACGCTGCCCGATACCAGCTTGACCGTACAAACCACACCTCCCAGCCGGCAAAACACGGGAAGTCAAGCCAACCAGGTGCGGCCAATGCTCGGTGTTGGCCAGGGCGCAGTATCAATTTCCGGGTTTTCCGCTGAGAGTCCGTATAACACCAACAATGTGATAGTAGAGCCCGAATCGTATAATCAATATGATCTCACGGCAGAAATTGGCGATGCCAATAACACAGCTCTTGGCGACTTTGGATCGGGGGGCGTACCTCTGCCATATAGCGTCGAAAACACGACACCAGCCAGTTTTACGAGTTCGCAGCGGTCGGATTTTTACCAGTTAGCCCCGAGCGATAAAACAGATCCGATTACCCTTCAAACGGGTGCAACCCCATATTTTGTCGGTTATTTCATCTTGAATTCGGCCGGCACGTTGACCTTTACCCGGGCGTCAGCGGTTACGGCGCCTGCTGCCGGTACGATCGCCGCATCAGCGACAAATGGATTCGGCCCGTTGACGGTGGTGTTCACCAATACGGCCAGCGGTACCATCACCGATTGGGTCTGGAATTTTGGTAATGGCACAATCATCACCAATACAACGGGCGGCGGTGTAACGAATACATATGCCACGGCGGGCAATTATACCGTAACACTCACGGTCTACGGGCCAGGCGGGACCGCTACGAACACGGTGGCTAATTTCATAGTAGCGTCACCGAAACCGAAAATTAACCTGATGGCGTCCAGCGGGCAGATCGTATTCAGCGGCACGAATTGTCCAGTGGGGGTGAAATACCGAATTTTGAGTTCCACCAACTTGTTGACGGTGCTGCCCGGTTGGAAACCAGTTTACACAAATACTTTCGCAAGCAATGGCGCTTTCTCCTACACGAATACAGTGGGGAGCGGCAAAGCATATTTCATATTGGTTTCGCCGTAACGGAGTGATGTTTCGACTCTCTGCCAGCAGGCACGATCAAAATTAGCCCGGCGTTTCGACGCCGGGTTTTATTTTGGCTCGAAGGGGACGCGAGTGCGGAAGAGATATTAAGACCAGGATCGCCCGCAGCTAAAGCTATGGTGGATGGGCGAGACATCGACTACCCCGGGAATATCGGTAATGGGCACGAAACAAACAAAAGGAAGAATGGAACGACGGCAAAAGCACTGGTTAACTGGCACGGAGAAATATGATCAGAATATTATTTGCACTAACGATACTGTATTTCGCTCAAGCCGCTTATTCTCAGGGTACGCTTGCGCCACTGTACGTGTTCACCAACGGCAATGGGAACATCACGCCGTATCAAAGCGGGCAAATGCTGGAAGTGGGACAGTCGTACGATTTACTAGCCACCCCGGCCGCAGGCTATCAGTTTAGCAGTTGGGAACAGCTCAGTGTCTTTGTCTTCACTCAGACCAATTATAGTCAATTTGGCGATCCGATTCTTCCTCCCGTAATTTCCATCGTTCCGTTGGTCGTGCTTACAAATTTCTATGAGGCTAATCTGGAGTTCGAAATGCAGGATACCGTGTTGGTCACGGCCAGCAGTCCGAACATCGTCGAGGCCATTGGATGGCAGGCAGATTTTGTGCCTATACCTGTTCCGGAGCCGGCACCAGTGATAATTATTGGATGCGGATTAGTAGTGACAGTGGTGATGCGGCACCGACAACGGCGGAGATGTCGAATTTTGGTTAGAGATTGATGTCTTACAAATCCATGAACCGTCGATTCCGCGTTGGAGTGAGCGCGTTCATTCTTCAGGGGCTGAGGCTCTCCAGGAACCTCGCTGGATAAGCGCACACCGTCCAAATGAAAAGTGGTAAACCGAAAATATGTGAAACGCTCTATCGTATTGCTTCACTGGCTTCGTAGTTTCGATCAAATACAATCTTAAGATGCACTTGCGAGGATGACCGTGACGTGACCGACTTTGCGGATTTGTGTGTTCTTCTTCTTTTTATTGTCGTCCTGGCCGCTTTGGTCATTTGCGACCGTCTGCTGAGATTGGCTGCTGGCCTGCTGCGCGGCGGATTGGGTAGAGGCGGTGGCGGTGGCGGAACTGCCCAGGGTGGATTGGCTTGCGCCGCCGTTGACAGAAACATTTTGGCCGAGCACGGACGCCGTCACACCTCCCGCACCGGAAACATTTGCGCCGCCAACGCCGACGATCGTGCCGGAAACCGTGCCGCCGCCGGTGACATCAGCCGTACCACCGGCGAGAAGCGTGCCGCTGAAACTTTGGGCGGCATTCACGTTGCTGTTCTGACGGGAAACGATTTGGCCGCTAATATTCCCATTGGCGGAAAGATTGACGGTGCCGCCGATCACGCCGGAATCTCCCAAGTCGATATTTCCGACGTAGCCGGAAGAAGTGCTGGAAGGAAACGTGCCTGCGGTAAGGGTCACAGTAGGACCGGGAGCAAATGTGCCATTCAGCGCCTCCTGAAGAATGCCAGCCTCGGTGGAAACGATGTTTCCCTGGGGAGTTTCCACGGTGATATTTCCAGGGACGGTGGCGGCGTTCGGCGGCCAGGACAATCCGGACGCCGGAGGCACGGGTACCAACGTGAAGGCATTGATACCGCTGCCAAAAGCTTTTTCGGCATAGAGTGAAGCTCGTCCAGTGACCGGGTTAACGTAGGCGACGTTAACATTATTGATGGAATTGCCGCCAGAACCCACATTGACGTTTCCGGTCAACGATTCAACGAGGATATCGCCGCCGTTATATGTGGCGATTCTGGAACCGTTAATATCGACGTCGCCCTCAGCAATCACGCTGACGGCGCCGCCGCCTGACGTATAGACACCAAGTCCTGCCCCTTGAGCGGAAGTGGCCAATCCCTGTGCCTGTATGCCGAGATTCATCGAACCTTCCTCGCTGATTACATTCACATCCCCTCCGCCAAGGGCCGCAATTGCCGACGTCAGCATGTTTAGTGACGCTCCCTGTGAAGTATCCGGGCCTGTGACCGTAACGTTAATCGTTGCACCGGAGGGTGTCAGGGAGGCCAGATTACCCCAGCCACCCAGTCCGAGTGATGGATCTGCTCCGCACGAAAGAATTCCGTCAGAATCGCCCAGCGAAATCGAGGCGGCAGTGACATCGAACTGACCGGGTCCGCCGAGCATATAGCCGAGTTGTGGATTGAGGGGCGAGGGCGCGCCAAGAGCGTCGCCGTACAGGGCGGTGACGGCGGATTGAGGCGCCCAACTGATAGTATCGTACTCAATTTGCCCGTAAGTCCTGCCGGGACTGTCGTCATGGCGATTCTCATCAACGACCGGCTCACCATCGACCAGGTGCAAAACCGTGACGGTTCCGGATTCCAGTTCTTTCTCAACCGTCTGGGGCATCTGGCCGCCGAAGCCGAGTTGACCTGTTGCCGGATTATAGACAAAACCGGGATTGGAGCCTGACAAGATGCCATTATTGAGTTGTACTCCAAATATGCCGGCTTCTCCCAAAATATCAGCCAAAACCTGGATAGGAGTTGTATTCTCATTGAGCAACGTCTGAAGGTAGGAAGGATTCAAATTCGACGGATTTATTGCCAGGGTAAAAATATCGTCCCAGGAATTGCCCAGGCTGAAGGGTAAATCGTCGGCCGGTATAGCCGGAATCGCCACGCCATTGATAAAAGAATAGGCGCTGGTGTCATAAATCTGGCCAGTCACATTGATGGCAGTCACATCGTTAACCGAGAGGTTCTGCCCTAAAAAAATGCAGTTGATCAAGTTCCCGCCAACGGTGATTTCTGTTTCCTCGCTGGTAATCAAGTCAAAGCCTGAGCCGGTGAGTGCCGGGCCTCCCATATCGCCCGAAATATCAATGACGGCAGGCTGGAATTCGGCCGGTAAAACGGTGCCGACGTCGGCCGGGGTGAAGATTTGGGTAAGGTTCGCCTTGTAATAGCTGGCCAACGAACTGTCCGACATCAGCAAATAATAGGATCCGGACGTACTGACAAAATTGCCATTATCCGTAGTAATGATTTTCAGGTTTTGGTCCACCGAAGGAAACAGGGTCACATCGCCTTCCAACGTGACGCCGCCAGCGCCCGCGGTGATGTCGAGGATGGACGGATAAACGACGGGAAAGAGCTCGCTTGAATTCAGTCGTGGAATGTCGCTATCAGTCAAGTACACCCCGTTCCCTGCCGTCAAATCTACGGCGTCGTCGGCGCCGTAAGTGAAGAGATATTGGAAACTCGCCGGAGTATGACCAATGGATGGCTGGGCGTCGTTGTAGTCTGCGGTAGGATTGCGCACTTCTGTTAAATAAATGTTTCCGTTCGGCGCATTCACGGACCAGGTGCCATTGATCAGGCTCAAGGCGAATTGATCGCCGTTGCCTGCGGTTCCGACGTCACCATTTTGAGCGGTGACGGCGCCCACGCCATTCGCCAGGACATAGTGACCATAAACGCTATCCCCGGCGGTAATGGTGACATTTCCGGGTGCTGCTCCAAACGCACCGGTTCCAGGATCCGAGCCGATCGAAGGGTCGCTCGAAGTGGGGGTATAACTGACGACATTACCGCCAGCAGTGATCGTGACATTCCCTCCGGCCGCAGTGCTAATTCCGCCTAAACCGACTATGCGATAGTAAGGCGCCACGCTTGTATAGATAAAGCCACCAGTGCCGGAACCCGTATTGACGTCTCCATACATGGTGGTGGCGTTGATGTTGCCGCCCCGTATGGTGGTGATGCTCCCGGAACCGGCATTGGCGACACCGAGGTCACTGGGCGTGCCAACGTCGGACCAACCGACCTGGATCTCATTGGCGGCCCAAAGATTGACGTTGCCATTTTCGGATTCGATATAAGCAGCCCCGTCCACATAAATGCCATCGCTGCCCGAACCAGGCCTGGGCTGACCGACGGTGGGAACAAATGCCGCGCCGGCTTTGAGATTGACGGTCCAGTCCAACCCGGCAAAAAGGTCGTAAGTATCATCCACCGTAATGTCATTACCTGCCGTCAAGTTCAACACGGCGGGTGAGCTGGAATTGTTTAACGTCCAATCGGTCTTCAGTTCAAAATTATCGAGAGCCAGTAAATCGATTTGCGAATAGGCGGCGAGGTCGTTCACATTGAAGTTCGCGTCCAGATTATTTTTGGCATCCAGAGAAGTGCCGGTAATCGCCGTGGAAAAGGTCACATCGTAAGGATTGAGCAAAAACGCGAGATATGCGCCGCTGGGCTGGATCGGACTGGTCATTGCACCGGGATCAAAAATTTCAATGACACCCGATTGCCTTCCGCCGGTTCCGGAAACAGAAATGGTCGATCCGGAATTCGCCGTAAATCTGTTTCCAGCATTTAAGATGATAAATCCACCGGGATCGCCATTGGCATAAATTGCAGCAGTATTTTCCAAGATCAAATTCTGGTTCGCATCGATTTCAATAACTCCGTTGGCACTGCCGACGGAATCAGCCTGGAGGGTTCCATACAAGTCAACGGTGGGAGCCTTTAAAGTGATATTGCCGCCATCGGCTTCAATTTCTGAACCGCTACCGACATTGATCTGGTTTCCAGCCTGCAATAAAGCTGAACTGGGAACGCCGCCATTGACCGCAAGAGTCCACAGCGTACTTGGATTCAATGTAATATCATCAGACGCCCGAAGATTAATTTGGGAGAATCCCGAAGACAACGCGATCACATCCAAAGCCAGATTGTTCGCCACCGGGCTGCCATCGGAATTCAGAGTGATATCGGCCGTATCAATAGACAGAGTGCCGTTGAGATAACCTGCGTTGGCCTGGGCGTTCAAGGTCGAATTCAGTGCGCTCATCTGGG
>DASXFM010000552.1:0-5645 GCA_036489615.1 Verrucomicrobiia bacterium | reverse complement strand
CAACTGGCCGAAGCGAAAATGATCAAGCCGGGCAGTGATTTGGGCGATGAATGGTATATCTGGCTCATGGCTCATTTCGTCATGCGCGAAGCGGCGGAAATGATGCCGGAGGTCATCGCGTCAAACAGCGATTTCGCCGCCGTGGTGAAGGAAGAACCCGCCTGGCTGACGGCTTTGAACCATGAGGGATTGCAATTTAACAGTTGGCTGCTCAACGACGGCTCCTGGCATCTGAGTTTGTCCGGCCAGCCATTTGCTGACCTGGCTCCGTTGCGGGGCGCGCACATCAGTGATCTCGATCTCGACCACACCGGCGTGTCCGATTTGGCTCCGTTGCACGGCATGCCGCTTGTCGAACTGCGTCTCGCCGTAACAAAAGTCGCCGACCTGGCTCCCTTGCGCGGCATGCCGCTGGAGACGCTCGACATTACCAGCTTGCCGGTCACCGATCTCTCACCGCTGCGCGGTCTGCCGTTGACTTATTTGAAAATGAATAATTGCAAGTCCATCACCGATCTCTCGCCGCTGGCGGGAATGACGACGTTGCGAACAGTGGTTCTCCCGCCAAATGCAACGAACATTGAGCTGCTGCACGGGATGACAAATCTGACGCGCATTGGTTTCAACTTCGATCAGGCTGCTGACGGCCCCGACAAAACCGCCGCTGAATTCTGGGCCGATTACGACAGACATCAAATTGAAAGCAAAGACTTGCCGACAGTATTACGGCAGATGGGGGTGAAGATCAGCAGCAAGACGATTAACGGAACAGAACTGAACCTCAATTACCAGTTGGTGGCGGATCTTTCCCCGCTGCGCGGCCTGGCGCTGACAAAATTACAACTTGAGAAAACCAAAGTCACGGATTTGGCCCCCTTGCAAGGCATGCCCCTTGAATCGCTGTCCATCTCAGGAACGCTGGTCGCGGACATTTCGCCCCTGCGCGGAATGCCGTTGAAATATTTGAGAATGACCGATTGCAATAACATCACCGATCTCTCGCCGCTTGCCGGGATGACCACATTGGAAACGGTGATCCTCCCGCCAAACGCAGCGAATGTCGAAGTGCTTCGCGGTTTGACGCAGCTCAAGCGCATTGGTTTCACATACGATAAGGACATTCACGGCCCGGACAAAACCGCCGCCGAATTCTGGGCGGATAATGACAAGGCCAGGAAGCCATGAACTCGAATCGCGAGGAATTTTTGTTTGAGATAGCGCCTCCCCGTATCCGCTGACAACTACACCAGGTGGATCTCCGTCGCGGTGAGTGAAAATGCTGGCAAGTGGTGAAAAATAGTGGCGAGTAATGGCGGACAGTGAGGCGCATCCGGAACGAGGGTTCGATTCCCTTCACCCGTTTCATTAAAAATCAAGCACTTATGGAATTTGGCCTTCAACGAGAGCGTGATACTGTGTTGGTGGTAAGAGAAAAGCATGGTTTATTGAGACTTCAGGTTAAGTTCGCTTAGCAACGTCCGCAATGGGCTGGCAATTTTGCCCCGCTGCCAGACAACAAACAAATCCCAGGTTGCACCGGCGTCAGCGACGGGAAGCATTACCACGTTCGGGACGTTCAGGTGAGAAATGAAGGCTGGTTGAATCGAAATCGCTTCTTCATTCGCTGCCAGGGCGAGGGATTCCACAAGATCAGTTGCCTGGTCAATGGTGGCCAGGCGGGGACGGAATCCGCCATACTTGCGGCAGAACTGAAGGATCCTCCGGGTGTATCCCGGCACCGCATCGTCCGCTCCCCGCACGAACGTTTCGCCCTTTAATTGTGAAAGAGACACCTGTCTTTCGGCCGCGAACCGGTGGCTGACAGGAAGCGCAACAACACTTTGAACAGTCGCTAATTTACGAGCATAGAAATCGCGCGAGAGCAGGTCTGCGCCGTGCAACGTCAATGCTAAATCAATTTCACCTTGCCGTAATGCGATGATCATCTCGCCGGGCGTTTGATCCAGCATTTTGACCTTCACCCTCGGATGAGCGCGCCGCAGTTCGGCCAGAGCCGGTCCAAGATATTCCTGGAAAGCCGACGCAATATAACCAATCCGCAAACGTTCAGTTTCTCCGCGAACCAGCCGACGGACTTCGGCCATGGTGGAATCATAATCTGCCAGAAGTTTTTTTGCCCTTTCGGCAAGAGCATGTCCTCCATTGGTAGGACTCACCCCGACCGATGTCCGTTCCAAAACGCGCCCACCGAGATCGTGTTCGAGCAATTGCAGCTGTCGCGTAATGGCGGACTGGGAAATGCGCAGACGGTCCGCCGCACGACGGAGACTGCCTTCCTCAAGGACCACCAGGAACAATCGAAGCTTTTCCAGCACGTTGGAAATGGTGATGCAAGATTCGCATCACCGCAATCACCAACCGGCATTAGCAGCAAGGATCGAGTGGCCGTATGCTGATGATGTGAACAATAAAATGAAAAGGAAGTCAGTTAGCTTTGGAGGAAGAGCGTAGATTCAATATAAAAAACAACGAAAGACAAAAAGGAGAAATATATGAGCACGAACAACGGAAAAAAATTGGCGGGAAAAATTGCGGTTATAACGGGCGGTAGCAGCGGCATCGGGCTGGCAACCGCCAAATTATTTGTGGAGGAGGGCGCTTATGTCTTCATCACGGGTCGTCGTCAGGCCGAACTGAATAAGGCGAAAGCCGAAATCGGCAAAAACGTGACTGCGGTTCAGGGAGACGTGGCCGAATTGAGCGATTTGGACAACCTCTATGCGGCGGTCAAATCCGAAAAGGGCGCGGTAGACATCGTGGTTGCCAATGCGGCCATCGGGAAAATGGCCTCGACCAGGGACGTGACGCCGGAACATTACGACAAGACGTTTAATGTCAACGCGCGCGGGAGCTTCTTCACTGTGCAAAAGGCATTGCCGCTTTTGAGGAACGGAGGTTCCATCGTCATGGTTTCGTCGGTGGCGAACGTCAAAGGCATTCCAGTTTACGTGACCTACTCGGCCACGAAAGCGGCCATGCGGTCCTTTGTCCGGAGTTGGGCTGCCGATTTCAAGGACCGTGGGATTCGTGCCAACACGTTGAGTCCCGGCCCAATCGACACGCCAATTTTGGAAATGAATGAAGGGTCAAAGGAGCAGGCCGATGCTTTGAAAGCGCAATTCGCACAGGCGGTTCCGCTGGGACGATTGGGCCGCCCCGAGGAAATAGCGCGGGCGATTCTTTTCCTCGCTTCTGACGATAGCAGCTTCATCACCGGCATCGACCTGGCTGCTGACGGCGGTATGACACAGGTATAACCCCACACAAAACGACAATTATGAAAACTCAACCGTACTTTATTGATCTGACTCAACGCCCGCCAAGGAGTTTTCGCGTTCGCCTGGGCAACTATGTGATTTTGGCCCGCATGCTCGACAAGGGTCGCGCGACCCTCGCCAAAAAAAACGGCGAGTATGTATACAATTCCCCAACCGATCAGCGGCTGGTGCAATTTCTTGGATTTGATCCGGATGCCCTGCTCAAGGAATTAGCGTCCGGCAAAGGCGACGGGGAAATCCTTGAATGGATTCAGGCCCATTCCAAAACCCCGCGCTCTCCATGGGAAATCGAAGCCTGGTCCGCTTTCATGGAAAAACGCGGGCCGGACAGCGACGCCGAAACGCTTGCGTTCTTTGCCGAAAACCTGGGGCAACTTTCCAAGACCCGCGAAGACGTCAAAACCTGGTTTGAAGCCGGTGAACTCGACGACTATGTCAGCTTTGGCGGAAAAGCGTAAATTTCACCGTACAATAGCAACGAACACCAAACACAAGATGGGAGAAAACATATGAGTAACAACAGCGGACAAAAATTGGCGGGAAAAATTGCGATTATTACAGGCGGAAGCAGCGGCAAAGTTATTTGCCGGCGAGGCGGCGCCGCAGGAGACACATTCCAAATGCGCCCAATCCGGCCGAGGCCGCAAAAGTAACGGGTTCAGGAACGGGACTGAAAATTATAGAACCACCAGACAAGTTGTAAACGTATTGAGGATCTCCAATGACATTGCCGTTGCTGTCCAACTGGGCTTCGGCAACAAATAAAGTGTATGAACCCGGCGAATTACCCCACAGGTTGATCAGTGTCTCGTAATGGACAGAATCCTGATATTGGCCCGACGCGAAGCCCAATCCGTCGCCATCCAGGATCGGGTCACTTCCACCGTAAACCATATCATCAATGATAATATCGTCGCCGTCATGATCGATAAGGGTTTCGCTATTGGGAGCGCCCGAATCGGGAATCAAGGGCCCGGCGGCGTTGATCAAAATGGATGAGTTCGCTTCGGTTGGAACCCCCGTGACACTGATCGAGCCGCTTTGCGCAACGCCGTTATCCACTGTGATCGTTCCCGCAGCTTGCACACCATCACCGCCGCTAAAATCGAAAGCGTAGGTTTGAATTCCAGGCACCAATGGAGGATCCTGTACGGTGAGGGGATCAATTGCGGCGAGAGCAGCTGGAGCCCAGGAGAGGAGCGTTAAACAACCCGCTAAACGCGCCAGCTTGAAAATATAAAGCGATTTCATCGTAATTTGGAATTATTGGCTTTCAACGGGAATTACGCGACCACTTTGAGGACATTCGTTTCAATTTTTCAGACCTGACCGAAGTTTGGATACGCTACGAGAAATCAAACATTTGCTCCGCACCATGACTCAACCGCCGGGAATGTTACCCAAACGTAACAGATCTCGTTCTCAAAATTCTCCCTTCAATGAACCGAACAACCTTCTTTTTTGAACGATTCTCCCTCACCCCAGCCCTCTCCCATCCTTCGCTCAGAAGCTTCCGTCTTCGCCAAGGCTACGCCGGACAAGACGGAGGGCGGGCCCGCTGGGAGAGGGAGAATGGTCCGCCGATTGTTTGGCAGTTGAATGACAACGGTGGTTCAATGTCCCAATGCATGGGGAAAAGCGAACGGAAGGCTCCTCATGTTTTCTCACCATGGGATTTCTTTTCGGTCGCGGAAGAATTTTCCAGTGAGATTTGGGTCCGCTTCGGTTACGAGCCAGACCGCCGTATCGGCGCCCTGCTCGACTGAACGAGGGGCGGACGGGCCGCCCATATCGGTCCTGACCCAGCCCGGGCACATTGAATTGACGGCAATCCGATCTTGCTTCAATGCTTCCGCGAGCATGATGGTGACCCCGTTCAGTGTGAGCTTGGAAAGGCAATAGCTCGGCACATTGGCCGAGAGACCGTCGAGTTGACCGTAGCCGCTGGAGACATTAATCACTCGCGCTGAGGGCGATTTTTTCAAATACGGCAGAAACGCCTGCGTCACTACGAGTGCGCCGAAAATATTCGTTTGAAATGTGCTCACCATTTGTTCGCGGGAAATCGTAAGAATTGAAGTGCCTTCGTCCGGATAGATTCCTGCGTTGTTGATCAGCGCGTCGAGTTGGCCGATGGACGCGAACTTAGATGCTGCATCGGCAATGCTCATCGAATTGCTCACGTCCAGGATGAGCGGCGAGACTTTACCAGACTTTTCCAGTTCGCGTTGCGCAGCGTGCCCGGCCTGTTCCGATCGCGCGCCGATGACGACGTGGAATCCGCGCCCGGCAAGTTGCCGCGCTGTTTCAAAACCGATACCCCGATTTGCTCCAGTGATTAAGACA
>DASXFM010000548.1:0-8576 GCA_036489615.1 Verrucomicrobiia bacterium | reverse complement strand
ACCCGCAAGCTTACAAATTTGTAATCTGCCGGAAAGGCCCCGGTCATCTGCAAAGTGCTCTATATCTCTGTAACAACAATTCAACCAAACGAAATATTTATGAAAACCACCACGACTTCATTTTACATCCGCCTGGCCGCCGTCGGCATGGCTAGCGCCGTCGCCACCGCCGGGGCCGCCTATGGACTGGCCCGGGCCTCCGAAATCATCACCGGGACGCCGGAATCGAAGATTCCCCTGGAGGAAACATCGATTCCGCGGGACGGCTTGCCGCGCGGCAGTTACGCACCCATCGTCGATAAAGTTTCACCGGCGGTGGTGAAGATTGAAACAACCGCCACCGTCAAGAATCCGGGAATGCAAAATTTCCCCGGATTCGACGATCCGTTTTGGCGGCAATTCTTCGGCGACCAGGCTGGTCGCGCTTTTCCGGCCCAGCCTCAGACCGAGGTGGAACATGGCCTTGGCTCCGGCGTCATTGTCACCCGGGACGGTTATATTCTGACCAATAACCACGTTGTGGACGGCGCTAAAGACGTCAAAGTTACGTTGCCGGATGGACGCCAGTTCACCGCCAAAGTCGTCGGACGCGATCCGAAGACCGACATCGCGGTCGTGAAAATTGACGCAAAGGATCTGCCGACCATTCCCATGGCCGATAGTCGCAATGTAGAGGTCGGCGACGTCGTGCTGGCCGTCGGGAACCCGTTTGGCGTTGGTGAAACGGTGACTGAAGGCATTGTGAGCGCCAAAAATCGCGGAGGCATGGGCATTGAACATTACGAGAACTTCATCCAGACCGATGCCCCCATCAATCCCGGCAATTCCGGCGGCGCATTAGTGGACATTGACGGCCGTCTGGTCGGCGTCAACACCGCGATTATGAGCCGATCTGGTGGCAGCCAGGGTGTCGGCTTCGCCATCCCGTCTGACCTCGCTCGTAACGTTATGGACAGCCTGATCCAATATGGGCACGTCACGCGCGGTTATCTGGGCGTCGCCATCCAGGATGTCACGCCTGCGCTGGCGCCTCAGTTTAACCTCAAAGACAACCATGGCGCGATTGTTGGCGAAGTGGAACCAAACGGGCCGGCGGACAAAGCCGGGATCAAAGATGGCGACGTCATCGTCAAGTTCAACGGCGACGAGATTACCGACAGCCGCCAATTGCAACTCGATGTTGCCGGCGTGAAACCGGATTCAAAAGTCTCGGTCCAAATTCTTCGCAATGGAGACGAAAAGACTCTGGACATCACCATCAAACCCCAGCCGGGTACGGACCAGGTGGCCGACAATTCGCAAAATAGCGACGATACCGGCACTCTCAACGGCGTGGCTGTTGCCGACCTGAATTCGCAGGCCCGTGAAAAATTCAACATTCCTGACGGCGTAAAGGGAGCCTTGATAACGCAAGTCGACCCGTCGTCAGCCTCGGCGCAAGCCGGACTTCAAGCGGGCGAAGTGATTGAATCCATCAACCGGCATCCGGTGGCCAATGCCGATGACGCTGTTCAATTGACTGAACATCCCAAGAGCAAACAAACGCTCGTTCGGGTTTGGGCCAATGGCGGCAGCCAATATTTGGTGGTAAATGAAGGCGACAACGTAGGTTGAGTCGCTGGTTCGGTGCCGTCTCCCGCATCGGTATTTCCCGATGCGGGAGACTTCTTTTCAGGACAAATTTGAGGCTTACAAATCTGTAAGCTGGCAGACATCTTCCGGTCATTCTGAAACCACTCTAAACTTTAAAAACAGAACACTCAAAAAAGAGAGACATATGAACACCATTCTCGATTCATTTCACATCGCCACCTGTGGCCAACGGCGGCTCGATGGTTCGGCAGCCAAACTCAGGGCGAAAATTCCGGTCGAAATCGTGCGCAACGGCGACGATAAAGCATTTGAAATTCTCATCAAACAGCTCCCCGCCCGTGCACCACTGCCCGAAGGTGGGTCGCAAAATAGCGACGATACCGGCACACCCGGCGGCTTGACGGCCCCGGCATCGATCAACCAGCGTGGTACTAATAATCACGAGAGCGAGATGACCTCACGTGCCAAAGCCCGGCCCGGCGCTTGTCGGGTTGCTTCCTTGCCCGGCCGGCAATTCAACATTGTAACCTTTAACTCCGCCCGTCATCATGGACGAAAACGTGCGCATCCTGGTTGTTGAAGATGATGAGAAAATCGCCTCGTTCATCACCAAGGGCCTTAAGCAAAACGGCTATGCCGTGGACCACAGCCCTGACGGTGAACAGGCATTTGCCGTGGCAAACGCCGTCACCTACGACGCAGCGGTCGTGGACCTGATGCTGCCTAAACTCGATGGCCTGGCCCTCATTCAACGGCTTCGGGCAGGCGGCAGCCGCGTGCCCGTGCTCATCTTGAGCGCCAAAGGAAGCGTGGATGACCGGGTAAAAGGTTTGCAGGCCGGTGGCGATGATTATCTGACCAAGCCGTTCGCTTTTTCTGAACTCCTCGCGCGCGTGCAGGCGCTCATCCGCCGGGCTACCCAAACGACCGAACCTACGCGGCTCACCGTCGGCCAATTGACCATGGATTTGCTCACGCGCGAAGTGCGCCGCGACGGCGAACCGGTCGAACTGCAACCGCGCGAGTTTGCGTTGTTGGAATATTTGATGCGCAGTCCGGGCCGCGTTGTGACCAAAACCATGATTCTTGAGCACATATTTGATTTCAGTTTCGATCCCCAAACCAATGTCGTGGACGTGCTCGTGCATCGGTTGCGCAACAAGGCCGATCCTGGCAAACAAATGATCCAAACTCTTCGAGGAGTGGGCTATGTCCTTCGATCTGCTTGAAATTGGCCGCCGAAACATCGGCGTTCGCCTCGCCCTTTGGTACGCGTCTGTCTTCGCCGTCAGCACCGTCGTGTTGCTGACGATCGCCTGGTATCTTACGGCGGCTGATATTGGCCGCAAAGACCGCGAAGTACTGCAGGCCAGGTTGCAGGAATTCGGGGCCGTTTATCAGAGCGGCGGTATTTGGGCGTTACGCGGGGCCATGCAGCAGGAACGCGGCGAGGCCAAAACGTTTTACGTTCGCCTCGTTAGCCCCTGGAACCAGGCCACTCTCCTCAATGTCCCTGAAGACTGGATCGCCTTTCGGGACATCCCCGGCGGCTTTGCCGGTTACCGCCAGCGAATCGGCGTCATTCGCATTCCGAAAAATGCCGAAAGCGATTTCTTAATTGCCTCCATCGCCCTCCCGGACGATTCGCTATTGCAAGTGGGACGCAGAACCGATAGCCGGGCCGCTTTGCTGGATCCCTTGCGCCTGGATTTTATTGTTTTCGGCTCCGCGACGATTCTTCTCGGTTTCCTGGTCGGCGCTTTCTTCGCCCATCGTGCCATGCTGCCCATTCGCCAGGTTGTGGCGACGGCCCGTTCCATCATTCAAACCGGCCGCCTCGATGAGCGCGTGCCGGTGCGCAAATCTGACGATGAATTGGATGAGATGGTTCGCCTGTTTAATAACCTGTTGGAGAAAAACGAATCCTTGATCCGCGCGATGCGGGAATCGCTGGATAATGTCGCCCATGATCTGCGAACGCCGTTGACCAGGCTGCGCGGCGTGGCCGAGCTGGCGCTCCAGCCTCAGGCTGCGCCCGCTGCCGCGCAGGAGGCGTTGGCCGATTGCGTCGAAGAATCTGAGCGTGTGCTCAACATGCTCAATACGTTGCTGGACATCACCGAGGCCGAAGCCGGCATGATGAAATTGCATCGCGAACCCGTCGACCTTTGCGGGATGGTCCGTGAGGTAGTCGAGCTCTATGAATACGTCGCAGATGAACGAAAGGTGACAGTCCAGGCGGAGTTACCCGCGCTTTGTGAAGCGTCCGTGGACCGCAACCGCATGCGCCAGGTCTTCGCCAATCTCCTGGACAACGCCCTCAAATACACGCCCGCAAACGGCTCGGTTACGATTTCCGTCCATGACGAACCGGCGGCAGCCGTAGTGCGGTTCCGCGACACGGGTATCGGGATCCCGCCGGAAGAACAGGGAAAAATCTGGACCCGCCTCTATCGCGGTGACAAAAGCCGGTCCCAGCACGGCCTCGGCCTGGGGTTAAGCCTGGTCAAAGCGGTCGTGGAGATGCACCAGGGAATCGTCACCGTAACCAGCACCGTCGGCCAGGGTTCCCTCTTCGAAGTCAGACTGCCAAAAAGGGCGTAGAAACATTGCAGTGGATCATCAGATTAGCCCGGTCGCTCGTCGTTTCAAACCATCGGTGGAGGATTCTCCCTCTCTCGGGGAAGAGGGCCGGGATGAGGGCGGGTTCTTTGCAGCCGAGGCACGAGGCTCATTCTCTTCGGTTCATGGGGGGGTGTTTAACTGACTTTACTTAATTCTTTATCGAGCTCTGCTTCAAACAATGAATCAAATACGGCAGCAATTGTTTCTTGCGTGAGACGACCTCGCGCAATTCATAGATTCCCGGTTCCACAGGCGGATAACTGATGCGTTGGATAAAGTCTCCGTTGCCGGAAATCACCAGGAGCGAGCTTTGTGTGGAAACGTTCGTGACCAGCAGGGCGGAGAAAAAATAATTGGCGCGCTGCCGATACGCTTCGAGGGCGTCGACCAACTCATTTTTGCGCTTCCAGAATTGCTCAAACCCAAGTTCCTCAACCTGGGCGATGCTGAATTTGGAGCGTTCTTCGACGTATTCCTTGCAATCTGTCGTGATGGCCTGCGGCGCGGGCTTGAGCGTCAGCAACGAACTCGTCGCAAAAAACTTCTCGGCGAAACAACGCGCGTTCGTTTCGGAAATCTGCTCCAGCTTTTTTAGAATTTCGCCGTCACGCGGCGTTGCGGTGGGCGAGGTCAGGTTCAACGTGTCGGACACGATGCCCGCCAGCAGCAGTCCGGCGATTGGCCGGGGCAGGGGCACGCCGTATTGGAAAAAGCAGTCGGCCACGATCGTGCTCGTGGAACCCACCGGCTCGTTCCGAAACAAAATCGGCTGCGGCGTCGTCAGCGCGCCAATGCGGTGATGGTCAATGATTTCGATGATTTCCACTTCATTCGCGCCCTGCACGGCTTGTGACAGTTCATTATGGTCCACCAGGATCAATTTCCGCGCGACGGACTTTAAAAAATCCGTTTTGGATACAATGCCCACGACCCGTTTGTCCGCGTCCAGAACCGGGAAAATTTGATGCCCCGATGCCCGCGCTTCCTCGCACGCCGCGGCCAGCGGGGCGTGTTCGCTAAAGGAGACGAATTCCTCGTTCAGGACGTTCCTCACCGCCACGGCCGCGCGGCAAAGCGTCGAGGTCGTCGCCGTGTCATGCGGCGATGAGATGATGCTGACGCGCTTTTGTTTTGCGTGTTCGAGAACATCCGGTTCAATCTCCAGGCCTCCGGTGACGATAATGACGCGCACACCCTCGCGGATGGCCGCGTACTGGATATCCTGCCGGTCGCCGACAACGACGATAACCTTTTCGCGCGCAAACGTTTTTAACCGTCGCGCAAAGGATTCGACGCTCATCGCGCCAATCAGCATGATCAACTCCTCCTCGCGGTCGGGCTCGAACGACGCAATTAATTGGCCGGGCAAGATCAGCGCCAGGTTGTTTACGGACGACAAAACGCGCCGCGAATCCACCATCCGGTTGGCCGCCGGAAAAAGAAACTTGGTCAGCTTGAACAGTGACAGCAACCCGCGGCACCGTTGGTCGTTGTCGAGCACGGGCAGGATGCGAACGTTTCGCTCATCCATTAGGTGCAGCGCGTCTGCGGCAATGGCGTCGGGTGTGACACTCATGACGTTTCGCTGCATCACGTCGGAAACCTTGGGAGACACGTCCGCGATGAAACGCGGAGGCGGCACGCCGAATGTGTTCAGGACGAAATCGATTCGGTCGTTGGTGTCGCCGCACCGCGCCGCGACGGCCTCAGGCATGCCGGTCCGTTGCTTAAACTCCGCGTAGCCGATGGCGGAACAGATGGCGTCTGTGTCCGGGTTGCGATGTCCGATTACAAAAATTTCGCTCATGGCGACAAACCAATAGTTTAAAAAGTAAAAAGTTCAAGGGCCAGACCAATAATAATTACTAATTAAAAATTGGACAGCTTGCCTGCTATAGCCCATGCGATGACGGGATTACGGGGGCAGTGTTTGCGATTTTGAAATTGAGCATGCGCTGTCGCTGCGCACCGGACTTCGCGTCAGAAAGATTCCGTTCCTGCTTTCCTATTTTCCTCATTAGAATTAATCCCTTCCTGATTTCCTGCCTTCCTCATTTAAAACATTCCGCATTCCGCATTAGTCTAGTTCCGATCTGCCGTTTCATGAAACGCTTTGCCCGCTTGATACAGTTCAAGCAATTGTTCATCCCGGCCCGCGATTTGAATTTGTCCCTGGCTCAGGGCCAAGGCCCGGGCCTTTTGAGCGTTGGCGATGGCCTCATGGTATCGGCCGGCTTCCGCGCACGCGGCGGCGAGGGTTCCAATAAAAAACGGCTGTCGATAATCGGTCAATTCACAAGCCCGGCTGGCCAGCGTCACCGCCATCTTGCCGTCGCGAAGACGCGGATTGGGGGCGGTTGCCAGCAGCCAGGCCGCATTGTTCAACGCGTCGACGCAATTGCCGTCGTGCTCGAGGGCAGCGCTATAGTGGCTAAGCGCGGCCCCATATTTGTGCCGGGCATTAAGCATTTCAGCCAGTTGGAGTTCATTTCTGGAGTCCCGTTCATCGAGTTTTGTCGTCACGATCAGGATTCCTGCGATAACGATGACCAGTGCGCCTGCCATGAGATAAAAACCTTTTTTCAAGTGATACACCGGCGGGGCTGCCTTTTGAAGCGATTCTCCCGGCGCGCGCGCGTCCGGGCTGCGCTTCCAAATGATCCATTTACCCAGGGCGATTCCCGGCAGTTCAAAAACATGGTAACACAGCCCACTGATCGGGATAATGATCAGCCATCCCGCCACAAAGTACCAAAATGGGGCCATGCCAGTGCGGTAAGGTCCTGGAATCACACTGGTAAGGAACACCGAAAGCGCGTTTAACAATGGTTGATGCAATAAATAGATGCTGTAGCTCCAAAGGCCGACGATTCTAAGAACATTCAAATAAAATGGGGGCGCCTGAACTTGAGGCCGGACTCTGCCCAGCAACCGGGAAACCGCAACGGCGGTCACAATCGCTGAAAGCACAAATAGAAAAGGAAACGCGGGTCGTAGGAAATAACTCAAAAGGGTCACTGCCAACAACGGAACAAAAGGAATCCTGGCAAACGGCGACGGCTCATTTTTCAGATACGATTCGGCGAGCCGGGCCCCCAGGGTCCAACTAAACCAGTAACCCAACGGTGATGCCGCGAACAGCCAGCTGATCTGCCCGTAAATAGTATTTCCGGCCCCGGTCGTTTGGACGATCCCGTCCGCGCCGCGAATCAGGAACTCGCAGCACGCCAGCATGACCATAGTTTGGCGCCAGCCCAATTTGCCAACCATTACCAGCAGGAGCGGATACAGCAAATACAACTGCGCTTCTATCGCCAGGCTCCAAAACGACCCGTTTATTCCCATGAACGTGACCTGGTTATAGTTGTGAACCAAAAACAAATGCGCCGCCATTTGCGTCCAAACCGGTGAACTATGAAAATCCGCCCGTGAATTTGTCGTCAGAATCAATACCGCAAAGACCATCGCCGCAATGTAAGCCGGGTAAATCCGCCAGAATCTCCGGATCCAAAAGCTCCGCCAGTCCTTGCCCTGTTGTTGGAAACTCAAATGGATGCAAAACCCGCTGACGACAAAAAAGATGGCGACACCTGCCTGGCCGAAACTGAACGGAAGCAGGTAAAGAAACCAACTCGGTACGGAAAAACCGCGGACCCATCCGTGCCACGGCAGGTCCCCATAACCAAACGTGCAACTGAGGGTATGGAAGAGCAGCACCGAAATAATGGCCACAGCGCGGGTATAATCCAAAAGCTCAAGATGTTTCTTCGAACCGTTCATTTTCGGGTTAGTGACACTGTCTCCGCCGGCCCCGCAATCCGCAATCTCAAATTGTGATTTAGACAGAATGGACAGAATAAATGGAATGATGCCCGCATCTGGCCCGGCATAGCCGCCGACCGAAAGCCCCAGCGGGGCGATATATATGTAGCCCGGGGCAAGCGAGTCGGTGAGCGCCGCCCCGGGTACCGATGTCAAACAATTAAACTCGATCCCGAAGGGCTCGTGAGCGCCCAAGCGCGAACGCATCTAACCCACGTTCCGGCCCAATTTATTCCCTTCCTGCTTTCCTGCCTTCCTCATTTAAAAAATTCCGCCGTTCGCGTCTTTCGCGGCTAAGAATCTGAATTCCCCCTCTGGCTTCCTGCTTTCCTACTTTCCTCATTCGAATATTTCCCTTCCTAATTTCCTTGTTGCCGCAAGGCCCGCCAAAATTGTTCCCTCATCCCCGGTACGATGCTGTTCGTAATGTCCAGCACGCCACCGCTGCTCAAAGTGTTGGTTGAAATCGAAGTCCAATGGTAAAGATCCGTCGAAGATTGCAACACATACGGGACATTACTCTGCCCGGCCAGTTG
>DASXFM010000072.1:0-14222 GCA_036489615.1 Verrucomicrobiia bacterium | reverse complement strand
CAACGGAAGCTTGAGCGCCGCAAGCCAGTTGGCTCCCCATTGTCGCAAGGTTTTCCTTCCCTGGCAAAAATCTAACACGGAACCCACGGTGGCGCGGTAAAGAAATCCAAACATCGTGTGGTCAAACTTATGATTCCGAATCCCGATGTGATCCATGTCATGCGTCAGGCAGGCGATGAAAGTGTGCGCCATGGGAACCGGGGGAATCTCCACCAGCGGCAGCGAGTAGCCAAGGATCAAATCACGCAACCAGGCGATGTGCAGCTCCAACGTAGGTATTTGCGCATGGCCGGCGGGCTGGCCCAGAGTCAGCAAATGCTGCACTTCCCGAAACAAATCGAATCCAATGCGAACAATCTGCTGGCCGCCCGAAGCGATTGCTACCGAGGCCGGCTCCCCGCTGGACTCATGCAGGACCTCGCTGGCCCCCGAAGCGGCCAAGGCCAGGCAATCTCCGTAAATAGGAATCCGGTTTCCTCCGCGCGAAAGCATCGCTCCGGAATGCCCCGAACGAACCCGCACTCCGTTGGCATGGTCAAACGCATTTTCCCGGCTGTCATAAAGTAAAACGAGTTTGGCGGAGTTGGCCGGCAGGTTATTCCGGGAGCAGATCAACACCGAACATTTGCTGCCTTCACGGTAAAATTCCCAGGGGGTTTTGAATAATTCAAAAAACTCCCTGACGGCTGTGTGTTCGCCCGCTTCAGCCAGGACAGCAATCATTTCCGGTTTTAGGATTTGTGGCCTGACAATTCGGTGACCGCGCTAATAAACCCGGCTGATTCCCGGCTCCAGCGATGAGCCAGATAAATCTCCTGTCCCCGGCGAACGATTTCCTCCGTTTTGTCGGGATGGAAGAAGGCGTCTTCCATTTTACGTGCGAGGTCTTCGGCATTTCCGAGCTCAAAAAAGAGCATATCCTCATCGCGAAAATAATCCTGAATCCCCTGCGCCCGGGGGGAGATGACCGCTTTGCCACGCGCGAGATACTCAAAAATCCGCGTCGGCGTGTTCATCTCGGTAAAGGTATTGCGACGATTGGGGATGACGCCGACATCACATTTATCGATCGCGGCGACGATTTGCTGATGGTCACAGCGGCCGAGATAAGAAATCGCTTTCTCCAGGCCCCGTTCTTTAGCGGAAGCGATGACCTGCTCCAGAAACGGATTGTTGTCGCCACAGACCACGAGTTGGGCATTGGGAATGGAGCGCCGGGCAATCTCGAGTGCGTCTACGGCCAGATCCAGCCCGTTTCGCGGAAAGATCGAACCATGATACATGAATTTAAACGGTTCATGGGAGCCTTTCTTTTTGGGCGCCAGGGAAGCCACGGGCTGGTATTGGAACACCTGCTCGTCCGGGGAATTCATGATGATCTGGACTTTTTCCGGCGCGCAACTGCGGGACGTGTAAATGCGCTTGGAAGCCTGGTTGACCGTCAGGACCAGATCAGCAAATCCCGTGCTCCATTTTTCCAGGAGCTTCAGGAGGCGCACCATCCGGCTTTGCGGCTGCAATTTAAAAATAGTCAGCATCAGTTCAGGCATGGGGTCATGCAGGTCCAGCATGACTTTCGCGCCGAGGAGTTTGGGTACCAGCGCGCTGAAAACCAGCACGTCCGGCATGTTATGGACATGGACCAGGTCATACCGTTGTCCGAGAGAGCGGCGGCAAAGGAAAAGAAACGAAGCCAAAATAAAAGCACCGTATTGGAAAATGTAGCCGATTTTGCTGCCACGGCGGCGTTGCAAGGGGACCCGGTAGACATCGACTCCATCAACGGTCTCATGCCGTGGTTCGTCGGGACTTTCCTGGAGACAGATGACGTCCACATTCACGCCTTCCCGAGCCAGCGCTTCCGCCGCGCGCCGTGGACGAGGATCGTCAGGATATTCAGAAAACAGCAAAACGGCCGCATGCCGTCCCTTGAGCAAAGGCTTGCCGTTTCGGGAAACCTCGCCATTTTTTGCGGCCCGATTCCAGGCCGGGCTGGAATGTTCCTGGGGAGAAACCCCGGTTTGCGTGGGAACTGAAACCGTATTTTCCCGGGAGGTGGCTGTCAGCGTCGAAGAACCATTCCCATTGGTCGAAGCCAATTCGTATCGGGAAACGGTTTCGCGCACTCCTAATTGATCGCGCCTGCCGATCGAGTCCATCGAACCGTTCTGCCGGCTGGAAATATAGGCAGCCACTTCTTTCGGAAGCGCCTGCCAGTACTGCCCTGCATATTTCGAACGTACATAATCGAGCAGTTTTCGGTAAAATGCCACCGAGAACTCGTCGGGCCGTCTGACCTTGTCGTCCATGGCGGTATAATCCGGATGAACATTGACCAGGACCATGCCGCCATGCTTTACGAGCCAGTCCAGTTTATTGAGCCAGATATCTGGCCCGCGCTCCTGAAGCAGGAGGAAAAGGGTCGAATCCTGGGGCATCGTATAAGGAATCTCAACATAACCTTTGCGTCCGTGCCCGGGAAGCGAAGCGGAAGACAAAAGGCCGGCCGGTTGGATGACTGGCTCATTCGCGCGCGGAACCCAAAAGGGAAAGATCGTACCAACATCATCAGGTTGCGGTTCAAAAGGATCGGTGTCAAAGGTGCAAGACGCATAATCCACATCCAGGTCGTGAGCCCAGTCCAGGTTATGAAACATGAAACCGGACCGGAAACCTTTCGCGCCCCATTCCTGCACATAGCGATTTATCTGGGCGGCGCCGCTGCGAAACGATTCCCGGCTTTGAAACAGTTTGCCGTCGTGTTTCAAGTCCTGGATGCCCACTTCAAAGCCATTGCGTTCAAGCTCCTCCCGGAGTTCCTGCGACACGCGATACTCACCTTCGGGAATGAAATTGAACGAGGACCGGAAACCCATTTCCATTTCGAGCTGCATCAATTGCCGGCATTTGCCCAGCCCATGCGAACCTTCCACGTCGTGGGTCAGGACAAAGGCAAATTTTTTTCCATCCGGCCAGCCGGCCCAGCCGGCGGGAGGATTTTTCGCGGACTCTTTGATGGGCCAGACGTCCTGGTACGCTTTGCGCCGCCAGCGCGCGAGGATGCGGCGCACGGCAATCCGCAGGCGCCAGGGCAGATAGGGCTTGAGGCCGTAATAAATGCGGTTTCTAGGCATGGAAATAAAAATTACCGGCTCTTCCCGTCCACGATTTCCTGAGGGAACGAACGATGCGAGGGCGGGCGCGACCCGCGTGTCAGCGATCGCTCAAAAATTCCTGGTTCAATCGTGAGGGAACGTACTGATGGGTCTTGTTGAGAACCGCACCGACCGTTGCGCCGGATTCGACCAGCCACGTATTCGCCTGTTGGACGACCTCGAGGTTGGTTTTTTCAGATTCGAGCACCAGCAATGTTACGTCCATAAATTTCGAAACACGCGACGTGATACTGGTGGGACTGACGGGGGGGAGATCAAAAATGATATAATCGTAATCGCTGGCTTTGAGCGAAGGGATCAAGGCGGAGAAACGTTTGGGCAGAGCATTGGGAAGACCGCTTTCGGCATTGCCATTCACGACATACAGGTTTTCATGGACCATCGCTTCTCCCCTGGTTTCCCGTTTTAGAATGGTATCCAATCCGCAGGCAGCCTTGCCCTTGTAAAATCGCTGGGCGGCCCCGTTCTCGATATTCATATCCACCAGCAAGACATTGCCTTCGCCCGTGGCGGAAAGGGAGGCGGCTAGTCCCGCTGCCACGGTGCTGACACCCGCGCCCTGATGGGCAGCCGTCACGGCCACCAGCTTAGGTTTATGAGTGAGATTTTTGATCTCAAAATAAGCGATCAACCGGTCGCGGAGCGCTTCGTAAAAGGGCTGCAGGACCCGGTTTTGTTCCAGCGAGACGATCTGCAAAGCGCCATTTCCATCGGTTGCCGGGACATTGGTTTGCGACATCGCACCGGTATCCTCACCGTTCTTTAATTGCAGTCGGCGGCGTTCCGTAGTCGCGGCCAGGGCGGCATGACCATTGCGGCGCACATCAGGAATGGAGAGGAAAAGCGGGAGCTTCAATTTGGTCTTCACCTCGACGGGGCGGCGGACCGAACGATCCAGGAACATTTCGATGATAAAGGCCCAGGCGAGGCCCGCAAAAATTCCGCCGAACGCGACCATGCCGGCTTGTTTATAGGTTTTTTTCCAATCGCGCCAGGGAGGCGAAGGCATCTGCACCCACTTGATGTTGGGCGCTTTGCCGGTATCGAGGGAATCATCTATGTGATGTTCCTCCAGGCTGGTAGAGAGATGCTGGTAATTGGCCTTTTCGATGGATTCAGTCTGTTCCAATTCCGCAATCTTAGGGGCCAAATTATTCAGGTTCGTGGACTGCGTCTGGAGCTGGAGCAATTGGTCGTTCCACGCTTTGATTTTGGCCTGGAGCGCGACGATCCTCGCCATTTGTATCTTCGGATCCGTGATTGCGTCAGTGGTAACAGCAGTGCTTGCCGTCGCAGTTGGGGTCCCGATTTGCGGATATTTTTTTTGAAGATCACTTTTAGCTTTTTCCGCATCGGCAATCTGTTCATCCACCACCTGGACCAGAGCATTACTATGAGTAAATCCCTGGAGCAGGTAATCATCCTCCTTTTTGCGGAAAGCTTCGAGGTTGGCGTTCATGCGCGTGAAGGCATCAACTTCAACCGGGGGAATGACCGGTTGCACGTTGGTGGCTACTTCCTGCAATGATTTGTTGCCGCTAATTTGTTTTATCGCCGCCTCATCCCCCGACAACTCGACCTGCGCGTCGAGAACCGCATCATGAATTTTAGTGATCTGCCCGGAGAGGTCCTTTTGGGAATCTTCTATCGAGGTAATATTAGCCTGATTTTTGAGATCAGCGATCTGTTGCTCCGTGGCGTTCAACTGAACATTCAAAGTCGATTGCTCCATGGTCAGGGCATCATAAAACTGTCCGCCATTCGAATGGATCTCATAATGTTTCTGGAAATAGTCATTGATGACTTCCAGGAGAATGGGCTGGACGATCTGCGGATTCGGGTGCTTGAACGTGACGGTGATGATGCTGCTATGGCTGTCGGGCTGATCGGCCTGCAAATTGGCGCGGATATAATTTGCAGCCTGATTGATACTGTTGCCGGCTTTACCAAGGATGTTGGCCGCTCCGATATTGGTCGCGGCCTCTTCCGCCACGTCAAGGCTGGTCAAAATCTGGATTTCCGAATTGATGATGCCTTCGCCCTGCGAGTCCGGAACGAGCACCTTTTGATTATCGTCTCCCAATGCCGTCTGCGACGATTCCGAAACATATTTGATCAACAGCTCCGCCTGGGACTGATAGGGCGGCGGCCGGAAATGATAAATAGCCGCAGCAGCAACAAGCCCCATCAGGGAAGTGAAGATGATTTTCCACTTGTGGCGGAAAATAACATAATAAATATCGCCCAACGATATCCCTGCCGGAGTCTCAACTGGTCGGTTGTTGTTCATGCAATTCGGATTATAACCATTTGCGGCACAAAGAAAACAAACTTTCTCACCTCAAGCGATATGGCGGTATAACGCCGCCCCAATCATCCGCGAAAGGCCCATCGGCAATGCCCGGAACACCCGGTTATGCCATCCCGTGACCGCATCGATTTCGGTGATAAAAATATCCCGGCGCAAATCATATTTAACATATTCGATCTTATATTCGTGGGCGCCCCAATTGAGCTTAAACCGCCGCAACCCTTCATTGCCGAGGGAGGTCCGGCCCAAGTCCAAAGTCTTTGCACCGTTGCGGGCGAGCCGCTTGATGGCTTCCCACATGACCAGGTTGGCGCCCCGCAAATGCTGGAAGGATTCGTCCGAAGCGCCAAATTTGTAAATAGCACGCGCGCCCATCTGGAAATAGACGGAAGCAGCGATAGGATGATTCTGGTTACTGGCAATCACGATCATACCCAGGTTCTTTGACAGCACATGCCGGTAAATGTTTCTAAAAAAATTGAAAGGCTGCGGGGGTAAACCGTGTTTCCGGCGGGTTTGGCATTGCAATGCGTAGAATATCTTCATCGCATCCAAATCCTGCGAGGCAGTCACAATCACCCCTCTCTTTTCCGCTTTGCGGATGGCGCGCCGTACGGAGGCTTCCAAACCCGCAAAAAGAGCTTCTTCGCCTTTCTCTAAATTCAAACTGTGCCCGTGAAATGAAAGGGAGGCCGGGGCTTCGGGAAATAATTCTTTTTCCCCGTGAAATTCTATGGATTTCCATCCTCTCGATTTCCCCAACTCAAACGAGTGTTGAACCAGGCCCCGTGCCGTGGCGGCATCCTGATACAGCGGGCCGCAATCATCCGTAAACGGGAGGGTAATTCCGCGGCGACCGGTGAGCCAGCTATCGACTTCCATGAGCGGAAGCAGAGCATTGCCTGTCCCGGCTCCTGCCACCGTCAAATAAAACGGCTGAAAACCATAAGTCTCTTCCAATGTTTTGGCCCAGGCGGCACTGTGGAAAAAGGAATACTTAGAATAAGACGCTACCAGTGTGTCCCAGTTTGGGAAGCGAACCGGATTAACACATTGCGCTGCAGTTATTGCAGCTCCGCCGCTTGCCGCATTCACATCAATGGAACCGGGACGAATACCTGAGGCCGCGGTCATGCTTCCCGCCGGCATAAGGTCTATCCCGTTTAACTTTTCCGCGGCAAAGACCGGATGGTCTTGGCCGGGTTGCCTGCTACCACTGTATCGGGCGGCACATCCCTGAGGACCACACTGCCCGCACCGATCAAAGCATTTTCACCAACGGTGATGCCACAAAGAAGGGTGACACCGGAACCGATGGAGGCACCCCGTTTAACGATCGTCGGAAGACACTGCCAGTCTGCTTCCGATTGTAATTGCCCGGTCCCGTTCGTGGCCCGGGGAAAACGGTCATTGGTGAACGTGACGTTGTGGCCAATAAAAACATCATCCTCCAGAACCACTCCTTCGCAAAGGAAACTGTGGCTGGAGATTTTGCAGCGGTTCCCAATCTTGACGCCTTTTTGAATTTCGACGAACGGCCCAACTTTTACGTCATCTCCGAGTTCGCAACCGTAAAGGTTGGCGAACCCAAACAGACGAACGTTACGCCCCAGTTTTACGTTTGGAGCAATGAGCACATAGGGCGGCTGAGGTTGATTCATGACTTACTCAACCCGGGTCGCATTCACGCGAATTTTGACTTTCCTCGAGGAAGAATTCCCTTTGCCGTTGGTGCCATTGGCACGGCCTTGAGGGGTCATGAGACCATTCAAAGGACGATCCGCTTGAGAGGCCCGCACTTCGCCGGCCGGCTGTGACTCTTCGATATTGACGGCCGCGCCGCAGCGGCGCAGAGATTCCGAGGAAGCTTCCAGGATTCGCACGAGGTCCAGCCCTTGAACCCCATCGGTCATGGGCTTGGTTCCGTTGCGGATGCAATCCAGGAAGTGCTGCATCTCGGTTTTCAACGGTTCTTCCTGCTTGATGTAGGGAGCATACACATCGCCATAGTGATAGGCGTAATGGAATTCCGCAAAGGTATCGTAGTGGGGCGGACGCTCGACGCGGGCGTCGAAAATCCGAATTTTTTCCAGCGGCGCGACGTCATCATAAACAATCATGCGACGGCTGCCGACGATGGTCATTTCGCGAACCTTGCGGGGATCCAGCCAACTGCTGTGGACAATAGCCGTGCGTTGTTTGGGGAACGTCAGGCACATCGTCGTCACATCTTCGATGCCGGGGGTCACATGGGCGCTGCCGCGGCAGTTCACGGACAGGGGCATTTCGCCCATGATGTGAAGCGCGATGGAGATGTCATGTGGCGCGAGATCCCAGGCCACGTTGATATCTTTTTGAAATAATCCCAGGTTAAGGCGGCGCGCGCAGATATACCGGATTTCACCGAGGTCACCGTGGTCAACAATCTCTTTAATTTTCCTGACGGCGGGCGAATAGAGGAAGGTATGGCCGACCATCAACACCAGGCTCTTGCGCCGGGCGATGTCGATCAGCTCTTCGCACTCCGCAGTGGAAAGCGCCATGGGCTTTTCAATGAAGGTATGTTTGCCAGCGGACAGGCAGGCTTTCGCCAGGGGATAATGCGCTTTGACCGGCGTGGCAATGACGATGGCGTCTAGGCCGGTGCCGTTCAGAAGGTGGCGATAATCAGTGACGCCCTCGATTTCCGGATACAATGATTTGAGGTGACCGAGGCGCTGCTCGCTCAGGTCGCTCATCATCTTGAGATTGCAATCCGGCAGGGAGCGGAGATTGCGCGCCAAATTTGGACCCCAATATCCACATCCAATAACACCAACCTTGAGTTGTTTCGTCATATAATTCCTTTCACCGTTAGAGTTTAATTCGGCTGTGTTCCCACCGTAAATTTTCCGGGCTGGTTTTTACGGCTGATCCGTTCAATCCCGTTGACCGCAAAATTGCCGGTTCGCACGCTAGCAGGTAACGGCGCATTGGCCTGGGCCGCAGCACGCTTTTTCAGCCGTGATTCGATCATCTGTCCGATCATTACCGGCACAGTTTTGAAGATGATCACCAGGTCCATCCACAACGTTTTATTGCGGGAATATCGGATATCCAATTGCATCATTTCATTGAAGGTCGTGCGGTTTTTGCCGCTGACCTGCCAGAGGCCGGTAAGGCCGGGCAGCGTATTAAAACGTTCGCGTTGCCACGGCAAATACTTGTCGCTTTCGTAGGGCAGACAGGGACGCGGCCCGACGAGGCTCATTTCACCATTAAGCACGTTGAGCAACTGGGGCAGTTCGTCCAAACCGGAAGACCGCAAAACCCAGCCAAAAGGAATAATTCGCGAATCGCCACGGTTGTCCAATTTTTGCATCGGCGCATTGGAATCCATGAGTTGGCCAAGATAACCTTCGTGCGAGGCGGTCTCGGCACGGACAAACATCGTACGAAACTTGAGGCACATGAAGCGCTGGCCCAAAAGTCCCACCCGCTCCTGCCGGAACAGGATGGACCCGGGAGAAACCAACATGATAAAGATGCCGATAAGCACGGCCAGGGGCAGCACCAGCGGCAGGACCAATAAAATCAAAAGCACATCCAGTACCCGCTTCCAGCGCGGGATTTGGATCGTACCAGACTCACCCTCTAACTGATTTTGATAACTAGAATCGTTCACAACAGAATTACTACCTCAGGTTTTTCTTCAGATTTTTAACTTATGTTTTTTTTCGCCAAATGCGGGCAAAGCTCCGCACTTATAGGTTTTGATGATTGCTTCCAAAAATCTCAACCAATTTTTGTTCCCCGGCATCCACTTCAGGGAACCAGCCCTCACCAACAGGCTCAATTTTGTACCGCAAATTCTTTCCGGATCGGTGCCGCCAGGAGCGGCGCCAAATCCGCCAGAGAGTTCCTCTCTAGGATTACCGAAGTACGATCCACTTCCACCGGCGTCGGCCGCCCCAGGATATCCAAGAGCACCTGGACCCGCATCCGGGCCGGCATGACCCGCAAAACAAACGCGCGAATGCCCGCAAACACACCGTCAGCAATCCGGACTTCATCCGCCGGCGCGAGGCGGCTTTCCACATCCATGGGCTCTTCCGCCGTAAAACATTCCTGCAATTCCTCGATGCGGGCGTCCTCGATCAGGGGAATTTTTCCACCGAACCGAATCAGGCCAGTCACGCCACTGGTATGCTGGATTTCCGCCAGCCGGGATTCGAGCACGCAACGGATAAAAATATAACAGGGAAAAAGTGGTTCGATGACCCGGACAATTCCCCGCTGGGTCGCCCGCTCAACCCGCAAGCGGGGATGAAAAACCTCCAATTGGAGGTTCTTTCGCAGGTTTGCCGCCGCAATATGCTCATGTTTAGGCTTCGTGCGCGCGCAATACCAGGCTGGAGAAGACGTTTGCATTCTTATAAGCAAACCTCAGCAAGGCTTCTCAACGGGACCGACTGATTCCGGTTTATACGCATGAAATTTTTTGTCTTTTGCCGTTTCTTCCAAAAATGTCTCTAAAAAATAAAAAACCCGTTACTGATACACTTACAGGATCTAATGCATTTTTCTTGCCGCTTATTTGTTCTCGCCAGAAAAGTAGCTTAATTATTCAGCAAACGATCCAAGCAGGCGAACAAGCCTGTCTAGATAATAGAACACACCACTACTCTTTCAACAATCAGGACAATTCACTGAATGTGGCTAAGGGAATAATCTTATAATTCTTGGGACGTGATATACACCATCAGGCCATTTACCTCTGTAACCCGTTTGAAGTTATAACAATATACCGAAATTGTTGAAGGGAGGAAGCGTTTACTTATAAAATGCGCTTAATCAACTCTCGGCTCAACATTAAATAAAACATATTTCAAACACCCTAGCAATCAGGAGCAATACCCTATTTTAAGGCAGGGGCAAACCTTAGACTGGTTGCTCATTTTCTAGTGGAGAATAGAAGCCGGCACTTTGGCTTTCGACCCAATTTGTCGCATAACGGAGCAATTCAGAGGCATTGGATAACTTGAGCTTTCGCTTGATGTTCTCCCGGTGAGTTTCAACGGTTTTGATGCTCAAATGCAGTTTGTCTGCAATATCCCTGGTATTGATTCCTGCACCCAATAATTGAAAGATCTGCAACTCCCTATCCGTAAGATTTCCCAAGCCTTCACGCTGAAAGCCGGATTTTCTCCCGGCCATTTGATGCAGAGCCAGCGCAGCAATCTTCCGACTAACGTAAAATTCGCCAGCCAGGACGGCCCTGATTGCCCCGGGAATCTCCGATGCGGCGTTATTTTTCATCACAAATCCGCGGGCTCCGGCTTTTAACGCGCGCTCGGCATAGAGGTTTTCATCACATTGAGAAACAACCAATATAAGGAGATCGGGATGTTCAGTGACCAAATTTCTGACAAAATCGAGTCCATTTCCATCCGGCAACAGCACATCCGTTAAAACCAGATCCGGTTTCTGCACGGATAGTTCCTTTTGCGCGGCCAAAATGCCATCGACGGCGCCGCAGCAACTAAGGTCTTTCTGTCGGTTAATAATCCGAATCAAGCCTTCGCGGACCAGACTTTGGTTATCCACCACCAAAATCTGAGCTTTTTTCTGTTTCGTTGAAATTGTCATTTTGCCTTTAAAATCAATCATCCCAGAAGATTTCCTTCTCACTTATTCACAGGCACTTTTATTTGCAAGCAGGAAATTCACCTAGCTTTCTTAAGGAAATATACCTAAAAACACCCAAAACGTCAAATGAAAGAAATGCCCAATAAGCAGTCACCCAATAAAAAACCGAACATTTCGGTTAAGCTCATCCATTTTTATACCGATGTCGTGTCTATAATCTGACTGCGGTTACGGTCATAGTCAAAGAAAGTCAAAAGCGGCATGGCTAATGCTTTATGGCTGGCATGACATCAAACGTCGCAAAATACAGAACGTGGGCTAATCCAACGTCGGCAACGGGAATCTGGACGAAAATTACTGTGTTATTCAGTAATTTCATCAAAAACCAAGTTCCCGAGGGCTATCAGGATAAAGACGGGTTTCATTTTGGCGTTAAACGGTCGCATCGAGATCGCGATTAAGGGTGGTTTCCTAGGACCGTTCTTCTACGGTCATGGTTAATGCATGTCTGGAAACAGGACATGCTGGTGTTCCAAAATCTTTCCTTCCCACTTCGGGCAAAGGACGCCCAGGACTTAGCTCCACTTTTTTTAAAATTTCAATTTTCCGGGGTTTGACTTTGGCATTCTTTATGCGGTCTTGGGCGGCAAATGGAAAGACGCTTCGGAAGGAATAGATACCTGCGCTTGCTAACCTTTTGGTTATGCGCATTGCTGGCTTGTGGTCATAGTTACTGTACCATGGCGCAGACCACCGAGAGCGTCACCCTCAATTGGAGCGCCAGTTCCAGCCCAAACATAGTCGGGTATGATATCTATTACGGCGGTGCGAGTGGAAATTATACCAACATGATTTCCGTTGGGAACGTAACGACCCTGACGATTCCGGGTTTGCTCGTGGGTGTCACATATTATTTTGCGGCTACCACCGTCAACAGTTCAGGTTTGCAGAGCGGTTATTCCTCGCAAACTTCTTACACTCCTCCCCCAATCTCTACCACCAATAGTCCATTGGTGAGCATCACGAATGTCGTCTCAGGGATGCAGGTGAGCAGTGCAACCTTTACTGCGATGGGGAATGCCACGGATAACATCGCCGTCGCTTATGTCTATTATTCCCTTGATGGCGCTCTCTTTGTGCAAGCCAAAACGTCCAATCAATGGACTAATTGGACCACCGCGTCGCTGTCGCTGCTGGTCGGCACAAACACCGTGGCCGCTTATGCCGTAGATACGAGCGGGAATTTCTCAAAGACCAATACAGTCAGCATCGTTTATGTTCCAAACATACTCATAACTGTCCAGACCAATGGACAGGGAAATATCAACCCCAATTACAACGGATTGTTGCTGCAACTCGGTAAAAGCTATTCCATGACGGCAACGGCTGCCAATGGATTCATGTTCTCCAATTGGACAGGCGGGCCTTCCGGAACCTATAACCTCTATACCACTGCACAGACAGTAACCTTCACCATGATCAGCAACCTGGTGCTACGGGCCAATTTTGTGGACACAAGCAAACCCTGGATCAATATCACTGATGTCACCCCGGACATGCAGGTGAGCAATACTGTATTTACGGTCACCGGCCAGGCTACGGACAACGTGGCGGTGGCCTCTGTCTATTTTTCGCTGAATGGTTCGGCTTATACGACAGTCAGTGTCAGCGGGGCTAATTGGAATGTGTCACCCACCTTGATACCGGGAACAAATACCATCTCGGCCTATGCTGTGGACAATGCCGGGAATATTTCTACAACCGACATGGTAAATCTTGATTGTGTCGTACCCTCGTCCCTCACAGTTCAGACCAATGGGCAAGGTAGCATTACCCCCCTCTATAATGGCTCTCTCCTGCAGATCGGAAAGATGTATTCCCTGACGGCCATGCCTGCCAATGGGTCCATGTTCATTAACTGGACCGGTGGCACCGGCACATCGCTGGCCTATTATACCAATAATCCTACGGTGCAGTTCACGATGCTCGCTAATTTGACCCTGCAGGCCAATTTTGCTGACACAAATAAACCATGGCTGAACATCACCAACTTGACAGCGGGAATGCAGGTCAGTAATGCAACGTTCACCGTCATGGGCCAGGCCACGGATAATGTGGCTGTGGCCAATGTCTACTATTCGTTGGATGGCGCGTCTTATGCGCGCGCTACAACCAATGGAGCTGATTGGTATGCTGCACTCACACTGACACCCGGGACGAATACCCTTTCAGCCTACGACGTGGATACCAGCGGGAACATTTCAACGACGGATACCTTGAACTTCGTCTTTATCCAAAGCGCGACTTTGACCGTCCAAACAAATGGACAGGGGACCATTTATAGCCCCTACCACAGTGGGTCACTCCTGCAACTCGGGAAGGTCTACTCAATGACAGCCTACGCGGCCAGCGGATTCATATTCACCAATTGGACTGGCGGTGCCAATGGAACATACACCTTTTACACCAATGGCCCCACAGTCTCGTTTACCATGGTTAATGGCTTGACGATGCAGGCCAACTTCACCGACCTGAACAAACCCTGGCTCAGCGTCACCAACGTCACCTCGGGCATGGTCATCTGGACCAACTCCAATTTCACGGTCACCGGCCTGGCCACTGATGATCAGGCCATCGCTACCGTCAACTACTCCTTCAACGGCGCAGCCTATACGCCAGTCACTTCCACCGATGGCTGGACCAACTGGAGTGCTTCCCTCGCGCTCCCGGCCGGCACCAACACCTTCAGCGTTTATGCCCAGGCCACCAACGGCAACTTCTCGACCACCAATTTCTATTACCTCGTTTACGGAGCCAGCAATCAGCTCAATCTCCAAACCGGCGGCAAGGCCCTCATCTATCCCAACTACAGCAATGCCTGGTTGCGCGTCGGCCAAAATTATACCACGACCGCTTATCCTGACGCCGGCTTCGTCTTTACCAACTGGACCGGTGGCACCGGCACCCCGTTCCATGTCTATGCCAATACGCCCACCGTCACGTTCATGATGCAGAGCAACCTGACCATGCAGGCCAATTTCACCGACCTGAACAAACCCTGGCTCAGTGTCACCAACGTCACCTCGGGCATGGTCATCTGGACCAAC
>DASXFM010000522.1:0-6737 GCA_036489615.1 Verrucomicrobiia bacterium | reverse complement strand
AAGGGTTTGCCCAGGCACGGACGTTTTTCGGCTTTTAGGAAATCACGCATCTGCTCGTTAATCACGTCGCCAGTAATAAAAATGATGCGCCGGCAAAGCTCGGGCCGGCTGGCGCCCAATTGGTCGTAGACCTGCCGGCCGTTCAGTCCGGGCATTTTCCAGTCGCACAACGCGACGTCATAGCGGTTCTGTTTGAGGCGGCGCAGCCCGGTTTCACCGTCGATGGCCGTTTCCACCTGATAACCGCTGCGGCTCAAGCTTTCGCTGACCATTTGCAAAATCGCTTCTTCATCATCAATGACGAGAATTTTTTTGCCGGTGCCTTCGAGTGGATCGAGAATATTTTTTTCCGGCGGATTAGCGCTTGCAGCCGGTTGGCCGTTACCGGGAACCACAGGCAACTCAACAAAAAATGTCGCGCCTTTGCCCGGGCTGCTTTCGACGCGTATGTCGCCGCCATGTTCCTTGATGATGCCGTAACAGAGACTCAAACCCAGGCCAGTGCCTTTGCCAACTTCTTTGGTGGTGAAAAACGGGTCAAAAATTCGGCGCAGATTTTCCGGAGCGATACCGGGGCCGTTGTCCTGAATGGTGTAGCGAACATTTGAGCCGTGTACGGCGGTGGAAATGGCAATTTTGCTGCCGGGCTGGCGCGCTTCGAGGGCTTGTCTCGCGTTGTTGATGATATTGAGCAGGACCTGCTGAATCTGGTGGCCGTCCGCCATCACAGCCGGCAAATTCGGGTCGAGATTTGTCGTTACCTCGACGTTGCCGGTACGCAGGGGATAGGCGACGATTTCCAAAACGGCCTCGACGAGTTCGTTCGGAGAAACGGACTTGCGTTCAACTGGATGCCGCCGCGCGAAGCTCAACAGCGATTGCACGATTTTCTGGCAGCGTTGAGCGGCTTTGAAAATCAAATCGAGTTGGCGGCGATATTGGGTGTCCAGGTCGGTTTCGCGCAGCAATTCGGCAAAACCCGTCACGGCGGCCAGCGGATTGTTTAATTCATGGGCCACGCCGGCGACGAATTCGCCGACGGCGGAAAGTTTTTCACTTTGGATGAGCTGTTCCTGGGTGGTTTTGAGCGTCTCGACGGTCTTTTCGAGTTCGGCGCGGGATTGCCGCACGTTTTCGGTCATTTTGTTGAAGGTAGCGGCCAGTTCGCCGCATTCGTCGCTTGAATGGACGGAGACCCGGCGCGAATAGTCGCCGCGCCCGACCGCTTCGGCGCTGTCACGGAGCTCGCGCAAAGGCTCGGTGACTTTGTTGATAAGAAACCAGATGATCGCGCCGCCGATGAGGATTGCGCCGAGGCTGGCTCCAACCAAGACCCTTTGCGTGGCCCGGAGGGCGTGCAGCGAATCCTCGTACGGACTTAACAGGACGTAGCCGAGCGATTTGTCGTTGTTCAACGAATTAAATTTTCCGACGACATAAAAATAATGCGCATCGCCCAGTGGAACCTGCCTGACGCCCGTGTTCCAGGACGGATCCTTTATCAAATCCGCGAGCCCGGCCGAGGCGGCTGAATTAGTCAGGGTCGAAGCAATGACGTGGCCATCTGCAAAAAAGAGGATTTGCGACCGGGTGATTTCGCTGAATTTCTTTGCATCACCGACGCCGATTTCGGAACCGAATGTGAGAGCGCCAATGAGCCTCTTATAGGTGTCGTAGACGGGAATGGAAATTACGTCGTAAAGCCGGTTGTCAGCGCTGATCGTATCCACCTTTGCCCGGCCCTCGAGCGCCTGGCCTGCGGCCGCTTTGGCGGCGCCGGCGAAAACGGCGGGGGAAACACGGTTGTCGCGCTGTTCGCTGGCCAGGACGTTCGCGGCGTTGGTGGCGTAATAGACAATGGCCACGTCCTCTTCCGCGTCGAGAAGGTTTTGGAGCGGCTCGCGCAAGGTGGCGGGGTCGGCGGTCGGAAAAGCGGCCACGTAAAGCGGTTCATCGACCAGGCCATGAAACCGCAGCAACAAATCCTGGCTATGAATGGCTTGCAGGTTCTGGAAAACGGTGTCCGCAGTGGTCAACGTGTTTTGCGCCGCGGTTCGAAATTGAAGCGTAAGGCGCCGGTTAACGACATAGACTGTCACGGCAACCAGCAGGACCATCACGGCGATGACCGGCGCGAGCACTTTGGTCCTGAAATTAAGTTGGATCACGGTTGCGGGAGATTTTTTATGGTGAGGGTAAAGTCAGCCCTGACCTCGCCGTCGGCGGGAACGACAATTTGCTTTTCATCCGCAGGCAGCCGCTCGTGCCATGCTTTTAACGTGTATGTGCCGGGTGGAACGCCAGGAATTCTGTAATTGCCATTTTCATCCGTGGAAGCAAAGAAAGGATTTTGCAAAACGAGCACGACGCAGTGCATGTTTTCATGGATGGAGCAAAACACGTCCACACGCCCGGTCTTATCAAACGTGACACGCTTGTCCGGCGGATTGCCTTTGTAAAGGCCGAGGTCGAATTGCTTGGCATCGGACATGGAAAAGACGTTGTGATAGATGCCGTCGTCGTTTGGCCATTCGACAGTCGTTCCAACCATTACGGGCAGCACGTGAGGGGAAAAGGCCGCGCCGTGTTGGGCAATGCGTTGAGTGCTGACGATCAGAAGATTGGTTGCGGCGACCGTGTTTGTGCCCACGGGACCTTCGATGTAAACGACAAAGTCTTTCATCGCCGCATAATCCACCTTTGGAACGAATTTGTATTTGCGGCTGGCATAGGCGCCGTCCGCCGCGCCGTCGGTGGAATCCGCGCCGGCTTTGGGTTCGGCGTGAACGTTGCCCACGATCGTTCCCGCAAAGGCGGAGGCTCCGCACAGGAAAGCGGCGATCATGACGATGACTGAGCCTTTCATTGCCAAAAATTGAAAGTTAGATGGTTGAAAGACGGAAAAGTTCCGCCCTTTTTCAGAACTTAAACGCAGCTTCTGTGCCAAAAAAGTTTTCGTCGTCGCGATCTTCGCCGTTAATGTCTCTCCCGTTTTCGAATGCGTATTCCGCTTTAACCAGGAAATTTGGACTAAATCGGTAGCCCAATCCGAGGCTCAGCCGCCACAATTCCGAAGCCTGTGCGCTGAAATAGTCATCATCATAGCCAAAGCCGACGACCGGGATTCCTTTTTCCGCGAGAATTTGGCTAAACCGCGCGGCTGCATAAAATTTATTTGGGAGATTTTGCACGCCTTCAGCTGAATAATAAACGAAGTCGCGGCTATTGTTTGCGGTGGGGTCATTGTCTCCGTAGTGCCCGAAGCCGGCGAACGCCTGGAGATACCCGCTGGACCAGCGCGCGGTGACGTCTCCTTCAACCAGATCCACGTGAAACCACGTTGTGTCAGGGCCGCCCAATGATTGGAAAAATCCGCTGGCGAACCAAATGGCCGAGGTCTTGTTTGCGTGCAGGTTGCCCGTGCGCATGGCGCTGATGCTGAAATGGAAGTGCTGATTTGGGTCGTAACCAATTCTGGCTGCGACGGATTTATCTCCGTCAAAACCGTCAATGCCGTCGCCATAGATCGAATTTTGAACTGCGGCGACGTAGGTGAAGCGGCCAAGGTTGCCGTAAAGCTCAATGCCCGGAGAATAACCCCACAAATCTGAAAGTGAATGCGACACGAGCGGATTATCAATCGCGTAGCGAGTGAGGTATTCTTCGCCGAACGGGATATACATGTTGCCGGCGCGCAGGTTTAATTGGCCATCCTTTCCCCAGAGGTCGGAAATATCCTGGCAGTCCAGGTAGACTTCGCCGGGAGTCACACTAATGCCGGAATCCTCACGAGTGGCCAAATCGAGTTCACCTTGAAAATAAACTTCCTTCCAGATGGGTGCTTCGACGAACAGGCGCGCTTCGTCGAGGCGAAATTCGGCATCGGGCGCAAAACCTTCCCGGCCCGTATTGAAAAGTGCGACACCACCTTCGGCGCTCAAATGAACATTGCCCAGGTTGTACCCGCCGAGCGGGGCGGGCGCGGTGTATTCTCCGGCCTGCTGCGGCGCATTGGTGGAGTTCAATTCGTTGACCCGGTCGCTCAGGGATTGGATGGATTGGTTTTGTTGTTCCAGCTTCTGTTCCAGAATCGCGTTTTGGCGCTGCAGTTCCTGGATTTGATTTTCTAAATTGGTGTCGTCAGCGCGCGCGGATGGGACCGCAACCAGCGGCAGCAAAACAAAAACGGGAAATACAGCGGCCCGCCAAATGGATTTGTTTTGGCAACAAAGCAGGCGGTCGATGCGCATTCTGATTGGCACAGGGATTCTCCTTAAGCTGATTTGAATGAAAATGCAAACAAAATGCGGAGAGCGGACGCAAACTATTTTCCGATTGCCACTCGATCAATAAACCCATTGGACCGAACCGGTAAAGCTTCAGCCTGGCCGTTGCCTCATACAAATATTTTAAGCCATTAACCAGTTTCAGGGAGAGCTTTGGGGCGATGATGGTGCGCGGCAGCGATCCATCCGCGCCGCAAAATCGCGAAGATAATCCTCGCGCCATCGGCTTATCGTTTTTGCTCCTTGCTGATCACCTTCGGCCAAAGCGGGATCAGGATTATCTGTCCACCAATACGGATAGTGTGATGATGGATGCGCTGCTTCTTCGACCGCAGGATTCACTGAGGTGAAGCCGCCAGTGCGGCCATTGAGGCCAGAAAATGTGCTCTTGATTGTGTAATTCCAGGCCTTCGGCAGTTTGGGACAATAAATAAAATGCCACCCTCCCGTGTCATCGACGAACGCGGGAAATTCCTGTTGGTCCACCAGCAGAGTTGATTTGGTATTGGCCGGTGCAATAGGCGAGGGATGATAGACGATATCGACTATGGAGTAGGTTTCGACCTGGTCATTGGCAGTTGGTGGATTGGTCTGGGCGTTATCGAATACGCGCCGCGGCCGATTCCAGGCGCGGACAAATGAACCGCCCCACGACTGGGTGTTCACCGGGTCGTCCGGCGTGCCATCCAAAAGATATGCGAGCGATGGAGTGTCTCCCATTTTGAGGGTATTCCGCACCTTTCCCTGCCAATAATGTTTTGCAAAGAAATCGCCGAGCACTCCGTGGCCGGCTATGTGTTTAGCGACAAAAGTTGTGTTGCCCCATTCACCCTGTTGATTGCCTCCAACAAACCAGCCGAAATAGGTGGAGTTGGCCTCAATCATCCACAAGTTCGGATGTTCCCGCGCGATATAGTCGTAAGCCGTCGGGTCCCATTTTTTGTTGGGGCCGCCAATGAAGTAAACATGAAGCTTGGATTCAATGGCCGGATCGTCATGCAGCGCCTGGGCGAGGTCATCCAATCCGCCCCAAATCAATATCCAAAGCGGGCGGGGATCATTGCGATGAGCGCATCGGATGATCCACCGGGAAGCATCCGTGGGCTTTCCATAGCCACACAAACTTGCCGTAACAAGTGCGCCTTGCCTGGAAATGGAGCGAAGCGTATCCGGCGCCGGGTAGTGGGTTGAATAAGTTTTAAGATTCGGATAATCCTTCTCATAGGCGTCAATGACCTGGAGAATGTGCTTGCGGCGTCCGGTACCGCCCATCGGCGACGAAATAATCCCCTCGATATCGAAACGATCTGCGTAAACGAATAAATGAACCAATGATTGAAAGTCATCGAAGTCCGAACCGCCTGCGTCTGTGCAAATGACAACGCGTGGCGATAACGGATCACCGTGAGCAGCGATGACAACCGTTGACCAAAGAGCGAGACACAAAGCCGCTTGATGAAACAATTTCATGAATCGGAATGCGCCAAAATCGAACTTGCCGCTATTATCCCTAATCCGGCTCTGAAATTTGCCGGAGCAAAATTCTTGAATCCTCATAATGTTGAGGATGGAGCGGGTGGAGGGAATCGAACCCTCATCTCAGGCTTGGGAAGCCCGCATTCTACCACTGAACCACACCCGCGCGAGGGATAGTGTCAAACTTCGGGAAGGCGGTGTCAAGCGTAGGAAAAAGGGGCGAATTAACTTAAAAATCCGAGATTTACACGCAGTGCAGGAGCGACCGTGAGCATGCTGAGAATTGGCCGGGAATTAGAATTTGGTTGCAATTTAGCTTGAATGGCTGAATAGTCGCATTTGTATGGCAGAGCTTGTTGTTACCGGAGCAATGATGGCCTGCACCTTCGGGGCAGCGCCCGGGGCGCTAAGCGCGACTTCGGCTCCCACTGTCACCGCCACTACACCCGCCGCTACGATTATGGATTTCGCGCCGATGTCCAATATCCCGACGTTTGGAATGTGCCAGTCTTTGGCGAATCCGCAGGTGGCAGCGGCGACAGCGGCTGCGCTGGGAGTCTTAACCCCGCAACCTTGCGTGCCGGCCACCGCTGCTCCGTGGGCGCCTGGTTCTCCGACGGTTACCATTTGCGGCAACCCTGCTCTGACGGCAGACTCCAAATGCATGTGCAATTGGGCTGGAGTCATTTCAATTACGAACCCGGGGCAGACTAAGACCACTGTGGCGGGTTGACCCGGCTTCGCTAAGGCTACGCCGGGCAGGCCCGGCTTCGGTTGACAACTACGGGAGGCAGGCCCGATTTTGGTTGTCAATGCTGGGCTGCGATATGGCGAGTTGGCGGAATGTTAAGATGTTTCTTCTCGCCATTATTGGTCTTGTTCAGGTATTTTCGAGTTTATGGCGTGTTCGTCTATCGGTTAGGACACGGCCCTCTCAAGGCTGAAAGACGGGTTCGATTCCCGTACGCGCTACCA
>DASXFM010000454.1:0-18538 GCA_036489615.1 Verrucomicrobiia bacterium | reverse complement strand
GACCAATTCGTGCGGATCCGCGTTCAGCCCCGGATGTGTCATGGTGCCCTCCAACGGAGAATTCATCTATAACCTCAATACCAGCGGTTATCCGTCCCACACGCTCAATTCTTCGATATTCTTCCGCTCCTGTGCCTGGGTCGAATACAACTCGTCGCCGGGCGTGCCCGTAGGCATGGAAGACGTCGTATTGCAAAGCCAATAAAATTGGCAATGCTTCGGATTGCTGGAGTATGTCGCAAAAACGAGATCGTATCGGGGTGGGGACAATGGCGCTTTTGGTCATGGGGACCATTTGCGCCATTCTTTTTGTGCACTCCGCGAGGGTTTCAAAAAGCGCGGCCGCCTCTCAGCCGGACCATCCGGCCGCAACGCCGGTGGCTGCCGCCAAACCCACCGCTTCCGAACCAGCTGCCCCGGAATCGAGCCAACTGGTCAGCTTAACTCCGGATCAAGTGCTGGCAACTGTGAACGGGCGCGTCATCCGGCTGGCCGACATCATTCCTCTGGCCGATACGAACGGTGCGCCGGTGGCGCTTGATAAAGTGACGCTCAACTATTTCTTGAAACGCGCCGTGGATCGCGACTTAATTTTTCAAGCGGCACAGCAGCAGGGAATCGCCCTGGACGAATCACAACATCAACAACTCGCCGCGTTGCAGGCCATGCGCAACCAGCCGGAACCGGGTGGAATTGCCCGGCTGAACGATACTCCGGCTTCCAACCAGTTGGAAATGGAGGACTCCCAGGCCTTCATGCTCCAGACCACCCTGATGTCCGCGCAGGGAGATTCTCCCAATGTAACTGAAGACCAGGTCGCAGCTTACTACACCGGGCATGAATCCGAATTCGGCGGCATGTCACTGGACGCAATCCAACAAAACCAGGAAATGTGGCAGCAGGCGGAAGTCGCAATTCGCAACGAAATCGCGGTGTCCGTTCGCGCCACCTATAACAATCAGGTGACTGCTTACATGGGTAATTTGGAGTCTGCGGCCAAAATTACCATGAGCCCGGTGGCCAGTTTGTAAGGTTTCCCAGGCAATATTTCGCGCATTGAACCCTTGAACCGCTTTGATCGTTAGTCGTATCAATCAATCGGTGGACATTGCCACGCCGGTTGGTACGGTTCCGCATTCCACTTTTGGCTGTTCGCGTTCGGCAATTTCCGTCGCTTCATGCCATAGTTTGCATTGCCCTTTCATTTCCTGGATACGCGCTTCGACGTCCGCATTCGGCACATACCGCGCAAGCGCCTCCGCGAAATCCTCGCTGACGTATCCCCGGTTGACTTCCTTTCCCACTCTGAACGTGGTTGGCTTTATTCCATAAGGCCGCAACAGTTGGGAGATTTTGTATTCATCAATGTCCGAGTCTTTGAACGCTTTTGATCCCATAGTGAACCAATTCTCGCGTAATATTTCCACCAGGCGGCGGGTAAACATCTTTTTCTCTCCCATCAGTACGAAAATAGTATGTATATCCAGGAGCAATTCTGCCGCGGTACTTTTGGAATGCGCACCGGGAGAAATGGCCAGCGCGGCCGCGTGGAGCTTCGCCATCCATTGCACCCCGGCAAGTCGGGCGATGACGTAAAGCGGATCAAACGTATCCGCCGCGCGATCGTTCAGGCCTTCGCCGCGAATTTTCTCCGACCCGGCAATAGCGTGCCCCGAATCGAGCGCAAACCGCGCGCATTTGGCCTTGATCTCGGCCGCATTCAATTCTGCCAGCGACGCGCGGGTTTCGGTCACCAGCTTGCGAGCCATCGGAACGACGATGGAACGATCGGCGATGGTATCTGGAACTTTCCCAATCATCGCGATGACCTTGGGACACCAGCAACTGTACCGCTTCAGGCCGGAATCATTCCCTTCGTTCGGTGTCCACCCTTCAGGGTGCCTCTGCTCCGCTATTGTCGATGATGGCAAATTTTTCGTTTGTCGGCTGTTCTGCTGTTTCGATTTCGACAGGCGAAGCACATAAGCCGTGCGCCAGGTATTGCCGGAATTGATAATGCCGCGCATGGTCCCGTTGCCGGCCAAAAACGTGTCCGCCTCATCGATAAAGAGCGTGGGACGGCACGTATCAATCGCGCGAAACAGGGCGCCGACAGTGACATTGGACGCGATCAGCGGTTTATTCGCCATGGCCGCCAGGACGGAGAGCAGAGTGGTTTTGCCGCACCGTTTTTCCGGCGATTCAATCGCCACGTAAGCCACCGTATCACGCAGCGCAAAAACATAGGTATGCAGTACCCACACCGCCAGCGCCGTCGCCGCAGAGTCGCTTAAAACGACGTGCTTTTTGATGGTGGCTTCGATCTCCGTGAGCAATTCGCCGATGACGACCGGTTCGGGATGCGGCGTGATGGGATCGAAGATGATGGTTTGGTTTTGATTCTGCTTTTCGTTTCTTTCGTTCATAACTGTTTGATTTTGATTTTTCATAGCCTGCATTTTGGCATGGGGGGTTGGACAAAGGCTGTCCAACCCTAAAAAAGAATTTGGCCGCTAAAACGCAATTTTCTTGTGCGATTTCTTCTCCGGCGGGTGCTATAAGGTGATTAATGACACCGGATTGCGAACTGTTGCGGCAATTTGCCCGAACCAATTCTGAGGATGCCTTTGCCGAGTTGGTGCGGCGGCGCTTGAATTTGGTTTATTCTGCTGCGCTCAGGCAGGTCAATGGCGACGAGCATTTGGCCAAAGACGTTGCCCAAACCGTTTTCAGCGATTTAGCGCGCAAGGCGTCGTCGCTTTCGCGATATGAAAATCTCTCGGGCTGGCTTTATACGAGTGCGCATTTTGCGGCCGCAAAAGTCATTCGCGGCGAAAATCGGCGACGCGAGCGCGAAGTAACATTTATGCGCGAGACAACCAATGAAACTGGATCCGCTGGTGATTGGGACAAAATGCGTTCGGTGCTCGACGAGGCCATGCACGAACTCAAGCAGGCCGAGCGCGAGGCGATTTTGCTGCGCTATTTTGAGGACCGCCCTTTTGGCCAGCTTGGGGCAACGTTTGGTTTAAATGAAAATGCCGCGCGGATGAGGGTGGAGCGCGCCCTTGAAAAATTACGCGGCATTTTTGCCCGGCGCGGCATCGTGACGGTCGGCGCGCTGGCGTCGGTGATATCCGCAAATGCCGTCCAACTCGCGCCGGCCAATCTTGCGGCGGCCGTGACAACGACTTCATTGGCCGCGGCGGAAACCGGGACTCTCACGCTTATAAAAATTATGATTACGACCAAATTAAAACTGGCATGCAGCGCCCTTGCCGTGGCCGGCGCGGCGGCTGCGTTTGCAGTTCAACAACACAGCCAAAACAAAATGCGCGCCGAAAATGAATCGTTGCGGCAACAAATTACGCAATTGCAGGCTGACAACGAAAATGTGTCCAATCGCCTGGCCGAGGCCGGCGATACCCAAAAGTTGTCGGACGACCAATTCAACGAATTGTTAAGGTTGCGCGGCGAAGTGGGAATGCTGCGCCAACAGACAAATGAACTGGCGGGATTGCGGGACGAAAATCAGCAACTTCAGGAAGCGGCCACACGGCTTCAAGTTTCCAATAACCGGATGCAATTTGCCGACTCGCTTTCGAAATTCAAGGCAAACGAAAATAAAGTGGTGAGCGCGATGAAAGAAGTTGGCCTGGCAGATCGCCTTTATGCCGGCGATAACAACAATCAATATGCATTTAGTTTAGAGCAGATGACCAATGAACTTGGCAGTTTGTATAACAGTCCGCTCCTGGATAACGTGGAATTTGTCAATGTCGGCATCGCCAGCGCCACGCAAAATGTATTCATGATTACCCTCCGCGAACACAACCCGCGCCAGTCTCCTGACGGCACATGGCATCGTGCTTATTGTCTGGTCGATGGCAGCGTGCAGACGGCTGTCTCGTCCGACGGGAACTTCGCCTCATACGAACGATACGATTACGCTTCAAAAGGAACGATTTACTCGCCGCCAAACCAAAATTAGCAGGGTCAAACAATTTTGATGCGTCCATTCCGCTATTTCCTTTTTTCCTGATCAATCAGTTTTTCCATCAAAAAGATGTAATAAATGGCGATGGTTTTTGTCAGCCTTGCAAACCCGGTGATCATATTTCCCCGGCCTGACGAAGCGACTCGGACGTCAAATTTGGCAAATATCGGCAAAACAAAAAGGCAAAGGGTGAAGTAAGCGCCAACAATCATGGCGGGCGGCATGGCGAATAGACCGAACATATAGGCGGGACTGTTCTTCGGCATTCCTCCCTCAAACACCTTGCCGCCCCAAATCATCCCGCTGATGCCGGCAAGCAGGATAATCGGGGTGATCAGCCCAATCAGCAAAACCGAGAATCCCAAAAGTGCTCCGATGAGTTGTCTCATAGGGGGCTGGAAGCAGCTTATGTGCCTGTGAGGGACGGGCAGGATTGAAATGGTTTGCGGTTTAGGCCTGCGGCAATAATAGCTCATCGTTTGAAAATTGATTTGGCAACTTTCATCGACAGCGCACGGGCAGCCGGATGGCGCTTCCTTTCCAAATGTTGCTGGTTTTTGCCAGCTGTTGCTACCTTGTTGTGAGTTTTGTTGCTAGTTAGATTGTTGATGTTCAACGATGTAGCGGGTGTTGCTGGTTTTCAGACGTCATATATCAATTGCTATCAATGACAGGACAGCAACTCACCCGCCAACTGATGCAGGGCACGCCAAAGCGTGGATACCAAACAGAACGAGTTCCGTCCGATTCAACATTTTAACAACTCAACGTTTCATTTTGCCGTAAGGCCGGTTCGTTGATTTGAATTCAAACTCTTGCAAAGCGTTGGATGCACCTGTGTTTCCTTGTGCTTGCGCTTGCAGCAGCCAATAAATTCCCATGACCTCATTCGTCTCGCAGTCAATGCCATGCAAATAATGAAAGCCCAAACTGTATTGCGCCGAACTGTCGCCATTGGTGGCGTCCCGCTCCAGCGCCTCAATCTTCCTCAAATCACTTGCACGTCGTTTTTCCGCCTCGTCCTGGATTCGTTTTTGGCTGGCTGCCAACAGGACCGGATCAGGGCCGCATGGTGTGCCATAATCCAGCTTGCCAATGGTCCGCGCACTGCCGTTCGCGGCATTGTAAGTGTAAGTGCCGGCATACCACGCCATGAGACGTTCAGCCGAGGGGATGGTTTCGCCAATCGTCGTTTTGTAGGGATAGTTCGTGACGAAGTAATCCGGAGATTCGGGTTGATCGGGATTATCGCCCCAGCCGTTCACCGGATAATAGAGTGTGCCTAATGGGCCCCATTCGCCTTCGATGCGAACGCCATGAGGAGTGATGTCCACGATCTTTCCGCAGAATTGGATGCCGCTCAATTTTACATAATTGGTTTGACCGTCAATCGCCCGCCACGGGTCAATGGGGACGAATGACGTGCGCCAGTCCGATGACTGGGCTCGGGCGTCCGCGCAGAACAGGATGCACATGCATACAGGCAAAATTGCCCAGATCGAAAGTTTCATATTCAGTTTTGAAAGGTTAGAACATTTCAAAAAAGCTGTATCCCGGAGGGATTAGTGGAAATAGCCCGGCGTTTTAACGCCGGGATGGAACGAGGAGCGGTACAAGTCCCGACGGGACGGCTGATAATTGCCCGACAAACATTTGCTGCATTCCGCATTTTTCAGTCGTCCTTGCGGGACTTGTACAATCCAATGCTACCCGGCGTTAAAACGCCGGGCTATTTCCAATTGTCCCTCTGGGACATAATCTCATTTGATAAAAGTTGGGGCAACGCCGCCCAACCACAATTTGATTCTTTGTCCACGGAGCGATTGAAGCACCGGTCATGCGTTGGGGCAAGCGCAAGTTTCGCGCTTGTCCCATACGCCCTATACGTCCGATATGTCCCATTTGGCCGGCTCGTTTCAACGGTCTAACGATCTTGCCGCGCCGTAGCCGGGCGAAGGCGGATCAACGTCACCATTCCACCATCCCCCGCCTAGCGCTTGAAATAGCGCGGCGGTATCCGAATACCGGTTAGCCTGGGCCTGAATGAGCGCAAGCGTAGCCTGTCGATACGCGTGTTCAGCATTCAGGACGTCCAGGTAACCGGCGTTGCCCACCTCCAGTTGGCGGCGTGTCAAATCGAACGAAACTTTTGCGGCGTTGGCCGCGTTCACGATAGACTGCAAAGTGTCGGCATCATGTTGCAGCGCGTTCAACGTGTCAGCCACGTTTTGGAAGGCGGCGATGACGGTGCTGCGATATTGCGCGGCGGCTTGATTATATTGGTCGCGCGCGGCGCGTTCCTGGTGGAGCAGGGTGCCTCCCTGAAATATCGGTTGAGTTACGCCCGCGCCGATGTCCCAGAATCCCGAGCCGCCTTCAAAGATTTGTCCTGCCTCCAACGCCATCGTGCCGGCATCGGCCGTCAACGTAATGGCGGGTATCCGATGCGCCACCGCCACGCCGATGAGGGCGGATGCGCTGTGAAGATTTTCTTCCGCCTGCCGGATGTCCGGCCGTTGCTCGACTAATTGAGATGGCAAGCTGACTGGCAGGTCGCGCGGCAGTTGCAACGCCGCCAGTTCAAAAGTTTCCGGCAAAGCATCGCCCGGAAAGCCGCCGGCCAGGGCGGCCAATTGGTCGCGATTCTGCGCCAGTTGATTCATCAATGGCGGCAATGAGGCTTGTGACTGTGCCAATTGCGATTCCTGCGCGGCGAGCGCCGCGCGCATGGCAGTTCCCTTTGCCAATTGGCTCCGCAAGACTTGCAGCATGTTTTCATTAATGCCAATGAGCCGGCGCGTGACGTCGATTTGCGCGCGCAGTGACGCTTCCTGGATGGCGGCGACCACAATGTTCGCGCTCAACGTCACGTCCGCCGCGGCGAGCGCAAAGCGCGCCCCGTTTTCCTGGGCTTTCAATGACTCGACCATGCGGCGGTTCAGGCCAAAGACATCCGGCGAATAGGCCACACTAACTTCGGGAGTGAACAGGCTGAAATTAAATTGATTCTCGTTGGGAACGGGCGCGATTTGGCGGGAAGTCCTTTGACGGCTTGCCGAAAAGCTGGCATTGGCGCTCGGATAATATGCGCCGTTTTGAGCCAGGACATTTTCACGGGCCGCCGCGAGGGCAGCCTGCGCCGCCGCGAGGTCGGGACTGTTGGTCAGCGCGCGTTGGATCAGATTATCGAGCGCTTTGGAACGGAACAACGTCCACCATTGGCCCGGGATGTCCATGCCCGAAACAAATTGCTGTGCCTCGCCGCCGCTGACGCCCGGCGTTTTCCCGGTTTGAGCGGGCAGGGGGGGGACGTGTAGTTATTCTCGTTCGGCGGTGCGGGTTTTTTGAAATTCGGACCGACGGTGCAGCCGGTGATGATCGTGGCACCCAAAAGAATATAGGTCAAAAGAATGCTTTGACCCGCCTTCGCAAAGCTACGGCGCGGCCAGAGCGTTGAAGCGTTCGGAACCGGCGATTGCTGAATGACGCCAATATGACCGAAAACGCCAGTTTGCTGTTCCCTCTCCGCTCCCATCGGATGGGAGGGAAGAGGGTTAGGGTGAGGTGAGGGTTCTCTGTCTGGGTTGCATTCGGACATGGCCGCGCTTTCGAAAGCGGGCTCGTGCGTCGCGTGCCACCGCACTCCACGACGCAAGCGCCTGGGCGGGACTTTTTCAGGTCCATGGCTCATATGCGTCGTGAAGCGCGAGAGCGTGATCATTTTCATTTCGTCTCCTCTTCTTGCGGCGATAGTTTCGTGGCTTCTTTACCATTGCTCAGGCAAATGACATTCAGCGCCGGGACGACCAGCAGCAGCATGATCGAGCCGAACAACATTCCGCCCACGACTACCGTGGCCAACGGGCGTTGCACCTCGCTGCCAATGCCCCGGGAAATGGCTGCCGGGAAAAGCCCAATCGCCGCCGAGAGGCTCATCATCAATAACGGGCGCATTAGCGATGACGCGGCGGAAAACATGGCTTCGGCGGGCGTGCCGCACCGGTGGCGCGCCTGTTTGTAGTGTGTGATGAGCAAAATACCGATCATGACCGATACCCCAAATAGCGAGATGAACCCGATCGCGGCGGAGATGCTGAAATTGATTCCGGCAATGTAAAGCGCGAGAGCGCCGCCGGCTGCGGTAAAAGGAATGCCGGCCAGAGAAAGCAGGCATTCGCGGATGGAATTGAACAGGCTGTAGAGCAGTCCCAGGATAAGTACGAGGCTGACGGGCACGATGATTTCCAGGCGCTTCTTCGCGCTTTGCAATTCGCCGAATTCGCCGGACCAAACCAGGTGATAACCGGGAGGCAATTTCACGTTTTTAGCAATGCGGTCCTGCGCTTCAGACACCGTCCCGCCCAGGTCGCGGCCACGCACGCTGAATTTGACGGGGATGAATCGTTCGCCGCCTTCGTGATAAATCCACGACGCGCCGGTGTTCAGTTCGATGTCGGCCAATTCGCCCAACGGAATGTAGGCGTTCCCGCCGCCGCCGGTTTGACACGCCACGCGGATGTTGCGGATTTTGTCGATGGTGTCCCGAGAATCCGATGGATAACGGACGACGACGGCGAATTGGCGGTCCCCTTCGAATATGGTTGTCGCAGTCGTCCCGCCCAGCGCCGCCTGGATGACATTGTTGATATCGCCCGTATTGAGGCCGAAGCGCGCGGCTTTGGCGCGGTCAATCGTAATATTCAGATTCGGTTGGCCCAGCACGGGGAAAATGCCCAGGTCGGTGATGCCGCGCACGTCCGCCATTTGATTTCGTACGTCATTGGCCAGGTCAGTGAGTTTCTGAAGATTCGGGCCGACGATTTTGACGGAGTTGGCGCCCTTGACGCCGGAAATGCCTTCTTCGATGTTGTCCTGGATATATTGCGAAAAGTTGAAATTGACCCCGGGTAACGCGTTTTCAAATTCGGCCTGCGCTTCGCTAATCAGCTTGTCCTTGGTCATTCCACTGGGCCACTGGTCGTATGGTTTGAGTGGCACGAACAATTCGACGTTGGAGAATGGTGAAGCGTCGCTGCCGTCGTCGGGCCGGCCATGCTGTGAAACGACCGTGATGACCTCCGGATATTTTGATAGAATCTCTCGCATCTTTCGGGTCGCAGCCTGGCCGTCTTCAAGAGACGTGGTCATGGGCAATTCAGCCCGGATCCAAAGATTGCCTTCGTCCAGCGCCGGTAAAAATTCGCTGCCGAGCCGGGAAGCGAAAAATGTCGCCACACCGAGAAACGCGATTCCGATGGCCGCGACCAGAAACCGATGCGCCAGCGCAAACCGCAACGCCGGATTGTAGAGCCGGTGCAACCCGCGAACGATGATCGTTTCCGTTTCCTTCAAATTGTCCGGCAACAGGAACGACGCGAGCACCGGCGTCACGGTGAACGTGGCAATCAACGCTCCAGTCAGTGCGTAGGCATAGGTCCGCGCCATGGGGCCAAAAATCGCCCCTTCAACGCCCTGCATCGTGAACAACGGCACGAACGCCGCCACGATAATTAAAATTGAAAACAGCACCGCCTTATTGATCTGCATGGCACTGACCAGAATCAGGCGCAATCGGTCGGTCCAGCCACGCACCGGCAGCGCATGGTCCGTCGCGCGCGTCGGGTCCGCTCCCCAAAATCCTGTTGCCAGCCGTTGCAGCAGGCTGTGCTGCTCCTGCTTCGATTTTTGGAAATTCGCGAAAATGTTTTCCACCAGGATGACTGCGGAATCCACGATGATCCCAAAATCGACGGCGCCCAGTGACAGCAGGTTGGCGCTCTCGCCGCGAACGTCCAGAAGGATGATCGCGAACAGCAGCGCGAACGGAATATTCAGGCCCACGATGATCGCGCTGCGAAGGTTTCCGAGAAAAATCCATTGAATCAAAAAGATCAGCACGCAACCGAAAATCAAATTGTGCAAAACCGTGTGCGTGGTGACCGATACCAGCGAGCCCCGATCGTAAAACCGTTTCACCTGGACGCCGGCCGGCAAACTGCCGTCATGGTTCATGTGCTTGATCTCGTCGATGATATTCGGCAGGACCTTATCGGTTTGGTACGTGCGACCCATGACCACAATGCCGAAAACGATGTCGTCTTCCTTGTCTTTGCCGGCAATTCCCAACCGGGGCCGATAGCCCACCGTGACCTTGGCCACGTCCTTCACCAGCACGGGCACACCGTTGCTCTGGGTCAGCACGATATTTTCGATGTCATGCACCTTGTAACCCTTCGTCAAATCGTCGTTGCCGCCGTCGTCAATCTGGCCGATGCCGCGGATGTTGATGGATTGTTGCCCGATGGTGATTTCGCGTCCGCCCACGTTGATGTTGGCGTTGCCGAGCGCGGTGATGATTTGCGGCACGGTGAGGTTAAAGGCCTCAAGTTTGTGCGGGTCCACTTCTACATCAAATTCCTTGGTCGGCCCACCCCAACTGTTGACCTGGACCACGCCGTGGACCTGCAATAATCGCCGCTGGACGATCCAATCCTGGACCGTGCGCAGATTGGCGATGCCAAAGTGCGGCGGGCCGGCAACCTGATAACGTAGAATTTCGCCGGTGCCGCTGTTTTGCTGGATGTTGGGAACCACGCCTCCCGGAAGGGTCACATTTTGTTGCAGCCCGATGGCCGATTGGGCAAAGGCGAAATCGTAATCCACGCCATATTTGAAGGTTACGCGCACAAACGACAGGCCGTAAAAAGAAGTCGAGCGGATGACGTCAATGCCCGGCACCGTGTAGAGCCCGTTCTCAATCGGAATTGTGTAATAACGCTCCATTTCGTCGGCGGATAAACCCGGCGCCTGCGCCGTAATCTCGAGAATCACCGGCGTGGGATTGGGATACGCTTCGATGTCCAGCGTCTCAATGGCCACGTAAGCCGCTCCCGCAAACAACAACAAAGCGAATACCACGATGGCGCGGCGGCTCAGGCAAAAGGCGATGATGGAATTGAGCATGAAACGTTGAATCGTTAAAACGTTCTAATCATCGGCGGGGGCTTGGAGGATGTTATCCAGGAAGATTGCACCGTCCGTTACCACCAGTTCTCCGGTGTTTAAACCGTCAAGGATTTGGTCCATGCCGTGTTCCTGTAATCCGATTTTAACGACCTTTTGAGTGAAGTGGGTTCGGTCGGTTGTGACCCATGCGGTCATGGTGCCGTCGCCTTCCCGGACGATTCCGTTGGCCGGCACTGCCAGTGACTCTACGGGTTTTTGAACGGTTACGGTGAAATTGGCGAGCATCCCCGCCCGCAACACGTTGCCTTTGTCAGAAATTCGGCCGCGAACCGTGAAGCGATGTGTATTGGCATCCACGTCGGGATAAACTTTGGTGACTTGTCCTTCAAAGACTCGGTCGGGATAAGGTGCGACGGTTGCCCGGACGGGTTGGCCCGGATGGTAGAATGGAATGTCGCTTTCCGGGACGTTCGCGAGCAGCCATTTGGTGGACACATCCGCCACGGCGCACGGAGCCGGGGCGGTGTCCGGTCCGGTAGTCACGCCGGACGTGGTGTTCACGGCTGAGATTTGTCCAGCAATCGGGCTGCGCACCGGCACATTGGTTGTCCCGACTTGAACGACGTAAAGCGGCTGACCTTTTTGGACCGTATCGCCCAATTCAACTAAAATTTGAGAGATCGTCCCGGCGACCGGAGAAAAAACGGAGGTTGAAAGGGCGCTGTCGGAATAGAGGTTGTTCTGGAAATCAATTCCTCCGATACCTGTTTTTTCCACGGGAAAAGCGTAAGTATCCACGGCCCCGATTTTGATGGCGTGGAGTTGGTCGTCGGTCAGTTGGACCACGGGCGGTCCGGAGTTGGTTGATGTTGAATCCGTTGCGGGCGGCGGTGATATGGAATCGTCTTCGCGGCTACAACCTATTGCCATAAGTGCCACGGCGGCGCAGGCCATCACGATCCTGGTGGCGACTCGAAAGTCACACTTCATGCGGGGAGTGTGCTTCAAATCCTGTGTCGCTGTCTGTCAGGCGCGGTCTATATTTTTGTAGGGGAATGCCTGACAGCCGTTTGCACGGCGGCCACCGCAACACGCCATACGGAGCAACGCTCAAAACTTAGCCTGCAGTTCCACCTTGGAAAACATTTGAATTAGCTCATAATGCCTCTCGTGGAAACTGTCACAAAACTGACAAATGAGCTGGTCGCCTCCTACGCTCGCGTGGGTGGCATTAACCATTTGGACGGAAAGAACCTGCCGTCCAAACGCGCGATTGCGGCCATTACGCAGGATTTGTTGAGACTGTTGTTTCCCGGATTTTTCGACGAGAAACTTATTCATTCATCGGAGATCAAAGTGGAGACCGCGGCGCTGCTCGACTTGATTTTTGGAAAGCTGGAGGACGAAATCCGCAAGAGCCTTGAATACAGTCCGCCGCCAAACCTGTCGAAAAAAGATGTGTCCAGGGCCGCGCACACCCTGACGCAGGAATTCCTTGGCGCACTGCCGGGCGTCCGGGAAATTTTGTGCACGGACATGGAAGCGGCGTTCAACGGCGATCCCGCCGCCGCCAGCGGCGAGGAGATTATCGTTTCCTATCCGTTTGTTGAAGCCATCGCTGTTCAGCGGATGGCGCACGAATTATATTTGAAGAATATAGCGCTCATCCCGCGCATCATGACTGAGTGGGCGCACACGCGTTCAGGCATGGAAATCCATCCGGGCGCGCAAATCGGGACGCACTTTTTTGTAGACCATTGCACGGGCACGGTGGTGGGCGAGACGGCCGTCATTGGCAACCACGTCAAGATGTATCACGGCGTGACGCTGGGCGCCAAGTCCACGAGCGGCGGCCAATTATTGCGTGGCAAAAAACGGCACCCAACGATTGAAGACAAAGTGACGATTTATCCGGGCGCAACAATCCTGGGTGGTGAAACGGTCATCGGCGCGGGCAGCACCATTGGCGGCAACGTATTTATTATGGATAGCGTCGCGCCCAATTCGCTCGTTATTTACGATGGTCTGGATATGCGCGTGTTGAACAAGGCGGACAAAAAGACGTCGGTGGATTTTCAGATTTGAATTTGTCGATATGGCACAGGTCAAGATATTCGGATTACAAGAGCATCTTGATCCTGTGAAGCAGCGGCTTTCTGATACTATTCATTCTTGCGTCGTCGATGCTTTGCAGTATCCGCCTGACAAGCGCAGCCACCGCTTTTTCCCGCTTGAACGCTCGGATTTCATTTACCCGACGGGACGGACGGAGCGTTACACCATCGTCGAATTCAGCATGTTTGAAGGGCGCAGCGTTGAGGCGAAGAAGCAACTCATTCGGTTGATGTTTGAGCGCGTGCAGCGGGATTGCGGTATCGCCCCGCAGGATTTGGAGATGACGATATTCGAGACGCCAAGGCACAACTGGGGATTCAGAGGTTTACCCGGCGACGAGCATAACTTAAACTACAAAATCAATGTTTAATCGCGTTGCCTGACGCGACGTGCGAATTGATTTTGGGTTCCAGGAAGGTTAGATTGGCTGCTGAAAGGAGCGAGTTTTTATGGTGAATAAGTCGGCAGCCATATTTTTAATTCTGGCCTCAATCATTCTGGCGTGCGGGTGTTCCACAACCAGGCTGCCACCGACCAGCGCCTTTGAGGACGATTGGCCCGGCCTTTTTCATTCAGTCTCCTTGAATATTGGAGATGCGAACCACACTTTCTATCTCGGCTCCGACGACACGTGGTCGTATTTCAAGACGACGGGCGAGTATTCCATGCCGGCGTACCGGAAAGTCGAGACTTCGAGCATGGTCCTCCCCCGCACATTTCCATTCGGCCAGGAAAAGCCTTATCAGATTCAATTGAACGACTTCGTTGGCCACAATCAGAAGCAAGGAATGCCCTAACAGCCTGTTTATTCCGGCGGCGGTTTGCGGACCTTGGGGTTGGTTTTTTCGAATTGGTAGATATGGAGATTTTGTTTTGCTACGAAGTTGTTTGGGTCCACGCGGAGTGCGTGGTCGTAGAGCGTCTCGGTGTTTTCCCAGTTTGCGAGTTGCAGTCGTGAAAGAAGGGCGCAAACGGCCAGAATGGCGGCCGTGCCGGTCCCCAATATCAGATGTTTCGCCGTTGATGGAATGAATCTACCCGCTAAATCCGCCAGTCCCCAGGTGATCATCAAATAAAATCCGATGCTCGGAATATACGTGTAACGGTCTGCGATGGACAGCCGGCCCAGGGAAACGACGCCGCAGACCGGCAACAGGACAATCAAAAACCACAGCCAGCCAATTAATAGCGCCGGATGCTGAAGGCGCATGCATGCGACGAGGCCACTGATGAGCAGCAGAATGATCAAGGCCGGAATCCATTGTGCGGCGGGGATGGTGTCCGGCCGCAAATAAAGGAACGAAAGATTTTGCGGCCAGAACAATTTTTCGATGTAGCCGAGGTAGTTGACGGCGACGCTTTCGATGCGTTCGCCGAGTCCGGCGTTCTGGCCCGGCAGACCGGGTTGCTGCGCCAACAGCGTGATGCCGCAAAAAATGGCGGTGAGCAAAAAGAACGGCCATTTCTCCGAGAGGTTGAAGCGTTGAAATGTTGAAACATTGAATCGGTGGCTATGGCCGTCGCTGTTCGCTTGCCCTGATAACGCAAGCGGGGTCAATACCTGGCGTTGAAGTGGCCAGTAATCCAGCAGGAGCATGATGAAGGGCAGCGTGACGAGCATGGGCTTGGACATTAGACTGCACAGGAAAAAAATCACGGCGGCACGATAAGAAAGCGACAGGCGCGGATGCCCGCTGTCGCGCGCATACTTCACGTAACACAGCAGCGATAAGAGCCCGAAGAAGGCGCTTAACACGTCCTTTCGTTCAGAAATCCAGGCGACTGACTCCACGCGCAATGGGTGCAGCGCGAACAATCCGGCGACAAATACGTTGCGCCAGAAAACGTCCGTTTGGCGCGGCGACGTTTCCGGCCCGGTCCGCATCAGGGCCTGCAACAGCAGAAACAATAAAACCGTATTGGCGCAGTGGAGAGCAACGTTCACCATGTGTGGGCCGCCGGCATTCAATCCGAAGAGCTGGCAATCCAACATGTGTGATAGCCACGTGAGCGGATGCCAGTTGTTCGCCTGCCGGTCCACGAAGGACCATTGGATTCCGGGCCAGGTCAATCCCGCGCGGACCATGGGATTTTCGTAGACGTAATCGTTGTCGTCGTAGGCCACGAACTTGTAATGACTCGCGGGCCAATAGACGATGAGGGTAGCCGCGGCCAAACACAGACAGGCCAGGAGCGTCCGCCATCGGCTCAATTGAAACGCGATCACAGGGGGATTTTGAAATGGAATTGCTGGATGCCAAGACTTTTCGGGCATGGGGAAAAGTCGGATTACCGCACGGAGGACCCGACTTCGCCAAGGCTACGCCGGGCAAGGCGCAAAGAGCGCGAAAGAAAAGAAGGAAACACTGTCAGGGAATTTTTGAATTTTGACTGTCCTGCCATGGCAGCCTTCGACGGGCGAAAGCTGGTGTCTCTGTACGCCTCGGCTCGAACTTTCTTTCAACTTTCAACGTCTCGGCCTGGAGTCAACCGGAGTTGACCCATCCCGAGGGGGATAGGTGAACAGTTGTGCTCATGCGAGGTTTCGAAACGAATTGCGTCGGGGGAGGAGACCGGGGCTTTCCTCCAGGTTTTGGAAACACCTTTCCCATCACTGATCCGCCGTCTAAGCACTCCCAGCGTCTGAGGTCGTCTTTTCCAAACGAACGCTCCACCAATTTGTCCCTCGATCGGATCTGACTCGCCAGTGAAGAGCTTTCAATCGGTCCAAAAATTCGTCGAATTTTGAATAACTTTCTGCGCTTTTCAGTTGATAGCCACCAAAGACCGACTGCTTCAGGTCAAATACATCAGAATTCTCGTGGTAGGCATTTGTGAACAAATCTTGGAGAACAAAGAGAGACTTCCCCACATAGTTTGAAGCAGGCCTCACCATGATCTCCGCGATTGATTTGCTCGGCGGCGAGGAAATCAAGGGCGTCGCCCGCTTTGATTTTCCAGACGCCTCTACAAGTGGTGCGACTATGTCGAACGACCAATCGATATCCGGAGGAAGCCCGAAGGCGAAACTCCGAAACCCGAATCTCCAGAAATTCAGAAGATGCGATATAGTACCCGCGAAACCCTGTTCGTCATACGTTAATCGAATCGGAAGGCGGTCGGGCACCGTTTCCGATGCCAAACGGGAATAGCGCTGCCAAAAAAGCTCGTTCAATTGATCAAAATCGACATTCTCAATGCATTCTTTGTTCTCTGTCCTGTTATACTTTTCGTCTAAAATCGAGAGAGCGACATCGTGACAACCCACGACGGCATATGACATTGCTGCAATTACGGACCTTTGCTGGTGCAAACCATAAATACCCTCGAGAGCTTGGATCGGTCGACCAGTGTAATCCGTTTCTTTGGTTTCCCAGCACCTGGCTACAAGAATTCCTCCGTCGAAGGCGTAACCGAACAGAAAAGGCAGCCCTGGATCAACGTATCTGCGAGCAACCGAACGGAATTGTTTCCAAACTCCGTCGCGAAGTTCCCCTTTGATCTGCTCGTTCGGCGGCTGGAGAATCCACCGATAATCATCACGGCTCGTCCGTGAATACAAGATTTTATAGACTTTCATCTCCAATATCCCGCTTTAGAGCTGAAATTCTCCACGTAACGGCCAATCTTTTCCAAAACCGGGTCAAGAACCATCAGTCTCGCCTGTGTTTCTGCCGGAGAATGCCGCTCTTTGCCGTTCCCACCGAGGAAGTCCAAAACACCCTCCATCGCGCGCTGCAATCTACCGGTAGCTTTATAGTGGATCAAGGACGACCTGAGGTCCCCATATTCCTTTCCAAAAAGCCGATCGAAACAACACAATAATGGTACTTCGCAATGATAACTGCTCGGCGGAACCAAGATTTTCGAATGAAGCTTCTTGGAATCAGGGCTTCCGTTTTGCTGCCATTCGTCCCTAATCTGACCCCGGCCGCCCACGTCAACAGCGACTATACGACAATTCTCCGCCGGAATCTTATCCTTTAGATAGCGAATTGTTTTTTCAAACACTTTTCCGATTCGGTCGTGCAATTCTTTACAATTGTTCTGCGTGAATCTCTCTTGAACGAGATCGGAGTTAATTTTGGTTAAAACGAATAATACGACTTCAGGAAACTTTTGACTTTTCAAAAATACGTTCTCAAAAACCCAATTGACAAGCATGGCCTCCGCCTCGACGGATATTGCCTGCAAGTTGTCTTGCGAAAAAATAATAGAATCAACTACGATAATCACCGCATCGCTCATTTTTAAGCGGCCTTCGATTGCAGTTTGCTTGCCGCCCTTTGCATTGGCGCGAATTGTTTTTCTAATTTCGCGACCAGTGTAATCCATCCACTCCCAGCTAGCCAGTGTCAGGTCGTTCCATTCGATAGCGAATTCCCAGGTCGGCGTTTCACCGTCATCCGTCCCGGGCGGCCACACAAGGCCAGAATGGTTAAAGTCGTGCTCAAAAAACCAGTCAATAGTTTCAGCCTGCTCTTTGGTCGTGCCGCTATGGGAAAGCCCAAATCTGCCGCATCCGCTATTATCGAGTTCCAAGCTGAACAAACCCATCGATCTGTAAAGTCCGAGCATATACGCCGTCTTTCCACAACCCGATGGCCCAAGCATAGTAATTGTATATTTTTTCATACTTCATTTTTTAGTTCCAAATCGCGGCGGTCAATCCAAGCCAAAACCGCAAAGACGATTGTTCCAAATGCGATGGAACGTATCGGATGCATTATCCAATGCAAAAATGGGGCCATATGGGCATCTGGAACTTTCAATGCGATGACGCCTCCAATCACCAAAGAAGAAATTATGAATCCCCGTCCGAAGATTCGTGCAAGACAAGAATGCACATAATCCAAATGCGCCGAATAATGGGTGCAGCACAAGAAAGCAGGACCAAAAATGCAAAGGAAAAAAGTGGAGGCCGGAAAATCATACTTACGATCAACGCCGAGGCAAGCACAATAAAATGCGACAGTAAGCGTGCCAGCTAAAATACCGAATACAAAAAGCCGGATTCTCTCTTTCGCACTAGGCCTTGACACCATACGTTCAATAAGGGTTTTTTGACCTAAATGAATCTCGACTACGGTTACGCTTGTTGTCAACTGACGCCAGCTTCTTCCCGTAAATGTCAGTCAAAACAGGGTATTGGAAGGAAACGATTATGAATCAACCATTTGAAGACATCTTCAACTGCCCCGTGAGCAGAAAACGCAAAGTCAAATTGCAGTTTTTTCAATTTGGAATGCAAAATTTTCAAAGAAAAACATTGGTTCCTACGGGACGAACAGAAAGGCATTTAGAATTCAACTGACCCTCTGAGCTTCCCCCGATAGGGTGGACAAGGGCGGAAGCGGTTTATGGATGTTAGTTTTTCATGAACTGCGCTTCAAAAGCAACAGGGGATTTATAATTTAAGGCACTATGGCGGCGGCGCTGGTTGTACCAGCATTGGATTCC
>DASXFM010000453.1:0-7190 GCA_036489615.1 Verrucomicrobiia bacterium | reverse complement strand
ACCTGTTGATGATGTCATCCGAACTGTCCCATACGTCGGGAAAACCAAGATCAGTAAAACTGAACGAGTTTGTGCCATAAGGAGTGGTAAGATTTGTGACCCAATAATACGCGCCGGTATTCGTATACATGAATGAGCTGGAAAGATTCTGCACATCAGTAATATTGGCCAGCACACCGTTAGTATCGTATTCCAAATTGATTGACCGTCCGAAAGGATCTGTCACGCCGGTGATCTGAGCCGGATAGCTGGTGTTGGTATAGCTGAGGGCATTAGTGCGTCCGTCGGCGTCAATGACGTATAGAAGGCGAGTCGTATTATTGGTGTCGGTGCCGTATATGAATTGTGTCGCATGGCCCGCCCGGTCAACCTTTGATGATAAGAAAAACGTTGGCCCGTAAACATCCTTAACTGCGGTGTAGTCGAAATAATAGAGGGTTTCTGCTTCGGTGGAATAGTTGTAATTGTCAACAGCTCCGTCAGGATAGTAAACCGTAAAACCAACCGGGGTGCCAAAATCATCGGTGTGAACAGCCAGAGCCGTACTTGTGTAATATTCCGGTTCGCTAAAGACCGTGTCGTTTGTTGTATAATCATCTGACAGCAGCTCATAGTCTCGGATACCACCACCGGAAACAAACATCTGAATCGGGTCATCGAGGGGGGATGCTTTGGAGTACGTAATATACCTGAGCCAGGAAAAATCCCACATGGGGCCGCAGCTAAAAATACCTCCATTTGTCCCCAAAGCAGCCATCTGCTCTCGCTGTTTGTAGTTGAGATTGAAGGAGATGGGCGTCCCTACACCTGGTTTATATTCCAACGGCGTGTCCATCAGCCATAGATCCATATAAGGTTCCGTTACATCCCATGTAGGCATACCGGCAGGCCCCGAACCTCCTCCGCACGACGAACAGGTCGTTTGAATTAGCGGCCCTTTTCCCGAAGAGCCGGAACCATTTGAATCGCTTCTTGGTTGGCCCATTGGCCCTTTGCCCCCCTGACTGGCTCCCTGACCCGGATTGCAGGGACAAGATGTGCAAGGAGGCGGAGCAAAAGGATCCGGAGGGCCTTGCGTGGGTCCAGTCCCCACGATTGCATCACTCTCCACTTGAGTAAGCCGTCGCCACTGTGGCGATATGAACTGTTGCGGAACAAGGAAATTCCCCTTTGAACCGGCGATGATAGTGTTTTTATCCAGCCAGATTTCGGGGCCAACGAGGCTGTCCAGAACTCGATAGAAATCCCCTCGCTTCCCGACTATCGCGCTGTAATGCCCTCGCTGCCAATGAACGATGCTGGGGACAATAAGATTTCCGTCTTCGACTTGCCTCACAGGCACGAGGTCGAAACCTGATTTTGCCGACAATTCTGACAGTACTGTCATGGAAAAACCTGTCGCTGGGGCAAGCGCTTCGTCAATTGCTTTGGTGACCGCATTTGTTCCTTTAAGGGCGAAAAGCACATTTTCCAAGGCTACCGCACCACAGCGAAATGAAGCATCTGATCGGGTGGCTGATAAAGTCGCTGCTTGCAGCGAGGAGCCGTAAGTTCCCAACATAATCGTGATGGTGACGGCCATGATTCTCATTAACTGCGTTTTAGTCACTGCGAAAATAAACGACTGCCTAAGTCCCTGGGCCTTTTCAACAGGCAAAAATTTATTGTTATTCATATAGCCTTTACCGTTGAGATGAGTTTTAACTCTTATGGAATTTTTGAATTGCTAGCCGGCTGGGTGATCACAACAAACAAGCCGAGGTCGTTTGTGTTCCAGGCAATTTCGCCCGAATCGACCAGGCCATTGCCGTTGGAATCTTCAAGGTAATCCGGTATGCCATCGCCATTCGCGTCAAAGGGAATGCCATTCGTATCCGTGGCGACATAATGGAAGCCGATGCTGACAATATTGGTGCCTTCGATGGCGTTGTTCGTTGTGACTGTGTAGTGGTAAAGGCCGGCATCCGGAGCTGAACTGCTTCCTTTATGGATTAACTGGGTTTCTGTGGAAGGATAATAAAAATCGCCCAAAGCGCCCGTTTCGTAATCCGGGCTGGTGGTCAGGATTTGGTCATCGTTCTCAGGCGCCGCGATCCCAAAATTGGTGGTCACATAGGCATTGTTACTGCAAATATCCACCGGGTTGTTCCACGGTTCCGTGAACACGGAACATTGGTCAAAGAGGTTGTCCCGGAACACCCAGGCACCGGAGGAATAATGTTCATATTCAAACTCTCCCTGCCAAAACAGGTTGTTATACAGGTTGATGGTGATTGGGGCGGTGTTTTCAGCCATGAATGTGTTCACCCGCCAAAACAGATTATTAGTGCAGAACATGGACGGCTGCTGCCAAGAGATCGATCCTCCGTAAAACTGGCAGTCCTGCACATCCACGGCGTTGGTGCTCCCGTAATTCTCCACGAATAACGTCGTATTGGCGGCTGTGCCCACGAATTTCGTGAACCGGAAGCTCATGGTTTCCGGATCCAAGTTGGAGGGCTCCATAACCATAAGATACGTCGATCCGGCATCTTCCCAATTGGTGTTCGATTGCTCCTGAACGGTGTTATACGGAACCAAATAATTGGGCGCCGTAGCCGTTCCATGACTGATAAACGTGCCATGAGACATCATCTCAGCCACAACCCCGTATTCCCCTCCCTGGGTTAACACCGTTCCTGGAAGAACTTTAATCGTGGCATTGGATATCACCATGGTGACCGCATAATCCAATGGGTCATAATGGTAGCCCAAATCCACCGCTGATCCGATATTGTCCCGCTGCGCTTGAGGGAAAAATGTATAATCATTGGTCGCCCATATATTGGTGATCACCACCGGCGGGTAGGTTGACTTGGCGGCCAAGTCGGCCAAAAGGTCAGGATCAATATTAGTGGTTCCCGCCCCACGGTTGGTGCTGTTGTCCGCCAAATAATGGCTGGCAGCCCCCACCGTCTGAAAAACACCAGCATCATTGGTAAGGAAATAACTTGAAGCAATGACAGTATAATCGGGCAGGGTGTAAATATTGGAAACATCGGCGAAAAGGCAATTGGTGAAAAACATCAGGCTGGTTTGGTCCAGGGCGTAATGACTGCAATGATGAACGGTCAAATTAACGGCGATCAGGTTTTGGCCATCCGCGTTGCCCCTTCCGGCATAGGTTCCAAACAAGTTGCTCACGTCGTAGGCAAGGCCATTGAACAAATAACATTCCGCGCCAGTAGATTCCACGACCTGCCGACAGTCCACCACTTGAAAATCGTTCATCGTCAAAGATCCTCCCCCGTCATCTATGCTGTCCTGCAAACTGACACAGGCGGCCAAATGGCTGAAGCGAAGGCCCTGCAAATCGGCGTTGCCGCCGTTTGTGCCATAGAAAAATCCTTCGCCGTAGCAATATAAAGCCGCCTCACCCGCATTGTCTCCCCACGGATTTCCGGTGCTGCCGGATATGGAATCCCCCACGGAATCATCGTTCATGCTGGTGAAAACCGCTGGCCGGTAAGGCGCCGTAAGGCACTGAAAATTAGTGGCTTGAATCTGCGCGGTGGAATTGTTGGTGTATTTGATGACAGCGCCTCCTTCCAAAGTGACCGTTCCGCTGAAATCACACAGGTCGCTGACGAGATACGTCGTATCCCCTTGAAACGTGAAGTTGTTGGCGCTGCTGAGAAGATCGTAATCCACCACCAGGGCTTTTTCCCTGGGTAATTCTTTGACCTTCCTGGCCGGCTGCGGCATGGGGACCGCTGAAATCTTGCGCGGCTTTGGGTTTTCCAGTTGCACCGTCCGGCGAACACGAGACTTGTCCGGCTTGATCAAGGAGGAATGAAGAGAGGAAAGCAGGTTGGAAACGGACGTAAAAGGAACTTCCTCAATCAGAAATGTTTGATTCTCAAAGTGGGTCCATTCCTTGATTACCGAACCTCCTCCCTTCATTGTCCCATCCCCTTCGAACATAAAAGCGTGTCCGACGCTCATGCTCATGTCGCCAAAACCCAACCGGCAGTCATTGGTCAAATGGTTGTTCGTCACCGTGAGCTTCGTTGGCGGTGGCGGATCAAAAAACTCTGTCACCACCTCCAACCGAGTGGTGGCAGGATTCAAGCCATATTCAGCGGGAGACGGCGGGTTTTGTCGCAAGATAATGTCCTGGCTCATGCCAGACTTCTTGTAAATATATCGAATGTCCGCCGCCAAATTGCTGAAAGCATTCATGTAAACAAGGGTGTTCGGGCTGGTGATGGTGGCGGTGCTGTCCTGCAATTGAGTGATCATCACGTTCGAACCCGAAGCCGTGTCATAATAGGCCAGTCCGAAAACGGTCGAACGCAAGGTTTTTCCGTCCGGGGTAGTTAGAGTGACCGCTCCATCAGGTGTATTTGCATTCGCAGCCCAATGAACTTGATGACGGCCATGAATTGCTTGGGCGCCATCGGCCACTGGATCAATCTGTTCAACCGAATCCACGTATTGCCCGTTCTCCAAATAACAAAGACCCGTAGCAAGCTCGGTGTAACTGTGGAGATTGGTTCTGACGATCCCGGATTGGTTGGTTTCAATGACAGCTCGTCGCCATATCTTTGAATGCGGTCCGCGCTGAACGCAAACGTAGTCAGTTGAAACTGGCAATGTGCTGGCCTGACTAGGAACTGCTGAATGGCTGGCTTCTACAACGAACAAAAATACCGAGGAGAACAAAAGCAACCGCGACACAGTAATCAATCGAGTTTTCATACGTTTGACAGTTGAAACCCAAAGAGGCACAATAGCGGCAAAGTCCATCCGTGGGTTGCGTTATTTTTTGCGAGACCTTTGTAGTAAATTGCTCTACTCAAGTCAATAAAATTATTATCAATTTTATTTTGTTACTTTTACGTGACAACTTTCAGGCCAAAGACTTGCACTACCGAACTTTTAGTTGTCGCCATCTGGCTAAGTATTAGGAATTCAAAAAATAGTTTGAAAGATTTGCGGCCGCTCGAACGAGACGCGCAGGGCAATCAGTGCTTGATCTAATCGGTAGCCGTTCGGCCTTTGGCCAGTACCGTCGCGGATTGTTTTTTTACCCTAAAAGGAGTCAAATGCGGGACCATCGAACGCAGCCTCCCAACCGCATTCAGTCAAATATTTTCGATAGAGAGAATTGGCGATCCGCTTGCGTCGTGGAAAGTATTGGTCAATGGATCGAAACTCGACAAGGTTTGCCCCAGATCGTTATGGAACGTATTGGTCAGCGAGTCAAAGAAACTGAGCAGGCCATGATCAGGACCAAAAATCTGGCAGGTGGCAAAAATGGCCTTTGACATCCGGACCAATTGCTCCTTGGTCAATATTCGGCCCGCCAGCCCAGTTTCGATAATCGCTCTCGGGCAATTGCAACCAAACCGCTGTCCTCTGGCCCGGCCAACTTGATGAACTTGCGGTAATTTTGAATCGCCCGAGTCGGATGCCTTAGTGCGTCCTCTGCCACAGCTTTCCCATACAATGCATGAGCAAACTGAGGATTGATGGCAAGGGCTTGGTCGAACCAGCGGGCGGCTGCATCATACTGACCCGAATTATAGGACGCGTTTCCATTGTTTACCAATGCTTCGACGCTTCCCGGGGCAATTGGTGGCGGCAGGCTGGAAGAACGTTCGGAGGCGGGACTTTGGTTCGGTGGGGCAGAGTTGGCGTGGGCCAACGCGTCAATAACGGATTGCGAGACGCCTTGGCCAGTGAGGCTGAGAATTTCATCCGAGGTCAGGCTTACGGATATGCCCGAGGCTTTGATATAAGCCAAAATAACGTCATCACTTATTTTCGCCTGCGCTAATTTTACGACCTCTTGCAATTGTGGCTGTAGAACGGATTGCTGCTGCGACGGTGCGGCAGAGAGAGGGTTTGAAATCTGGCCCGAGGCTGTTTGATTGATGTTTGTGTCCTCGCTTTCGTGTTGCTGTAACAAAGCCGCAACATCCTTGTGGCTATCATCCTCCGCGTAGCGCGAAGGTGTGTTGCCGAAGTTATCCTTGGCGCTTACATCGGCATGGTTGGCCAGCAGCAATTCCACCATGTCTTTGTAGTTGTAAGCTGCCGCTATGTGCAATGGGGTAAAGCCGCCCGTATTTTTGCTGAAAACCAAGTCAGGGTTCCGCTTTAGCATTGATTGAACCTTCATAACGTCATCTGCGCGGATGGCGTCACGAAAGCTTTGATCGGACACATCGTTTTCGGGCGATGTGTTGACTGTAGGAGCAGGTTCGGTTGCAGTCGGCTGTGGCTTAGCCTGGAAGCCAACGGAGTAATTGCTCGGAGATGTATCCGGCGGCGAACTTGTTAATCCCTCAGCCTGGGGTATTGGCTTTGCAAGGGGAACCAGAGAATTCAATTGTGACAAAGCGTTCTCTAATCCTTCTGCTTGGCCTTGGGCCGTCCTGCGAGTAAGCTTCCGTGCAGACAGAAACATAAGGCCTATACCAAGAAAGACCGCAATGCCAATTACAGTCCCGACTTGCAAACGACGTATATTTTGATCGTTAAAATCCCGGTCTGGATTCGCGCCCTCCTCTGATTCGGTGTCCCCTGGTCCAAAAGGCAGGTCGGGCCGCGCAACGCTGCTACTCTTCCGGGATCCTCCGCCGAACTCGTCAACTTCCGTTAGCGGAGGCGGATTCTGATTTGTTTCAACGGGTGATTTGCTCAGTTCCTCTTCAAGGGTGCAGCCAGGCAACGCCGGACTGCATTTTCTGCCGGGCCAAACGGCATGCACGCAACCAATGACCGCACCATACAATAAAGCCACGAAAACAATTTCTGCCGCCTTTTCGATCGGTCCGTCGCCCAAACCTCCATCTGCAACTACGTCACGAAACATCCACCCCGGAAAGAAACAGAAAAAGTCGAGGAACGAAAGAAGGCTGTCCTGCGGAAGTTGGTATGAATATGGACGAAGAAAAACATAAACAAGGCCCGTTATTAAAAAGCCTACGGCCGCACCAATGAAAAATCTTCTTTTGATCCGAAACCAGATTCCCGTTTTTAACGCGAGGGCTTTAGGCCGCCCCATCATTTGATATTCTCTTACAGCCTCGTTTATGACCTTTTCCTTCGAACTGTTTGACCCTGAAGAAGCCTGCGTCGGTAAACCTTTGAATTCCCTGGTGTCGTCCACTTCAGTCAGCGGTGGAGGTATCCGATGCGAA
>DASXFM010000436.1:0-5632 GCA_036489615.1 Verrucomicrobiia bacterium | reverse complement strand
TTTAGCGCCGGATACCAACGTCAATTTTAGTATGAAAACCGCCGCGTCAGTTTGTTTTTTGCGCAGCCGCCGTAAGAAGGCTCTAACTAATTCGCGGCTGGAACTCCCGGCCACTCTCGCCGTTCAGCGTGTCGGGTTTTCTGGAATCATAAACCGATTCAACTTGCTCTTTTTCGTCGCGGCATTGGCACTGGTGTGGTTTCCGTTTATCGCGACGGCCCAATCCATCTCGCCCGCCAACCTGCCGTTATATTTTGAAGCCAACAACGATCAGACCGAGTTCCTTGCCAGCGGCAATGGTTATCAGTTTGCGATCTCCTCCTCGGGGGTTCAAATGTCGTTGCGCGAAACCGGCGCGCGTGTGGCGGCGGCGCAGATGTGGTTTGCCGGGGCCAACGACGGGGCGCAAATCCGTGGCGGCGGAGAAATGCCTGGCAAGGTCAATTACTTCGTCGGCAATGACTCGTCCAAATGGCAAACCGGCTTGTCGACTTTTGGCAAAGTCCAGGTCACGGAAGTTTATCCTGGAATCGACCTGGTTTTCCATGGCAACCAGCGGCAACTCGAATATGATTTCGCGATTGCTCCGGGCGCCAACCCGAACGCCATCAAAATGCAATTTCAGGGCGTGGACAAAATATCCATCACGCCCAACGGCGATCTGGTTTTAAAGATTGGGACAGGCGAAATCCGTCAGCCCATGCCGGAAATCTATCAAACGATTTCTGGTGCGCGCAAAATGATTGCTGGCGGCTATAAAATGATGGGCTCTCGGACCGTTGGCTTTGAAACCGCTGAATTCGATCATTCGCGCCCTCTCGTTATTGATCCGGTTTTGGGTTATTCGACGTTCTTTGGCGGCAACCTTGCCGATGCCGGCTATGCTATGGCCATCGACACGAACAATTGCATCTATATTGCCGGGCAAACTTTTTCAACGAAATTTTCCACAGTGGGGGCTGCCCAAACTAATTTTGGAGGTGGCATATATACTGGTGACGCTTTTGTGGCGAAGTTTGCCGGCAGCCCGCCAACAAATTTAGTTTACCTCACGTATCTGGGTGGTAATGACGATGAAGCCGCCTATGGAGTCGCTGCCGATTCTGCCGGAAATGCGTTTGTGACCGGTTTTACTGATTCGTCAAACTTCCCCACAAATAACGCGCTTTATTCCAAGATCACCACCATTCGAAGCGCCTACTTTAGCGGCATGTATCTTCCCACAGCCTTTGTGACGGAGCTAAATGCGAATGGAACAAATTTGCTCTATTCGACGTATCTCGGCGGGTCCAACGAAAACGTGGCGACAAGTATCGCCGTGGACTCGTCTGACAACGCCTATTTAGCTGGTTATACCTACTCAGGCAATTTCCCGATTACGAATGCGTTCCAATCACACTTGGCCTGCAGCAATAATATTTATTTGAACGCCAACGCATTTGTGACCGAAATCGCCTCCAATGACACAACTCTGCTTTATTCAACCTTCCTTGGCGGGACGAATTACGACGCGGCGGAGGACTTGGCTTTGGATTCCAGCAATGACGTCCTTGTTGTCGGTCTCACTGGCTCGTTCAATTTCCCTACGACAAATACCCCGGCAAATTGTCCAAACGCCCAATATCTGAGCGGAATTAACAGCCATATCCCTGGAAATTATACGTACGACGGATTCGTTACAAAATTTTCACCGTTATCGACCAAGCCCACAAATCTGATTTTTTCAATATTTTTGGGTGGGACGAATAACGACGTTGCTTACGGTGTTGCTGCGGATGCGTCCAATAACGTGTATGTGACGGGTTGGACGGCTTCAACAAATTTTCCGATTATCGGTCCGTCCCCCGGCCTGTCTTCATTTCTGGCCACAAACGGGAACTCGGGCCCTGTGGCAACCAATGTCTTTTTAACAAAAATTGCTCCTGACGGTTCGGCGATCCTCGGGTCCACCATTTTCGGAGGACGCTCCACAGACATCGGCTATAAAGTCGCCGTAGATACGGCTGGTGATGCATTTGTTGTTGGTTGGGAAAGCTCAACCAATTTTCCGACGACTAATTCTTTCGGCGCTCTTTTGGCGACGAACTCGACTATAACCAGCAGCTATGATGTCTTTGTGACCGGTATCAGCGCGAATTGGTCCAATGCGTTGTATTCCGTTTGCATCGGCGGAAATCAGGACACATTTGGATACGGCATTGTTCTGGATTCTTCGACCAATGTGTATATCACCGGAAGGACTGATTCCACCAATTTTCCGGCGCAGTACGCTTCGCAGTTTTGGTTTAACGGAACCAACTTCATCAATGGAACCAATTCTATAAATGGAACACGTTTTACCGGAACTAATGACGCCTTTTTGACGGAAATCACTTTTGCGCCGCCCTCGACGGTCATTACGAACCTTGAGCCCACCAATCAAATTGTAGGATTTGGAGCGACTGTGCTCTTTGGTGTTTCTGTGACTGTGACCGGGCCAAGCGGGCAAATATTTTATCAATGGCAGAAAAATAATACAAACCTTGTGAATGGTGGCCGTTTCAGTGGCGCAAATTCTCCCATCTTGACCATTACCAATGCCCAACCCAGTGACAGTGCCACTAATTATATGTTGACCGTCTCGTATCCTGGCCCTGGGAGTCCCTATGTCGAATCCAACACATTAATGGTGCTGGATATTCCGTATGTCTCGGCCTGGTCGACGCCGACAAATGTGATTGTCGAGGAAGGGACAAACGTGAGCTTTTCCGTTACGGTCAGCGGTTCGCCGCTGGTTTATGAATGGGGCTTTCAAGGGACCGAATTGACGACGAACAGTCAAATTAGCGACGTGACCAACAATGTATTGACCATCAATGATGTGCAAACCAACGATTCAGGAGTCTATACGGCTGCCCCCATTATTCAATCCACGGGCGCATTCACCAACTTTAATTTCTTTCTTACGGTCGCCGAGCCCCAGTCCATCCTGGTCGCGCCAACCAACCAAACGGTCAGCGCGGGTTCCACAGTGAGCTTTAGCGTCGTCGGCACCGGTTTTCCATTGGCTTATCAATGGTCAAACAGCGTGACCGCAACCTTCCTCACGAACGGCGACAATATCGGGGGCGCCAACAGCAGCACATTGACCATCACCAATGTGCAAACAACCATTGCCGGAACGTATACCGTATTCATCAATAACAGCTTCCCGCCCTCGGATCTTATCCTCACGACCAATTTTAGCGCGACGCTGACCGTTTTGACTGACCCAATTTTCACGAGCTTCGCGCCTGCCGCGGGGGGTATCGGCAACGGCACGGTCCTAAGTGGCGCTGGCGGAACCACGAACGGCGCCTATTACGTCCTGACCTCGTCGAATCTGGTGACGCCCGTGGGCCAATGGATGCCCGTTGCGACCAACCAGTTCAATAGTCTGGGACAGTTTATCTTTACCAATCCGGTTTCGACGAATACGTCGCAGTTCTTCATCCTGAAACAGCCTTAGGAATTTGCGATTTGCGATTTGCGCGGTAGAAGGCGATTGACGCAAATTTGTGGTCGCCGCAATGCCGCCGGGGTTGGCATGTTTGGAGAAAATGTTTTGGGAAGCAATGTTCTGAATCCAGTCTTTCAGTTTAATTCAGGAAATCCAGGCCTTCTGTGTGGTGAATTTGGTTCCATTTTTGATTTTTAATTTTTAACTTTTGATTCGGTGAAAGCAACCGCCTCTCTTTTATTCTTGCTCGTGTCCGTCTTCCTGGCGACCGGCGAGATGTATGAGCCCGTTGCGGGAGTTCCGCCTGCGCCATTACGAGAGTTTCGCGGGGTCTGGATTGCCACGGTAGGGAACAAGGACTGGCCGTCCGCGCCGGGCCTGAGCGTGGCGCAACAAAAGGCCGAGTTGATCTCCCTATTTGATACAGCGGCTCGATTGAAGCTCAATTCCATCGTCTTCCAGGTGCGTCCTGCGTCTGACGCCCTGTATGCCTCCTCGATTGAGCCATGGTCGGAATATTTGACCGGTGTCCAGGGACGAGCGCCGCAGCCGTACTATGATCCGCTCGCATTTGCGGTGGAAGAGGCGCATCGGCGCGGATTGGAATTGCACGCGTGGTTCAATCCGTTTCGAGCCAGGATTTCGCCATTATCGCCGCCGGCGCCGAACTTCGTAGCGCGCGCACATCCGGGATGGGTACGAAAATATGGCGACCAATTATGGCTCGATCCCGGCGACCCGGCCGTTCGCGATTATGTGGTTCGTGTGATTATGGACGTGGTCCGGCGCTACGACGTGGATGGCGTGCAATTTGATGATTATTTTTATCCTTATCCGGTCGATTCCGCGCAGGGAACACAGATTCCCTTTCCTGACGACGCAAGCTGGAGAAGTTTTGGCGAGCGAAGCGGCCTAAGCCGCGAGAATTGGCGGCGGCAAAACATCGATGAATTCATCGAAACTATCTATCGAAATATCAAGTCGGCCAAGCCGTGGGTCAAATTTGGCGTCAGTCCGTTCGGCATTTGGCAGCCCGGCTATCCGCCGCCGGTTCGCGGCTTCAACGCGTACGCCGAGTTGTATGCCGATTCGCGGCTGTGGCTGGCGAACGGATGGGTGGATTACTTATCGCCGCAGCTATATTGGCCCATTAATGCGCCGGCGCAGGGATTTCAGACGTTGCTGGGCTGGTGGGAAGCGCAGAACCTGAAGGGCCGCAGCCTTTGGCCCGGGCTGGCTGCTTACGTGGCGGGCACGAAGTTTCCGGTTGCGGAAATCGGGCGGCAGATCCAGGCCACGCGCGCGCAACGCGGCGCAAGCGGCGAGATATTCTTCGACATGCGAAGTTTCCAGGTGAATTCGGCGCTGGTTAGCGTCGTCACGGGCGAATATGGCGAGCCGGCGCTCGTGCCGGCGTCGCCCTGGCTGGAAACGGCGTTGCCGAGCCGGCCGGAACTGGCCGTGAAAGAGGGGCGGGATAAGTTAACGGTTCAATGGGCGTTGCCGGGCGGGCAGCCACCGGCCAAATGGCTTGTACAATTTTGCGGACCTGATTCCACCTGGAAAATGGTTCTTTTGCCAGGGTATCAAACGACGCAAACATTCTCGTTTGCGCCGCGATTCATCTCCGTGCGGGCGATGGACAAAGCGGATAATTTGGGGCCCGCGACTGTCTTTGGCAGGAAAAACGGGCCGCCCGCATCCAACCCGTCACCGCCGACGCCGGCGCCGATTAGACCGGCGAGGAGTTTTTGGGGTTCGTTTCCGAGGAATTGACTTTGAAGCGTTAAAAAGTTGAAACGTTGAAACGTTGAAACGCGGATATTACATTGAGACGTTCAAGAATTTTTAATTAGGGCAATCATTTGAGTCAGTGGAACACCCGCCCTCACCTGTATCCTCTCCCCCAGGAGAGGATTTGACCATCGGCAGATTGGCGCGTTGCGGTTGACCGTTCGGCCGATTCCATCGCTGTTGTTTCAAAGCGTCGGACGACAATTCCACCTCTCTTGAGGACAGAAGGAAAGACGGTTTTGGAAGGGGTATAAGCCGAATTTTGTCCCGCTTTTTGAACGGTGAGAATCATTTGTCTGCGCAGCCGATACCCGAAACCCGTTTTGCTTTCGCGAAACATGGAGCGGGCCGCTCCGGGGT
>DASXFM010000435.1:0-16174 GCA_036489615.1 Verrucomicrobiia bacterium | reverse complement strand
CCAAATGCATATTGCCTTGGATTCACAGGAATTCTTGCTCTGACGTTAAATAGGGTGACGGTTAACTCTGACTGTTAATCAGCATGATCATTGCTCATGGCATTGTCAAGCTGATAAATCCACAATATAAATTCAGTTCTTCTCCGTTGCCTCCTGACCGGGTCTTTTCCTAGCCACTAATGCGCCTGGCCCTGGGCATCAGGTCTTCGGGTAATACGCGCTAAAATAGAAAATCTGACAGAATTTTTTCGTTTTGCTTGCAAGAAATGAGCGAAACCTGCGTATCCCTCGTGGCGAGAAAAATAAGCGCAGTCAATGGCGATTATTCCCTTGCCTGACCAGTGGCAAACAAATACAAGACATGAAATTCGATTCGGCAACCCTGAATCCCGTGAACTTCCCGGCAAATTATTGTCGTGTCCTGACCTGTCTGGCTGTCGTCGGACTTGCCGCGTGCGGCTTTCTCGCGAACGCGCAGGATTCGTCTGCTAACGTCGAATCAGGGGAAATCCGAATTGTCGCCATTCAAGGCTCTGTCGAGCTGATGCCGGCAGGGGCGAAAACATGGGTGCTGACGCAGACCAACCAGGTCCTGTATCCGGGAGACAGACTGCGGACCGCGGACAACAGCCGCGTGACCGTTCTGTGGAGCGATAAAAGCGTTGTGCCCCTGGGACCGTTGACGCAAATCGAAATCCTGGAACCTGACAAATCCGGTTCATTGCCTGGCTTGAATTTCGTCAAAGGCATTCTCTCGTTCTTCCATCGTGACAAGCCCGGAACCATTCGCGTTCTCACGCACGGAGCGAATGCCAGCATCGAAGGAACGGAATTTGTCCTGTGCGCATCCGGGGTGAATGGTTCGGAACAGGACACACTATCGGTGATTGATGGAAGAGTACTGTTTAGTAATTTGCAGGGCTCGGTTTTGCTGACGAACGACCAGCAAGCCGTCGCGGAGCAGGGCAAGGTGCCCATCCGCACTCCCGGATTTATCGCCAATAATCTCCTGCAATGGTGTTTTTACTATCCGGCCGTTTTGGACCCGGCCGATTTGTCTCTGACACGTGGTGAACAAGAGTTATTGGGATCCTCGCTCGACGCATATCGGGCGGGAAATTTGACGGTTGCGCTCGCGAAATATCCTGAATTGCCACAATCGGAATCTGATTTCGAGCGGATTTATCACGCCGCATTGTTGCTTTCTGTAGGGCAGGTGGAACAAACAGAATCTGAATTGAACGGGCTGTCGATTTCAGGCCAGGCGAGTCATATTGCCCGGCTCGCGGATGCGTTGCGCACTCTTATCGCCACGGTCAAGCGCCAGCCGAAGCCATCTTCGTTGGAACCCACGCTGCCTACCGAGTTGTTGGCGGATTCGTACTACGAGCAGTCGCGGGCTAAAGGAAATGAATCCTTAAACGCCGCATTGAGTATGGCGCAACAGGCAGCCGCTCTTTCGCCACAATTCAGTTTTGCCTGGGAGCGGGTGGCGGAATTGGAATTTAGTTTTGGCCGCACGCACGAATCGGAAGCGGCGCTGGACAAAAGCCTGGTGTTGTCGCCACAGAACGCGCAGGCACTGGCGCTCAAAGGTTTTCTCCTGGCATCGCAGAATAGAATTACGGACGCGACCGCATGGTTTGATCGCGCCATCGCAACTGACGGAGCGTTGGGGAATGCGTGGCTGGGACGCGGTTTGTGCCGCATCCGTCGCGATGATTTCTCCGAAGGGCTGCACGATTTGTTGGTCGCGGCGGGAACCGAACCGCAACGATCTTTGCTTCGCAGTTACCTTGCCAAAGGTTTTTCAAATGGCGGCGACGATGTGCTGGCATCCCGGGAGATCACCATTGCCTTGCGCCTTGATCCCGCTGACCCGACCGCTTGGCTTTATGCCGCCTTGATCAAACAACAACAAAACCAGATTAATGGCGCCATCGGCGACATGGAAAAGTCGCAGTCATTAAACGACAACCGGCAATTATTCCGCTCGAAGATGCTGCTGGACCAGGACAACGCCGTGCGCAGCGTCAACCTCGCGACTATGTACGATGATGCCGGCATGGACGACGTTGGAGTTCGAGAAGCCGCCAAGGCTGTGACCTTTGATTACGACGATGCCTCCGCCCACTTGTTCCTTTCAGATAGCTATAATGCTTTGCGCGATCCCACGGGTTTTGACCTGCGTTATGAGACCGCCTGGTTCAACGAATTGCTCCTGGCCAACCTCCTGGCTCCCGTCGGCGCCGATCGTTTGTCGCAAACTCTTTCATCCCAGGAATATTCCAAATTGTTTCAGTCGGACGGCCCCGGGTTTGCGGACCAAACTGCCTGGCGCAGCGATGGCCAGCTTACCCAGATAGGCGGCGTCTATGGCACGTACAAAGACACGTCCTGGGCGGGTGACGTGGACTATTACCACTTCAACGGCGTGCGTGCGAACAACCAACTCGACAGTCTCGCGGGCGACGTGACCGCGAAGCAACAACTCACGCCATCGGATACGGTTCTGGTGACTGCGCAATTTCAAAATTACCACTCCGGCGACAATTTCCAGTATTACAATTTCTACACGGCCGCCGGCCCGGCCAATAATTATTCGGGCTACCGGCCATTCTATGAGTTCGCCGAACATCAGGATCCGACCATTGTTGGTGGATTCCAGCACGAATGGGCGCCGGGCATCCGCACGCTGGCACTCGGCGGGCGGTTGGAGGATTCACAACGCTTCTCGGATGTCCAGGCGCCCACCCTCGATTTGGCGCAAACTCCCCCTCCGGCGCCCCAGACGATTTATCCGCCTCCTGCGTTCACTCCGTTTGACCAGGATCTCCAGGACCGATTCCATATTTACACCGCGGAATTGTGCCAGATTGTGCAGAAGGAAAGATTCACGCTGATTGCGGGCGGGCGCTGGCAAGGCGGCCAATTCGAATATTCGGACAGCTTAACTGATCCGCCACTGCCGCCTATCCTTTACCCGCCAGTCAGCCAATCCTTTTCCGAGCCCTTCCAAAGATTCGGCGGTTACGGTTATCTGACGGTTGAGCCGGTAAACAATCTCTGGCTGACGGCTGGATTGGCTTACGATGACATGCAGTATCCGTCTAATTTTCGCAGTTTGCCGGTGAGCGCCGGGACGGAATGGCGCCAGGAGCCCGAACCCAAGGCTGCCCTCGTCTGGAGTCCATCAAAAGAAGTCACCGTGCGCGGGATCTACTCACGTTCGCTGGGTGGGGTGAGCCTGGATGAGAGCTATCGACTCGAACCCACCGAATTGGCGGGATTCGTTCAGACGTATCGCTCCGTCATTTCCGAATCCGTTGTCGGCAGCGTTTCCGCCGAAGACGTCCAATTGGAGGGACTGGCCCTGGATCTCAAATTCAACCACGGGACTTACGCCGGACTGCAGGCGGAAAATATTGGAACACACGTCCACCAGACAGTGGGAGATTTCCTGCTCGCGGACAGTGTTGCGCCGTATGTGCCGTCTTCTACGACTCAAAATCTGGATTATTATGAACAGTCCTTTACGGCGGAAATCAACCAACTGTTGCCGGATGGTTTCGTAGCCGGTGTGAACTATGTCCTTACTCATTCTCAACTAAAAACTGCTTATCCGGATGTTCCCAGCGACGTGCTCCCCGCGCAGAACCAATCCGCCTACCTGCACCAGATTGGTTCGTATTTGCTTTTCAACCATCCCTCCGGCCTGTTTGCCCGATTTGAAGCGCACGGCTATTTGCAGGAAAACATCGGCTACGGCGGCGCCGAACCAGGTGACAATTTTGTTCAGTTGAATTTGCTCGGCGGATGGCGGTTTTGGCAGCGGCGGGGAGAGGTGCTCATCGGCGTTCTCAACCTGACCAGGAGCAACTATAGCCTCAACCCGCTTACCGAGTATCCGGAATTGCCGCGCACGCGGGTATTCTACGGGCAATTCACTTTCGAGTTCTGAGCCAGACGCGGCAAGTTCCCCTCCGACAGCGCAGCGCCTCCTGAAAAAAGTTTGTCAGAAATCATCCCGCCCGCCGTATTTTCCTTATGGCTTTGGCGCGAATCATAGCAGCGGCGGTTGCGAGACGTGAGGGGACGACAGCGTCGCGTCTCCATTTATCTGCTGAATTTGGTTGCTTTTGGGCCGTAATTTACCTTATAAATATCATTATTCAGGTGTATCGCCGCGGCGGTTTGACAGCAAATCTGCGCCATGTGGCGTTTTTAATGCAGCCACTAAACGCAATCCCGGCTGAGCGCGAGCCATTATTGAACGGGAAATCGGGGGGGACATATTCAAAATTCAATGGGCGGCGCGATATTCTGTCCCGAATCGCCCTTATTCTTGGCATCCTGGTCTCTTTCGCTCTCCCGTCTTTCGCGCAGACCAATGCCTACACGTTCGACCTCATCGCGGGCAATCCGACAAACAGCGGTACCGCCAACGGGGCCGGCAGCGGCGCGTTATTCAACGGAGCAGAAGGCACCGCCGTGGATACGAATTACGTCGTTTTTGTCGCCGACACCGGTAATAACGAAATTCGTAGAATTGTGGACACTCCCACCAACTGGGTAATCTCCGGCCTCGCTGGTACGAATTATTCCGGTTCCCTCGACGGCGGGTACGCCCTGTTCAATGGTCCCCAGGGCATAACGGTCGATTTGGCTGATAACGTTTACGTGGCCGACACGCTCAACAACGAGATTCGGAAGATTTCTTTCAACGGTACCTATTGGAATACCATCACCATTGCCGGAACCAACAGCTCCGGCTCCGCTAACGGGACCAACCGCGTGGCACGATTTGACAATCCCGAAGGCATTGCCGTTGACACCAGAGGCAACCTCTACGTGGCGGACACTTATAACGATACGATTCGGAAGATTGTGCCCCTGGGAACGAACTGGGTGGTCACAACTATCGCAGGTACCGCCGGAATGCCCGGCACCAATGATGGCACGAACAGTCTGGCGCAATTCACTTCTCCGGAAGGAATTGCTGTGGATAACTTCAGCAACGTTTTTGTCGCTGATACTTCGAACGACACGATTCGCGTACTCAGCCCGGTGGGAACCAATTGGGTCGTGAGTACGATTGCCGGCCTGGCGCGCTCTGAGGGAAGCACGGATGCATCGAACAAAAACGCCCGATTTTATTCTCCCGGAGGCATTGCCGTGGACGCCTCCGATAATCTCTATGTGACGGACAGCGGAAACGATACCGTTCGGAAAATCGTACCTGTCGGTACCAACTGGATCGTGAGTACGATCGGCGGTTTGACTGGGGTTGCCGGATATGCCAGCGGCACGGGAACCAACGCGCTATTTACCTCCCCGAAAGGCATTGCGGTCGACCCTATCGGAGATATCTATGTGGATGAAAATACCGAGAATATTGGAAGCCTTGCCGGTGGTGTTGATTTGCTCGGTGAATTGTACGGACCCAACGACTTGAATACCTATTATATTATCGTGAATCTGGGACCTGCGGCGGCCACGAGTCAGGGCGGCGCCTGGACCTTGTCATGCCATCCCGGATTTCGAGAGTCCGCGCCGGACTCCACTGAGGACTTTTCCGGGCCGAACATGACGATGGAGTTTGTCACCATCAGCGGATGGAATGTCCCAACCAACCAGAACATTAGCCTGCCGCCCAATTCATTTTCGGTGGTAACGAATCTGTATTACACCACCGTGGCGCCGGTGCTGAGTATAACCCACACGGGCGAACTGACGCTCACCGGAACATTGGGCACAACCTATACGATTCAATCCAGCACCAGTCTGTTCGGTCCGTGGAGTACGTTGGTCAGCAGTTTTAAACTCACGACCAGCCCTAAAGAGATTGAACAGATTTCACCGTGGCCGGACACCAGCCCGTCCGTGACCTATTACCGCGCCCTTTGGTCGGGTGACTGAACCTCGTATGGATAAATCAAATCCAGCTATCAATTTCGCCGGGGTTTGCCGGATTCTGTTGCTGGCTTTGTTCGTGTTTTCCCTTGAAAATGCCCACAGCCAAAACACGTCCATCGTTGTTTGGGGCGATAACACCTATGGCGAGACGAACGTGCCGCTGGGATTGACAAATGCTGCGCAGATTGCCGTCGGTCAAGCGTTCTGTCTGGCGCTCAATGGTAACGGAACAGTCGTTGCCTGGGGCGCGGATAACCTCGGCCAGACAAATGTGCCGGCAGAGCTCACTAATATTGTGGCTATCTTTGCTGGAAGTGATTTTGCCCTGGCGCTGGACAATAGTGGAAACGTCCATGGTTGGGGCGATCCGAGTTTGGGCGAGTCCTATCTTCCTCAAACCCTTTCACCTTATGTCGGTATTTCTGCGGGCTACAACAACGGCGTGGCCCTTCAAGCCAATGGCACCGTCTCCGTCTCAGGCGATGATTCCTTCGACGAGGCCAATATTCCTCCGGCGGCCAATAACATCGTGGCGATTGCCGCCGGTTCCGATTTTGATGTCGCCTTGCGAAGCGATGGCACCGTCATTGCCTGGGGTGATGACTTGTCCGACGGAACGGATATTCCAGCGGGACTGACCAACGTTGTGGCCGTAGCGGCTGAGGAAGATGATGGCTTTGCTCTTCAGGCGAATGGCGACGTGGTGGGCTGGGGAGCTGATTACTACGGCCAGGCTGGGGCAATTCCGGGCGTTTCCAATGTCATCTCCATTTCCGGTGACTTGGCGCTTCAATCCAATGGCACCGTCATTCCCCTGGGTGACGCACTGGATCGAGGCGCGCAACTGCCGGTCGGGCTAACCAATGTTGTCGCCGTTGATGGCTACACTGAATGGGGCGCGGCCTTGTTCAAAACCGGGAAGCCATTGGTTATGCCCGCCATAAATGAATCTGCCGATAGCGGCTCGTCGGTCCTGTTGACCTCATCGGCGGTGGGTGCCTGGCCGTTGAGCTATCAATGGCAGTGCAACGGAATGACCCTGCCCGGAGCCAATCAGAGTTGGTTAATCATTACCAATGTCCAGACGGCGAACGCAGGAAGTTATACAGTAACTGTAACCAATGTGTCCGGCGCGGCCACCAGTCTGCCGGGACAATTGACGGTGGTTAATGTCGCCCCGATGATTGTTGCCAAGCCCGCCAATCTAGTTTTGCCCATGGGAAACACGGCGGAGTTTACCGTTGCTGCGGCGGGCTCACAACCGCTCTCTTACCAATGGCAATTTAATCATAATCCTATTCCGGGAGCGACGAATGCATCGATTTCGATTCCGGGTGCCACTAGTGCGGGCAAGTATAGTGTCCTTGTCACAAACCCATATGGGTCTATTTCCAGCCCAAGCGCCATGCTGACGTTTGCGCCGTCAATTGTCGCAGTTTGGGGTCCGCCCACGCAGGTCACGAACATTCCGCCTAATCTGACCAATGCAGTCGAAATAGCCAATGGCGGTTCCTTTGCCCTGGCTCTGACGACAAATGGATCTGTGGTCGCGTGGGGAGACGATAGCAGCGGCGAGATCAGCATTTCGTCAGGTATTTCGAATGCCACGCAAATCGCCGCCGGCAATCCCAACTCCTTGCCGTACTCCCTGGCCCTGCAAAATGGCAGCGTGTTTGCCTGGGGGGACAATACCTTTGGAGAGTGCGATGTTCCCAATCTGAAAAACGCCATCGAGATTCTCGCCGGCAAAATCCCCATGGCCTTAAGGGCCGATGGCCGGGTGGCGGAATGGGGCGAGTACGCGAACGTGCCTTCCGGCCTGTCAAACGTCGTAGCGATTGCCCAGGGCGGCTGTGAACTGGCATTACAAAGCGATGGCAAAGTCGCGGCCTGGGGCAATCTCAATTATGGGATGACGAATGTGCCGCCGAATCTTTCCAACGTGGTGGCCATCGCCGCCGGCCTGACGAGTTGCCTCGCGCTTTCGGCCAACGGACAAATAACGGCGTGGGGTGGTGTGACCAATATACCCGCCGGGTTAACCAATGTTGTGGAGATAGCCGCTCAGCCAAATGGCTCATTTGATTATTATGCAGCGGTTACAGCCGATGGCGCTGTCGTTTCCTGGGGCGAAGATTTCCTCCATATCGGCGGGAATACCCTGGGAACGCTTGCCACCAACGTTCCTGCCTCAATCACCAACGTCGCCTCGGTCTTCCTGCAGCCTCATGGTGGATTGACTTTGAACCGGGATGGGACCGTATCGGGATGGGGAAATGACGGCTATGAGAATGCCATTCCTCCGTGGCTGACCAACGTCGTCGCCGTTTCAGGCCCGATGGTTCTTGAAGGTGCTGTGCCACCAAAGGTACTGCCGATGGCCAACGAATTTGCCTACAGCGGGAACACCTCCATTTTGGAAGCCAACGCAACCGGATTTCCCGTGAATTACCAATGGCAATTGAATGGAACCAACATTCCCGGCGCAAACCAGCCGTGGCTCGTGTTGACAAATGTCCAGGTGCCAGGGGCGCCTCCATTGCCTTTGGCAAATTATACCGTAATCGTAAGCAATACCTCCGGAACTGCGACCAACGCTGCTTCGCTTAACGTGATCAATTCCCCGCCCATTATCCTCGCACAACCTCAATCTCTCGAATTGCCGCCGGATAATAATTTTACCTTTTCCGTTAACGCCGTCGGATCCCTGCCCATGTCGTATCAATGGCAATTCAACGGGACCAACATTCCTGGCGCGACCGGCCCGTCATTTACCGTGACCAACGCCCAACTGCCCGCAGCGGGTTACTATAGTGTCATTCTGAACAATTCCTATGGAACACTCCCCAGTTCAAACGCCGGCCTGTCTTTCTCCATTACTTCCGTTGCAGTTTGGGGTGTCAATCAGTACGGCGAATTAAACGTTTTCTCAAACTTGACGGACGTGCTGGCAGTCTCAGCAGGCTTCAGCCACAACCTGGCTTTGCTGGCCGGAGGAACCGTCGTCGCGTGGGGCGACGATACTTACGGAGAGATAGCGGTTCCTTCAAATCTGACCAACGTCACAGCCATCGCGGCCGGTATCGGTTTTAGCCTCGCGTTGCGTTCAGACGGCACCGTCGTTGGCTGGGGAGACGACAATCAGGGCGACACGAATGTGCCGTCGGGTCTGTCCAATGTTGTCGCCATTGCCGCCGGGGGATTGGCGGGCATGGCGTTGCAAAGCAGCGGTGTCGTGACTGCCTGGGGCGATCCCGCAGAAGCCACCATCCCTCCCAGTGTCTCGAATGTAGTGGCCATCGCGGCGACGGCGGATAATAGCCTGGTGTTGCGTTCAGACGGCACGGTTGTTGAGTGGGGCGACGACCAGCTTGGTCAAACGAATTTTGCGTCCACCCTGACGAACATCGTTGCCCTCGGTTCGGGCTGCTCTACTTATTGCAACACGGCGGTGAAGTCCGATGGCACCGTTGTAGTTTGGGGTTATCTGCCGTATCCGTCCATGGAGCCGCCGCCGGGTTTGAGCAATGTCGTCGCGGTCGCAGCGGGCCCTGATTTTTGTTTGGCGATGCTGGCCAATCGAACGGCTTTTGCCTGGGGGCCCTATGGTCTTGAGGCAGTGGAACTGCCGCCAGGACTCACGAATGTGACCCAGATTGGATGTGGATCTGAGGGCGGCATCATCCTGGATCCGGCGGGCGGTGTGATTACTTTAGTTCCCACGCAAGGGGGAGTTGGTCAGGTTGGCTATCTCCAGGCGACACTCGCGCCGTCCGCAGTTGTTGCCGCTGGTGGCGGATGGGGAATCGTCGGTCAACCCTATTTTTCCAGCAATACCAATTTCACAGTGCCGGTGTCGGCAGGGCAATCGGTGGCGCTGGCCTTTCAATCCGCGAGTGGTTGGAATGTTCCGGTCAGCCGCGCCGTAACGGTCCCGTTGGGTGGATTGACGAATCTGGCCATCTCCTACACGGTTGAACCGCCACTCTTGTCTGTGCTCCCGGGAACTGGTTTCGGCCTCACCGGCACGACGAACACAACTTATAAGATTCAATACAGTACGAACCTCGCGAATGGCCAGTGGTTGACGCTTTCCACCAACACACTCAAGCAAGGATTTAACAAGGTTGCGCCCTGGCCCCCGGGCTCTCATCCGCCTGCGACGTACTATCGGGCCCAATGGCTCGGTTATTAAATCTCATATGAACAAACCAATTTCAGCCATTAATTTCGCCGCATTCTCTTGGGTTGCGATGCTGCTTTTGTGGGCGTTTTCCTCTGAGGGTGCTCCCAGTCAAAACACCTCCGTGGTCGTTTGGGAATATTACTACGATGGCCTGACCAACGTACCAGCTGGATTGACTAACGTCGCGCAGGTTGCCGCCGGCGATGGATTTTGTCTGGCGTTAAATAATAACGGAACAGTCGTCGCCTGGAACGCAAACGGCCTGGAGACAAACATCCTGGCTGGATCCAACAATATTGTGGCGGTCTGTGGCGGAGATGATTACGCCCTGGGATTGGACAACAATGGAATGATTCATGAGTGGGGAAATGGTCCTGTGAACTTTCCTCCAACGTTTTCAACCCATGTCGGCATAAACTTCGGTGGCACGGCTCTTCAATCCGATGGTACTGTGTCCATCTCAGGCGATTCTTTTAACGATCCCAGTATTCCTTCAACAGCCAATAATATTGTAGCGATTGCCACGGGAGCCGGATTTTATCTCGCCTTGCGAAGCGACGGCACGGTCGTTGCCTGGGGCGACGACCTGTCGGGTGGAACAGATGTTCCGGCGGGACTGACCAATGTCGTGGCTATCGCCGCCGAGGAAAATAACGGCTTTGCTCTTCAGGCGAATGGTGTGGTTGTGGGCTGGGGCGTTGATTACTATGGGCAGGGGCAAATAGGCTCGGGGTCGGGGCTCTCCAACGTCGTCTCTATTTGCGGCGATATGGCCCTTCAATCCAACGGCGTCGTCGTTCCTTTGGGTGACGCGATTGACTTCGGGATACAACCGCCGGTGGGCCTTACGAACGTCGTGGCCGTTGATGGGGAGACCGATTGGGCCATCGCCCTTATTAAAACGGGCAAACCCTCGGTCTTGCCAATTATAAACGAATCTGTCTATAGCGGCTCGTCTGCATTGTTGACCTCATCCGCAGTGGGCGCCTTTCCGTTGACTTATCGATGGCAGCGCAATGGAGTGCCCATTGCGGGAGCCAACCGGAGCTGGCTGATCATAACCAATGCCCAAGCGGCGAATTCAGGAAGTTATTCAGTAACGGTCACCAATGCATCGGGCGCCGCAACCAGTGTCGCGGGACAATTAACGGTGGTCGATTCAGCCCCGATCATCGATGCTCAACCGACTAATGTGGCTATTCCTCCGGGGAACACGGCAGCGTTTTCAGTCACCGTGTCGGGTTCACCGCCTTTTACTTATCAGTGGCAACTCGACCATAGTGCCATTCCGGGAGCGACCAACGCATTACTGTTGATGCCGGACGTCACCACGATGGGGAGATACCGTGTGCTGATCACGAATGCCATCGGATCGGTCATAAGCACAAATGGCGCGGTGGCTTTTGCGCCATCGGTGGTTGTGGACTTCGGGGATTCGACCGGCGTCGCCAATATTCCTTCAAATCTTACAAATGCTGTCGAAATTATCAATCGGGGGAACTTCGCTCTTGCGCTGAACGCCAACGGGTCGGTCGTGGGATGGGGAGACGATGCTGAGGGCGAAATAAATGTCCCTCCGAACGTCGGGAATGCGGCGAGCCAAATCGCGGCCGGCGGCGATTATAGCCTGGCCCTGGTAAACGGCACAGTTATTGCCTGGGGAGATGATAGTTCCGGAGATTGCAACGTCCCGTACATGACCAATGCAATCGGACTCTTTGTCGGTAACGCCCCTGCGGCCCTGACGTCGAGCGGCACGATCGTGCCGTGGGGTGGTGGCTTTGTCCCTGCCGGCCTTTCAAATGTCATAGCCGTTGCTGAGGGCGGTTGCTGTTTGGCGTTGCAGGGCGATGGCAATGTAGTTGCCTGGGGCAGCACCTCCTATGGATTGACGAACGTGCCGTCGAATCTCTCAAACGTGGTGGCCATCGCCGCAGGGGAGAGTGGTTGCCTGGCGCTTTCGGCCAATGGACAAATAACGGCGTGGGGCGGTGTGACAAATGTGCCGGCCGGGTTAACCAATGTCGTGGGGATAGCCGCTCGGCCGAATAGTCCCTATGATGTTTATTCAGCGGTAACGGCCAGTGGCGCTGTCGTTTCCTGGGGCGAACGATTCCTGGCCCTCGCCGGATATCCGAACCCGACGGATCCGCTTGCCACCAATGTTCCCGCCTCAATCAGCAACGCGGCTGCGGTCTTCCTGCAGCCTTATGGCGGATTGACTTTGAACCGGAATAGCACGGTGTCGGGTTGGGGGATTGACGGTTATGAATCGGCGATTCCTCCGTGGCTGACAAATGTAGTCGCTATCTCGGGCCCAATGGTTCTCGAAGGCCAGGAGCCGCCCAGGGCGCTGCCGCTGGTCAACGAGTTTGCCTACAGCGGGTCCACAGCCGTTCTGGAGGCGAATGCGTCTGGCTTTCCCTTGACTTACCAATGGCAATTAAATGGAGTGAATATTTCCGGCGCAAACCAGCCGTGGCTCATGTTGACAAATGTTCAGGCGCCAGGGTTGCCTCCATTGCCTTTGGCGAATTACACCGTTATCGTAAGCAATGCCTTTGGAAGTGTGACCAACGCCGCTCCACTCAATGTAGTCAATTCCCCGCCCATCATCCTGGCGCAACCGCAATCTCTCGAATTGCCGCCGAATAATAATTTTACCTTTTCCGTTAGTGCCATTGGTTCGCAGCCCATAAGCTATCAATGGCAGTTCAATGGTACCAACATTTCGGGGGCAAATAGTCCATCCTTTGCCGTTGCCAATGCGCAACTGCCTGCGGCGGGTTACTACCGAGTAGTCGTGAGCAATCCTTACGGGACGCTGGTCAGTTCGAACGCCGGGCTGTCGTTCTCCATCACCTCGGTCGCAGTCTGGGGCGACAATTACTACGGTGAACTAAACGTTTACTCGAATCTCACGGATGTGTTGTCGGTTGCGGCAGGCAATAGCCACGATGTGGCCGTGCTGGCTGACGGAGGCGTGGTCGCCTGGGGTGACAATTCCTACGGCGAGACACAGGTTCCGCCGAATGTGACAAATGTCGTAAGTGTCTCGGCTGGTTCTGCCTATAGTCTCGCGTTGAAGGCCGATGGTACCGTGATTGGCTGGGGCGTCGATAACTACGGCCAGATTGATGTGCCTCGAGGCCTGTCCAACGTTGTCTCCATTGCCGCGGGCGGATTGAACGGCATGGCGTTGCAAAGCAACGGGGTAGTTCGAGTTTGGGGCTATCCTGAATTGACAAATATTCCCTCCAGTGTGACGAACGTCGTCTCTATCGCGGCGAGCGCGTTGGATTGTCTGGTGTTGCGTTCAGACGGCACTGTCGTGGAGTGGGGGGATGACTATTATGGCCAAACGAATTCGGTGTCCACCCTGACAAATATCGTTGCCCTTGGCTCGGGCTCCTCCACTTATTGCAACGCGGCGATTAAGGCCGATGGCACAGTTGTGGTCTGGGGTCCCCTGGCATACTCGTCTCTGGAACCGCCACCGGGCTTGAGCAATGTTATCTCGGTCGCGCTGGCCCCCGAATTTGGCCTGGCGATGCTGGCAAATCGGACTGCCGTCGCCTGGGGGCCGGCCGGTTCGGATGGTGTCAACTTGCCGCCGGGCCTCACGAATGTTACTCAGATCGGCTGCGGAAGTGAGTCCGGCATCATTCTGGATCCGGCGGGCGGGGTCATCACGCTGGTTCCCGCGCAACCGGCGAGCGGATTCAATGTCGGCTATCTTCAGGCCACCCTCACGCCTCCGGCCGCGGTCGCGGCGGGCGGTGGATGGGGAATCGTCGGCCAGCCTTATTTTTCCAGCAATACCAATTTTACGGTACCGGTGTCAGCCGGTCAGCCGGTGGCGCTGGCCTTTCAATCTGTAAACGGGTGGAATGTTCCGGTCAGCCGCGCCGTGACGGTCCCAATGGGCGGGTTGACGAATCTGGCCATTTCATACGCGGTCGAACCCCCGGTCATGTCCGCGCTCCCGGGGACTGGCTTTGGCCTCACGGGCACGACCAACACAACTTACCGGATTCAATCCAGTACGAACCTCGTGAATAACCAGTGGCTGACGCTCTCCACCAATACACTTAGGCAGGGATTCAACAAGGTTGCGCCCTGGCCCCCGGCAAGTCATACGCCTCCGACTTATTATCGGGCTGTATGGTTGCCGTGAGGGCCGGTTTATGATACGGACATCGCACCGATTGGAACGCAACAACTCGTGATCCTAAAATCCCTGAGCCAGCATCGGTTTTTCCGGCCTGCCATGGGCGCGGCCATCGCCGTTGTTTGCGGGCTCGCGCTTCGGATAATGCCCGTCGGCCAATTATGGGAAAACGCCAGTTATGATTGTATCTTTCGCTTCGGCTCTCCGACGGTAACGAACAATGTGGTTGTTATTCTGATGGATAACGACTCCTACACAGAGCTGGGACAATTGCGTGACAGGCATTGGGACCATTCACTGCACGCTAAGCTTCTGAACCAACTGGCCGATGACGGCTGCCCGTTGGTTGTTTTTGATGTCGTCTTCCGCGATCCGCAGGATGCTCAATCCGATGAACAACTGGCGGTGGCGATGCGCCGTTTGCCGCGTTTGGTATTGGCCGGGAAGCAAGATGATCTGGATCAAAAAGATGTTGATGCAGCTCGGCCAATTTTGCCATGGACTTTTCTTTTGGATGCGGCGCACACAAATTGGGGCGTCGCCTGGCTTGACCCTGACGCGGACTCGATTGTACGCCGCCACTGGCCGTTTCCGAATCCCGGCCCTTATTTCAGCTTACCGTGGGTCGCGGCAACCCTCTCCGGGGCGACGTTGGACCCAACCCCGGCAGAGCGATGGCTTCGCTACTATGATTTTCGTGCCGCTCTTCCGGGTTTGGGCTATTCCGTCGCGTTGAAACAAAATCCCGGATACTTTCACGACAAAGTCGTCTTCATTGGCAACAAACCGGAAACGGCTGTTCAGCCGGACCCTAAGCATGACATATTTGGCACCCCCTTTACCTTGATACGGTCGCCGCATGATTACGTGGGCGGCGTCGAAATCCTGGCGACTTCGTATTTGAATCTAGTCAGGGGTGACTGGCTGCGAAGAGCGCCTTGGCCTGTGGAAGGACTGTTACTCATTGTGACAGGAGCCATATCAGGAATCATCTTGTCCCTGTTTTCCCGGGGAAAAATGATTGGATTGGCGTTAGCCATTGCGGCAGTCTTCGCCGTTGTCGGCGTGGAGCTAAGCCAGATGACAAACTACTGGTTCCCTTGGCTGACCGTCGTCGCCGGCCAAATTCCCTGTGCATTGGCCTGGGCCATCTTCGTTCCTTTTAAAGCCATCAAACCACTCGCGGTCGATCCTGCGCCCACGGAAAAATCCCCGGCAACCCCAAAGAATACGATCGTCCTAAGTTTTCCCGAGGACAAACTTCCCAATGCCCCGGATTACGAGCTATTGCAGCCGCCCATCGGAGAGGGCTCGTTCGGCAAGGTCTGGATCGTGCGCAACGCCATCGGCCAATGGCAGGCCCTCAAGGCCGTTTATCAATCTAAATTCGGGGAGAATCGTCATCCGTATGAGTCGGAATTCCGGGGGCTTCAAAAGTATAAGCCGGTTTCGGAGAAACATCCGGGCTTATTACGCATTGATCTGGTGAGCAAAATGAAGGACGAAGGCTACTTTTACTATGTCATGGAACTCGGCGACGCCCAGTCACCGGGCTGGGAAAGCGATCCGTCCTCCTACAAACCACGCGACCTGGAAATTATGCGCAAGCAGGCGGGGGGGCCTCTTCCATTGGCTGAATGTGTCCGGATTGGCACCGTGCTGACGGACGCGCTCAATTTCCTTCACACGAACGGTCTGACCCACCGCGACATCAAGCCGTCGAACGTTATCTTCGTGAGCGGCCGGCCAAAACTCGCAGACATTGGCCTGGTCACCGATATCCGCCCTCCCGATAAAATTAATACCTTTTTCGGAACGCCCGGCTATATGCCTCCTTCGCACGAGCCTCCTGGAACCCCGCAAGCGGACATCTATGCCCTGGGAATGCTCCTCTACGTCAT
>DASXFM010000364.1:0-7925 GCA_036489615.1 Verrucomicrobiia bacterium | reverse complement strand
TTACCTGTATCCGGTTTTGAATGCCGAACAAATCCATGTTTGGACGAACCCGCCCAAAAATGAATATTATTTCCCTTACAGCGCCTATCCTGATTTGTATTGGGGTTATTTCAATCCCCTTTGGTGGGGCGGCGGCGTGGGCTTTTACTATCCTGGCGATGGCGTGTATCACGGCGATGAATCCCGCAGCGGGGGGCACCGGTGAGAAATTAAGAAGGAAAAATTTCCGCGCTTTCAGCCCTCAAAACCGATGTTCTCGCTGCATGCAAAATGCGAAAGACTACGACGCGCTGGCTTTCAACCCGATAACTCGCCAATTCACGGGCTTGGATGACTTGCGAATTCGCGCTTCAACCTCATCCCATGTTGAACCGGCATCCGGGTTCCGACGATACTCTTCCAACTCCTGATCGAGCAAAGTCTTTTCCGCCGGGGTTGCCGTGCCGTCCCGCAGATCGCGCTCTTCCATTTCACAAATGCAATCAAAGATTTCGCGCCGGTCGGCAATACCCAACTTGGGTAATTCCGCCAGGATTTCCTTTTTGCTCATGAGTACAATTTAGATTCGCTCTGCCGTGCGGGCAAGTCTCTTTCAAGCGGCTCGAGGGACCACTCACCCATTTTTATAACTGCAGTCCCGGACGGCCGGGCGAAAGAAAGTTTTTTAGCGCAAACAACTCCAACCCAAATGGAATATAGCCGCCGTAGCCGGGCAACGGCATCTTGAAGACGTGCAGAATATTCGCTCCGGGCGTGTGATATACCCATTGCGGCCACGACCACTCATTCCACATTTCCCAAAAAAATCCGCAGATCAAGGCGCCAAGGGCCAGCGAAATCACCGGCCGCCAGTCCCCTTCCTTCAGCCACTCCAGGAGATGCGGCCGACGCAGCCAGCGATTGATCGGTTCCAGGATGAGGACGATTGAAATCCATACGAACGGGTAAAAAAATCGCGGCCAAAACAGCGTCAAAACCAGCATGGCCGCCCCGATCAGCCACAGAAGCGCGTTCACCCGCAGAGTGTCCTGAACGCGCGCGCACCGACGCTGCGATTTTACCCACCGAAATGTCCGCGCCAATTCAGCCGTTTCAAAAACCGCCGGCATGACGGTGGAAAAGCAAAGCGTGGAAAGCGCGTTATATTCCAAAGGTGTAAATCCGCCGGCGCCGAGATACTCCCAATTGCCCGTCCGATTGTTGATGATTTCAAACAGCCACCAGGCAGGCGCGGACAAAACAAATAACAGCATGAACCCACGCCGCGAGCGCGTCCACAGCGACGACCCGGTTTGCCGATGCACCAGAGCATCCACGACGAGGATATACCCAAGCCAAAGCGGAAAAAACAGGTAAGCGGTGCGGGCGCCTGGCAACATCCAATTCAATGGCCAGCACACTCCTACCAGAAGTATCCCAATCCGTCCCTGCATCGCAAACCCGGGCAATCGTTGTGCAGTGTCCATCTCTAATCGAAACAATAACACTCCATGCAAAATTAAAAATTAAAACCTGTGGTCGCAGCTATTCTACCTACGTAACAGTTCCGGGAGCACAGGTCTTTGCGTTGCAGAATGCAACACGAAGTACAAGATCCGGCATTCCCGGTTTTATTAGCCTGAAGAGATAATTCTCTTTATTGACAAGCTTCGCACGCAAGTTCGGAGGGCGATTTTCAAAATGGCACTTTAACAGCTACAGAAGCAATTATGAAAAGGAGATTATTAGTTCTTGCTGCCATAGCTCTGCTGACGGTCACAGCCGGATGCGGTCAATCCAACAGCACCAGTGCAAATCCAGATGCGGACACCAATGCTTCCACGCAAGATGCGAAGCAAGCCGCATCAGACGCGTGGCAAGATACGAAGGGCGTAGCTACGAATGCATGGACGGTCACAAAGATTGGAGCCACCAACGCATGGAATGCTGCGAAGGTTGGCGCCACCAATGTCTGGAATAAGACGACCAACGCAGTTCACGGCGGAGGTTCTTAATTTCAATGGTCGCCGGTTTGGAGCATTTTTAATCTCCAAATCTGCTCCAGTTTCAAGAGTTCGACCGTTCACCCGCCATTCCAGCGTTTAACGCGCTGGAATAATTGGTTTAATCAAAAATTCGCCTGCAGCGTGAACATGATGGTGTGCGTATGCACGCCTTGAAATTCCATGTTCAGGTTCGGCTCGGGCGGATAACTGAACGTAGGGTTGCCTGTCGCGAAGTATCTGTAGCCAATACCCAGGGACATATTTGGATTGAGCATGAAACGCACGCCGGCAAAGGCCTGCCAGGCGAATACCACGTCCGATTCACTGCCTTCCGCAAAATTGCCGCTAACAGGCTCGGTGAAATTGTGCGCGTCGAATATCGAATCCGAACCACCGGCGCCGCCGCCGACGTAGGGGATGATATTCGTGTGTGGAATCGGCAGTGACAGAGTGAAATTCGCCAGGAACGGAATGTTGCCCATGGTGGAACCATTCGCATAGTAGTTTTGCACGCTATCCATGCGACCCCAAGTGTAGCCGGTATCGAAATCCAGGCCTACGTAGCGGTTGAACGCCCAGCCAAAGGCTGCGTCACCGGACACGCCGACGTCGTAGCTCACTTTTCCGGTTGGACCATTGAAAGCCGGGAAGCCCGGGGAGGCCCCGATATTGAATCCCTTCAGTTCGCTGTCCTGGAAAATGGTTGGTCCCACACCCGCCCGAAAATAAGGTCCCACACCCGCCGGCTCATCCCAATAATATTGGGCCTGGGCGAGAGATGCGGTGAATAGCGAAACGATGACTATGACAACTCTTTGTATTTTCATAATGCTCCTTGGTTAAATTTTGCCTTATTAATGCCGCTCGTCAAGTAGTCTGGTGGCGTCCTGCCCGTATTTTTGCACCTGCATTTTTTCATTGTTAAGCAGCCCTGATTGCGGCGTTCGCAATCTCATACGGGATCCGAGCGGGAATATTGCAGGAATTTTCAGTTTGAGTTCTCAATCGCGGAACAGGGTTTTTGGGTAGATTTCGGGCTTAAGACTCGCAGTTAACGTTAACCGCAGTGCAATGCCCAGCCGATTTTTGAAAGAATTTCCCCGAAGCTACGTATTCTTTATTAGGCACGCGTTGGGGCATAAACCGCAGCCCAAACCGTGGACAGGCATTCAGCCTGCTCTAAGTGTAATCGTGGAGAAGATCATTCAAACGCAAAATAGGTAAAATCGTTTGACAATTGTAATTGCAGACGAGCTTCCGGTGGTTAGAGCCGGACTGAAAGTCATTGTCGAGGCGGGTCAAGCGGGCCAAGTGGTGGGAGAAGCCGGCGATGGCCTGGAGGCGCTTTGTTTGGTTGAAAAATCCAAGCCGGCGATCCTCATCACCAACCTCAGGCTGACACGCCTGAGCGGTCTGGAATTATTGCGGCAGGTTCAGCGACTGTATCCCGACACCAAGGTCATTGTCACATCGCATTCAGTCAATTCCGCGGACCTGGCCTCCATCTTCCACCACGGCGCGCACGGATTTATCAATTTGAACTCCAACGGCGCCGATATTCAAAGAGCCGTTTATGAGGTGAATGCAGGCAAACGGCATCTGGCGCCGATGGGAGTTGAGGCCATCCTGACTTCAATGTCCAATGGCGGCAACGGAACGGTAGTGGATGACACGTATGAAAAATTGACAGTTCGCGAGCGCGAAATCCTCCAGTTGGCCGCCGAAGGCCATGACCGAAAAGCCGTCGCGGGCCGCTTGTTCATCAGCCAACGCACGGTCGAAACCCATCGCGCGCACATCATGCATAAGCTGCAATTACACTCGCAAACCGACCTGGTGCGTTTCGCCATTCGAAAAGGAATCATCACCGCCTGACCAGCGGACCCCCGTCCCTTCTACTAGACACCATCCGTCAGACTACGTACAAGAATATGCCGTGTCTGACGGATGCCAAAATACAGGTTTTGCCTAATAGCGTCCCCAGCGCAAGTGGTTGATGTTGTGCGCGTTGTTTCCGCCGGTGTTTGGAGAGAAACCTGCGGAACAGTGAGGAAAAACGAAAAGGGCACTATGAACAAAAACTCGAAAACGGTCATGGTAGTGGACGACGATCCAAGGATTGTAAAGGCTCTTGCTTTGCGGCTAAGCGCGGCAGGATACGGAACCGTCACCACGTACAACGGAATGACTGCGTTGGTCCTGGCGACGCTTAAAAGGCCGGACCTGATCATCACCGACGTTTGGATGCCCGGCGGTTGCGGGCTTTCCATGGCCTATCGCCTCAGGCAACTGATGCCGACCGTGCCACTGATATTCCTGACAGCAAGCAAACAACCCGGCCTGGCAGACAAAGCCAAGGAACTGGGCGCGCAGGGCTTCCTGGAAAAACCGTATGACCCGGCGGAGCTTCTGGAAATGGTAGCCCGGCTTCTGGAGGAAAGTTTCACGGTGGATGCACAACCGGAAGCGACGCCCGAACGCGAGCTCGCCGCCGTAGCGCAATAATACCCGGCACACTTATTTTCACCCACGCACTTTCTATGCCCGCACTCAAACGAATCCTGATTCTGGAAGACGACAGCTGCTCCGCGGAGCTCTTGCGGCACCGCGTTTCGCAAGAATGGCAAAGCTGCACGTTCGTTCACGCCGCCAACAAGACGGACTATCTTACTGCCCTCGGCTCGGACAGCTTTGATATGATTCTCTCTGACTACTCCATTCCCGGGTTTTCAGGGATGCAGGCGCTGACGATCGCGCGGAAGGCGTGTCCCGAAATTCCCTTTCTATTTTTCTCCGGGACGATCAGCGATGAGGTGGCGGTGGAAGGCCTTAAAGGCGGGGCGGTGGATTATATTCTGAAAGACCGGCCGGCTCGCCTGATTCCGGCCATCAAACGCGCGCTCGATCTGGCCGAATTCAACAGCCGCAGGATTGAACACGAAGACCTGGTCAATTCAGTGGACGGCATTGTGTGGCAGGCGGAACAGCCGTCACTGCAGTTTATTTTTGTCAGCCGCCAGGCCGAGCGCATTTTGGGTTATCCCATCGAACAGTGGCTGCGAGAGCCCGATTTTTGGCAAAACCATATCCACGCGGACGACCGGGAAATGGCGGTCAATTTGTGCCGGAACCTGACCCCGGAACAAAACCACCCGGATTTTGAATACCGCATGATCGCGGCGGACGGACGAATCGTTTGGCTCCGGGATATGGTCAACGCGCACGTACAGAGAAACAAGTCGACGCGCATCCAAGGCATCATGGTGGATGTGACCCGAAACAAACTGGACGAGCAAAAGCTAAAAGACGTCCAACTAAAATTGGAACAGACGAACAAAGACCTGCTTCGCCGAAACCAGGAGGTCCAAAATTTTTATCACGTACTGTCGCATGAGCTTAAGACACCGCTGACGGCGGCCCGCGAATTCGTCTCCCTGGTCATGGACGGGTTGGCCGGCCCATTGAATAAAACCCAGGCAGAGTATTTGGGAATCGCACGCGAAAGCTGCAATCAATTGCGTGTGTGCATCAATGACCTGCTGGATACCACGCGCATTGAGACCGGCAAATTGTCATTGGAGTTCACCTCCGTGGACCTCGTCGAATTGGCACGGCGAGTCGTCAAGACCATGCAATCCAAAGCCATTGAGAGCAACGTCCAGCTGACCGTGGAATCGGCGACGGACTTGCCCTCCATCACCGCGGACGAAAACCGCGTTACCCAGATTATTATCAACCTCATAGAAAATGCGTTTAAATTTACTCCATCAGACGGCAAGGTGACGGTGAAGATTCAGGAAGTGCCCGGCCGCGATGATTTTGTGCAGGTTTCAGTCAACGATACGGGTCGTGGAATACCCAAGGGCGAACAAGACTGCATCTTTGACCGTCTTTACCAGATCAAAACCGGTGATGCGACAAGCGGCCATGGCATTGGTCTGGGATTATATTTGTGCCGCGAATTGGTCTGGCTTCACGGCGGTGTGATCTGGGTCAACAGCGAACCGGGCAAGGGCAGTGCGTTTACGTTCATGCTCCCCAAAGAGCAAAAGCGCGCGCAGGCAGACGTGCTTCTGATCGATGACGACCGCCATATCCTTCAAACCGTGAGCGTCATGCTGGAAACGGAATATCATGTCCGCACCGCCTGCGACGGCGCGGAGGGAATCAAAGAGATGCGCCGCAAATTGCCCGACATTGTCATTATGGATTTGTCCATGCCAAACGTGGATGGGGTTGAAGTACTCAAGGCAATTCGGGATAACTGGTCATCGTTACCGGTGATCGTTCACACAGCGTTTTCCGAAGGAGATATCATGAAGCGGGCCATGGAGTATTCGCCGTTTACATTGCTATCTAAACCGTCCGGCATGGACCCACTCTTACGGGCTGTTCGATGCCTCAGCCTGGGCGTTCAAAAAGAATACGACGGCGAGACACGGATTCTGGAAAAATCGGAGGTTTTCAGGCCTCGCCTTCCGGAATTCAACCCGGATGAGGAGAAAACTGAAGCGATTCAAGAAGTCCCGCTTTCGTAATTTCATATCGCGCCTCTCGATACAGGCGCTGCCGGGCGAGTTGCCAGTGGCGCCGCCACCGTGAATCTGGACAGCGCACTTTGTACCCCCCTGCCCGCAGCACGCGCCTGGCCCTGTCAAAAAAGCTTTTTCCTTTTTCCTTTTTCCCTTTTAATGGTCGCGTGTCTTTCAATCAGTTCTCCAACCAGCAAGGCGTGTCGCTCCTGCAACGCTCGCTCGCGCGCGGCCGGCTGGGCCACGCCTATTTGTTTTCCGGCGACCAGCTTGAAGAACTTGAATCGATTGCGCGAACTTTGGCAAAGACCCTGAATTGCCAGAATCCCGTCAAACAAGACGGCGAAGCCGTAGATTGTTGCGACATCTGTCCCAGCTGCGTCAAAATCAACAATGATGTTCATGCAGACATCCACTGGGCCCGGCCCGAGTCGCGGTCGCGAGTAATGACCATTGACCAGGTGCGCGAGTTGATGCGTGAGATGTACCTCAAGCCCACAGAAGCCCGGTTCAAAGTCGCCATCCTGGCCGGGGCCGACCGGCTGAATGTTCAGGCCGCCAATGCGTTCCTGAAAACGCTTGAGGAACCTCCGGCAAAAAGCGTGCTGGTTTTGCTCTCGACCGAACCGTCACGAATCCTGGAAACCATCCTCTCACGTTGTCTCCGGGTGAATTTCGCGGGCGGTGCGCGGCGCGATTTGAGCGACGCTGAAACAGCGTGGCTTGAAAAATTCAGCTCCGTCGCGATCGAACAAAAGACATTGCTGGGCCGCTATCATTTGGCCGATATGCTGGTTCAAAAACTTGGCGAAATCCGGACCCAGGCCGAAGAACTGCTTGGCGCCCGTTCGCCTCTTCAAAAGTACGACGACGTCGAAAAAAATTTGCGCGAAAAATGGGAAGAGGAACTGGCCGCCGCCGTCGAATCTGAATATCGACGACGCCGGGCGGACCTCCTGCTGCTGGTCCAGCGCTGGCTGCGCGATGTCTGGCTGGCCACGCTCGCCGCTGGAAAGGATCTGCTGAACTTCCCGCAATTGGCGGGCACCGGCGCCCTGGCCGGTAAACTTTCGCCGCGACAGGCCCTCGAAAATCTGCAAACGCTCGAAGAAACCCAACGCCTGCTCCACACCAACGTTCAGGAAGCTCTCGCCCTGGAGGTCGGTTTGCTGAAATTGCATTTTTAAGCGCAAAGCCACAAACTCGCGGCAATGACGTCCGGAAAAACAATCGCCGCAACCGACATCTGCGCGCTGGTATTCGGCTTTTTTCTCGGCCTTTGCATCCTAAAGTTCGGCGATCCGGTCATACTCGACCAAAAGATTTTCCCGCCCACTTCGCTCGCAGAATTTGTGAGCGATTCCTGGCCGACCCATTGGGCAAACTGGATATTTTTTCCACTTGCCGC
>DASXFM010000336.1:0-7331 GCA_036489615.1 Verrucomicrobiia bacterium | reverse complement strand
TTCCATTCGTTAGTGACTGAAAGGTAATGTCTTACGAAATAAATTGGGTTCGTTTTGCAATTCCCGCTTTTTTAAGGGGCGGCGTGGCCCAGTGAAACGGATACGGGAGAAGCGTTATTGGCTAATCTGCGGGTCTGAAGATGTTCTAATTGTTGGATAGCGCGAAACAATTGGCGTTCAAGGACAGTTTCAACGCGAAGGATTTTTTGCACAACCTCCATGCCAGGGAGGGAATCGGCGTTCCGATACGCCTGCTCTTTATATACTTCATGTTTCCGCCGAGCTATTTGCTGTTCGGAAAGCTTTTTAATTTCTTCATCCAGGGTGGCGAGAATTTTCTGCCGGTTGTTTTGATGCAGGGTGACGGGATCTAAATTGCCGAGATTTTGGGAAATGTGAGCATGAAGGGCGTTCAATTTTCTTAAAAGCGCAGGGTAGTAGCCATCGGTGTCATCAGCGATTTTAGCGATAGCCATCTTTGTAAACTCATCGCCCTGTTCGATCTTTTCCCGCAATTCGAGGAGATCTTTTTCGATGTAACTATCCAGATGGGGCCACTCTTCCGTTTCGCCAACTTGGGCTTGCACCCGGGCACGATGGCGACAGCCAGTGTCCATGTGCAGGGTGATCGCTCCAGATTCGGCGGCATGGACGCGGCGCATGCGCCAATTCAGCGCAACGATTTGGTCCACCAGCATTTCTTCCAGCGGGCCTACCGGAGCCAACTGATCGTGGTGTTCGGTCCAAAGGCTTTGAAACTCTTCAGGTGATTCCTGGATGTATTCCCCCTGAACAATGAGCTGGCGCGCCAGCATGCCGTATTTGACGGCATTCTGGCTCGACGCAGCTTTACCTTCAGGAGTTTTCGGGCCGGTAGAATGTTGAGCGTTACGGCGGTTGGCTTCGATTTGAGCGGGGGTGGTCATAGTTTATAAGTGATTAGTTTTTAAATTTTGAGTTAGACAGAATGGACAGAATAAATGGAATAAAATTTATCCCGCCCTCATCCCGGCCTTACTCCAGAACAACATACGAACAGGCGCTCGCTCTGCTCGTTAGAGCCCCCGGGAGAAGGGGAAGCTGTTGGATGAACGCTATTAGACCTAGTCATTTAATACGTCTTCAGACTCTAATGATTCTAACAGCGGCGGGCACGGAGCGTCTCGTCCTACTTTTCCGTCGCTGCGAACCTCTGGACAGTTCGTCATTGGGCAAATTTAGGCGAAGGAGGGAAAAATCGTTAGTTCGTCACGACCTATAAAAGATCAGGCAATAAACGCAAGAAAAGCGAACATTGACTCGCCAGTGTTCACTTGGCGACCTATTATCGACAGAAATAAACTCATGCTGCTGACGCTCATCCGAATTTTTTTTGGCGTGGACATGGCGCTGGGGCTTTTAAATTACGTGGCCTGGTCGTGGGCCATGGGGCAGCGGTTCAATTTCATTTTTTTGGCCCTGTCTATTTTATCCACGCATCTTCCTGACTGGGATATGATCCCATTTCTGCTCCTGCGCAAACGGTATCGCCTCTACTCTCATTGGATCGTCGGACACCATCCGGTGTTTGTTTTAAGTGCGGTGGTCGCGGGAAGTTATTTTGCGGCAAAAGCATGGGCGCCGGATGCCGTCGGTTACACCGTGAGCCTGATCACCTGTGGGGTGATGTTGCATTTCCTGCACGACACCATCAACCCCATTGGATTTCCCTGGCTCTCACCGTTTTCGCTGGCGCACTTCCGGTTCCAACGGGGGAAGCCCATGATTGTGACCAAGGCTGAATTGAATGCTGACGAAAGACAGGAACGGGCGTTGGGCCGCACCGCAGCCAGCGAGATTACCGACCGCGCGGTGCCGATCAGCAAAGGGATGTTTTTGTTTTGGGGGATCGGAGTACTGGCCCTCACTGCTTTCGTCTTTTACCAAAGTAAAAAATAATCATGCAAGAACGCCCATTACCCCAATCTCCGCTCGGCACCTTAGTCGTAGTTTTATTTGTCGTTTTTTGGGCAATCGGTGTTTGGTTCGTAGCATATTATCAAAGCATGCTGCCCTTATTTTTATTATTTGTAACGGGGATGGTGGTATACTATTTCAAATACCATAGGCGGAGATGCCCGGAATGCCGTGGCCGTCTATCAGTTCGCCATGATTATCTGAAAGGCACGCAGCGCTTTCGCTTAATGTTAGATTGTCCAAAGTGTCAAATTGCGTGGGACAGCAGAGTCATAGGAGACGACAGTCGTGCAAGCTAACTAAACTTTTGATTCCTCACCACTTGCACCCGCAAATTGAATTGGCTTCTGAAAGAATGAAGTGCGCCAGGCACCGTAGAGAATGCCCGTGGCGAGCCAGCAAACTCCGACGATGAGCGCCCATTTGCCGAGGTTCGCCCACAGATAGGCGCAAACGGCAAAGCCCAGCAGCGGCGCGGCGCAGTTCCAATACGTCCTGCGTTCGCCACGCGCGCGTGCGCGGACAAAGTAATGAAGGAAGCACGAAATATTCACGCCCATGAACGCGAACAACGCGCCGAAATTCAGCAGCACGCAGCCGAAGCCATAGGCGTCCACATGTTCAAATTCCTGGATGGCCTTAAGTGTCAGTGCGGCCACGAGCATGATGGCGCCGATGAGAATGATGTTGTTGCTGGGGATGCGGGTGTGAGGATTGATGGCGCTGAAAAACTTACGCGGGATGGCGTTGTCGCGTCCCATGCTATAGAGCAGCCGGCCCGCGCCCAGATGCGCGCCTGCGCCGGAACCGATGCTGGCGACCAGCAGCGCGGCATTGACGGTGGTAAAGAGCCATTGGCCACCGGCGCGCCCCGCGATATAAGAGAAGGCATTGTCCTGGTCGGGGAAATTGGTGCCCGGCCAAATCAGTTGCGCAAAATAGACCTGCACGGACGCAAGCACGCCGGTGATGAGACAGACGAGCACCGTGGCGAGCAGGATGTTGCGGCGCGGATTATGCGCTTCCTCGGACAGCGTGGAAACGCCGTCGAACCCAATGTAAGTCAGCACGGCCAGCGCCGCGCCGTTGGAAACGGAGTGAAAGGAAAACGTCTGCGGGTCGTAGAATGGCCGGGTCAATTCCCCTGCCCCCTGTGGCGGGTGCGAAAAGAGATAGCGCACGGCCTCGACAAGGAACAAAACAATGACGACGCACAGCCCGACGGTGATGAAACTATTCGTCCGCGCGCTGGCTTCGATGCCGCGCAGGTTCATGACGGTAAAGAGAACCGTAAACAACACGATGAACGCGGCATTGAGGCAGAGCGATTCCGGGTGATTGGGAATCTCCGGCAGAAAAGCCATGGCTGCCCCGGCAATCCAGATGACGCAGACGATGGGGTTCATCACGTAATCGAAAATGATGCTCCAGCCGACGAAGTAACCGAGCGCGGGATGGATTTCGCGGCTCACGTAGGCGTAAGCCGAGCCAGCGTTCGGATAGGCGTTGGCCATTTTGCCGTAACTGATGGCGGTGAAAAGCATGGCCACCATGCCGATGAGAATGGCAGTGACGACATGGCCCTGGCCGGCGACGGCAGCCGCGCCGAACAGCGGCATGGGCGCAGTGGGCTGGATGAGTACGATGCCGTAAATGATGAGCGCCGGCAGTCCGAGAACGCGCTTCAATTGGACGGAAGCACTTTGCGCGGAGGCAGAATCGGATGGCATTGGCAGTATTTAGGCAAACAGAGAGGGCGAGTCAATGAAAGAGCGGACAACACACCACAACCTAAACGATTCTCCCTCACCCCTGCCCTCTCCCGCTGGGAGAGGGAGAATAGCCGTCAGATGTTTTGAAATGCTCAGCAGCAATTTATAACGCTACTAATGGATTTGCACGCGATAGAAACCGGAAGCTTGGCTCGATACCGGATTGGTGGCGGACATCATCGAATTGTTGCCTGGCAAATTGCTGCCGACCGGAGTCCATGCGGGGTCAGTCAGGTTGTTCTTGTACTGCACCTGATAATTGAAGCCCTGTTGCGTCGGGAAGGACACAATCAGGTTCGTGCCTTTGAGGACAGGATTGACGGTGAAGAAAGGAACAAGCATGAGGAAATTGGCATTGCAGTCCGAAGTAGCCGAGGATGGCCGGCCCAGTTGCAAGGTATTGGTCGAGCCGTTGAAAGTTACAGTAACGAGGTTGCCGAAATTGTCTTCGAGCGGAAGGTAGTTGTAACTTTCCCAGGCCGTGAATGGGATGTTGAAGGTGCCCAGAAGGCTGATGGTTTGGCTCGTGGTTCCCCATCCACTCGTCACCCGCGAAAGCGTACAGGTGGTGGCGCTGCCGCCGGAAGCCAGCCGCGCATAGATATAATAGCTGCCGGCTGGATAATGCCGGGTATAGTTCGCCCACGAACCCGCGCTGAAATAGCCGATGCTGTAATCGGAACGTCCGGTTCCGTTATAGGCCGGACGGATAACGTCGCCGTTCACTTCGGTATCCATGCCGTTGGGACGATAGAGGTCTTTGCCGCCGAAATTCACCTGGACGGTATCGGCGTTCACATTGGCGCTGAGGCCGAGGTAGGCATTGGTTTGGGGATTATCAAGGAAGCGTCCACCGCCGTAATCGAAATCCTCCGCTTCCCATAGATAATTTCCAGCGCTAAAAGTATCAAACGATTTGGTCGTGGTGGCCACGTTGCCATTCACGTCGGTAACCGTCGCGACGATGGTGTAGAGCATGTTCGGTTGCAGGTATGGATAACTCACATTCCAATTATTCATGGAACCGCTGAGAACGACATTGGTAGCGACGACGCCGTTGACGGTGATCACGACATTACTGGCGGGGATGCCGTAACCGGAGGTGACATTAAACGCGAAGGTGTTGGTGGATTCGAACAGCGTGCCGCCAAGGGGTGCGACGCTATTCAGCGCGGGCCATGCGGAATTGGCATAAGTGAACGAGGCCTGGAAGGTTTTCCCGAGCGCGCCGTTGACGTTGACGGAAAGAATAATTTTCGGCGAGAGCTGCACAACGGTCACACCGGCATCGGCGGATTCAAAACCAGTGGCCGAGCGGTTAAGCGTCACGGTCAGGCTGGTGTTGGTCTGCGTGGGATCGGAAACGCCGAGGGAAAGGCCGTTGGTACTTTCCATGGTGATGATGGAGGCTTCGTTGTTGACGGAAATAAAATCAAGCGAGCTGGGGCCATTGGTCCAGAAATTGGCGGCCTCAACGCCGAGCGAAGGTTTCTGGACGGCCTGGACAAACGAGGAATTAGTCAGGATGGAGATATCCGGCGCGAGCGCATAGTTGCTCACACTAAGGGCGTTCATGTTCGGCAGGATAACGTAGGAATAAGTGGCATTAGTCGGATGGACGCCGTGGTTGTACCAGAGTTTGAAATAATCATCTGTATAAACCGTGCCGTCATCAGAGTTGATCTGAGACCAGGAGCCGGAGTTTTGCGTGAAGACAGCCTGGAGATTCGAATTGCCGGCGGGGATATAATATCCGCCTGTGCCGCTGAGGGCGCACCAGGACGGCGTGGCGCTGGGGAGGTTGGAACTCCAGCCGACCGTAGGCGTGATGGCCATTCCGTTCAAGGTGAAACTACTGGTAATCGGATTTCCGAGACGCCGGTCTTCTGCGGTGGTGTCGACTTCCGACGGACCGCCGGCCGTGATGTTTGCGCCCAGGCAAACAATCTCGTTATCAAACATGAACCAGGATTTTTTGGCGTAGAGGGTGGTGTGCCAGCCATGAAGCTGCATTCCGGCCAGGCCATAGGTGTTCTTGACCTGCGCGCCGCCGACCCATGGTTGGCCGGTCGTCGTAGCTTCTCCGACGGCATTGCCGAGGCCGTTGGTTCCCATGGTAGTTCCCGGCAGATGATATGGGTCAACGGTCGGCCAAAAGTCGCTACTGAACTGTCCCTCGTTTTTGTTAGTGATATAAAGATAAGTCATCCCATCGCCGGTAAACCAGCCGTGCAGATTGCCGCCGTTAATGGCTTCGTAGTTGGCGATGCGGCTGGAATCCATACTGATGCCAAAGGCGAAACCATTGCGCAGAGCTACGACACGGTCCATCTGGGAAAATTGAAACTGCCCCGGCGGAATGGACGGCGAGTTGACCCAGTTCGTCAAAGACTTCGCAACCGCAGGCGGCGCGAACTGCGCGATGTTGCGGACGGCAGAGCTGACGCTGCCGGCATCGTCGGCTTCTGTTTCATAGGACCAGGAGACGATACGGCCACGGACCATGTCCATCACGGCATTGTCATAGACGAACGGCTCAAACGAGGCAGAGACCCAGTTATAAACGTTCGTGAGATTGGGGTCAGTGATCTGCCAGGTCGAACCTTGCAGGAGGTTTACTATCTCTGGAATGTCGCCAAGCAGGACGAGGCCGTAATGGCCGTTATAGGGAATGACGATGTGAAAAACAAAAGAGCCGTCGGTATGGAAACCGTCTCCGCTGCTGACGTAAAGAAAGACCGGGCTCAAGTTGGTTTGGCCCAGGGCGATTTGGCCGGCATTTTTACAAAGGATGCCGCAGATGATGGCGACGAGGCACTTGTCGGACGTATTCGCACCAGTCATCCAGCCAAATTCAGCGAAGGCGCTTCCCGGCGCGTAGGCATTTTCAGAATTGACATAGTTGGTCAGTTCCAGCGGCGTCAACGACGGATACATCAGGACGGCGGCATTGTTCAAGGCCTGAGGTCCGCCGATTTCCCAGTCGTACCAGTTGCCATACTCCGGCGAGGCCGGCGAATAGAAGTTGGTGCACATGTAATCGAGACCGCCGTCAATGGCGGCAGCGAGGGAAGCGTTGTGGTACAAAGAGGAGGCGGGCATGGCGTAGGCGAGCGCCATCTGCTCCAATTGCTGAAAGGTCGTTTGGAGATTGGCGGAGTCGCTCCCCAAGGGCAGATAGCTCCAAACGTCGGAGCGGCTGGAGCTGGTATCCATCGAACTCCACAAGCTGTTGGCATTGGCGGTGACACTGGACGCGCTGCCGGCGTTGGCCAGCAGAGAGTTCTGCCAATCAGTCCGCAGGGTATCGAACTGGTCAGCGCGCAGGCTGGATACGAAAACGAAAACCAGCAGCAGGGCAATTAACTGAGCACGCCACGCGCAAAGAAAGAAAGAAGATTGCCCGAAAACCTCGCGCATGGTTGGTAAAGGCCCGTCCATTGGCAAAAATACCGTTCGGCTTTTTAATTCGACGGGGCGGTGGTCACCGAACCAAGCCAGTACAGATCTGTGTACGGCGGAGTGGCCGCCGGGCCGGTGGCTGTGCCGCCGGATGTAGGCCTTTCGTTGATTATGGCCTCATCGGTCCAACGCCGTGGCTCC
>DASXFM010000334.1:0-14906 GCA_036489615.1 Verrucomicrobiia bacterium | reverse complement strand
ACGATCGGCATCAGAGGAATTACGCTCGAGACAGCCGATACGAATGAAATCGCAAACACCGTATCGCTTCCGCCTGGCGAACTTTCATCGGAGTTGGCCCGCTTCGCCGAAGAGAAACCTCTTCTCTTGCCCGGCGAGGACGTCGAAAAAATACGCCACGAATTGGAAAACCTGCGGCTGGCCCTCTACAGCACTGACGAAAGTTTCAAAGGATCGATCGCATCAAGCCTGCCCCCCGGCTACACTGGCCCGCGCGTTTCGTTTAAGGGAAATATCTCCGCGGACATTCTAACGGAAGCCTTCTATTACAACGTTCAGGACATTCGCAACAAGATTGATGAGGAAGGGATGTATCATACGTCCACCAAAGACGCCTTGTCGTGGGGCGGCTATAAAGGAATTGGCACATTCCGCGAAGGGCTCGGGCGTTACAATGATGTCGCCTACTCGCGCGACATGGGCCGCAGTCTTCAGGAAATCACCATGCTCGGCTACACGAACGACGCGCTGCGATGCGCCGAGTGGGCGCTCCAATTTGCCCACCGGTGGGAAACGGAATCGCGCCTGCAAATCAACGGGGCAGCTGTGCCGCAGCACTTCAGCATGTTCGTAGACAGGCCGGAACGGGGCAGCTATGAGAACGACGGTCACGGCCTGACGACGCTTTTTATCTACAAGCTCTGGCAACGGTTGCCGGACCGCGACCAATGGCTTCGCGGACATTGGACGGATGTTAAAGGACTCGGCGATTGGATTTTGTGGCAGTTCGATCATCCTGAGATTTCCAAATCCACCAACGGCCTGCTCTACACGCTCAGTGAAAGCTCGGGAGGCAAGGGCTATTCCGTCTATCCCGACTGCATCTGCATGCTCGCGCTCCGTGGGCTGGCAGTCATGGCCGATTCCATCGGTGAGACCAACTCAGCCGCACAATGGCGCGCGCGCGCCGACAAAATGCATGAAGCCATCACAAAAAATTACATCGTTGACGACCCGAAATACGGCCCGGTTTGGACACTGGAACATTCGGGATGGCCAAACAAGAGCACCGTCCTTGGTCCATTAATTTTTCTGGCGGATTTTCAAGGTTTTGTACCCGGCAATGAGAATGACGACTGGCGTTCGATCAATGAGGCGGCCTATCAGCGGCTGATTGACACCTACAAACCCTTTGGATTCTACGGTCAGGCCATGGGTTACGGGCAGGGATTTGTGACCCAATCCGCGTTGCTTTTGGACCGGATGCGCGATGCCACGACGATGCTGGACTGGGCTGCGCGAGAGATTTACGACCCTCGCATCAATCAGTTCGACCACTTCATCGTGCCCGAAGGCGTGCAAATTTCACCTACCGGAAAATTTTGGTATCGCATCGGCGACCTCGGAAACGGCGTGCAGGAGGCCGAAATCGTCAAGGCCCTGCGCCTGGTCATCGGCGTGGATGACACACAACCCGACCGCCTTCAGTTTTGCCCGAGAATGCCTTATGACTGGAACGAAATCGCCGTGAAAGATTATCCAGTCTTGTACGAAAATGCCGAAACAATGACCACGGCCCATCTAACCTATAAACTCAAGCGCGCCGGCAAACGGATGAACCTGGAAATCCAGGCCGATCAGGATCTCGGTCCAGTGATGATGCGGTTGGGCCCGTTTGAAAAACAACCGTCCGCCTCAAATGTCCAGGTTAATGGCCAAAATCCGAATGGCGCAACGGTCCAGCGTAGCGGCGATTCCTGGTGGATCACGTTCAATCAGCACGTACCGTAAGCGCTAACACGACGAGTAGATTCCTCAAAACCGAATCACCGTATAATCTTTGGATCCGGTCAGGTGAAAGCCTTCTTTCTCAATTCCCTTTGCAATTTCGGGCATGTGGCCCGCGCCCCACGGCACGATGATGAGGTCTGACTTCGGAAGTTCAGTCCGCAACATTCCCAATAGATGTTGATTGCGCTTGTTAAGCAAGTCGTCAAAGAGCTGGTCTTCAAAATTTGCCGGAGGAGTGTACAGGGCCAGCGTCAACAAAGTCCCCACATTCACACCTTTCGCGTGAAAAAGCATGGCGAAATTCAGCAGATTAATCGTATTGGTTGAGAACTGATCTACGTCTACATCCGCCCTGACCAGTTCTGCCTGCGGCTTAAACTCTTCCACTTGTTCGGACAAACCAAGAGATCGCGCCATGCGTTTATAGCTGATTCCGTTTGTCAGGAGGTTCTTTTCGTCAGACACACCTTCCATCAGAACAATTGAATTTGTCGGAAATGATTCAGAAAGTTTCCGGTAAAAGCCAGCGTCACCAACATGGGCCATCGGAACCAATTCTATCTGTTTGCCGTCACTGCGGGCGTACTGTTTCACGTGGGAGGTTAGGCCGCCCGGACGCACAGTGAGAAACCCATCCGTGAAATGGCTCACCGCCAGGGCCGCGCAGAAGATGAAGTAAATAATCACGGCGGGCAACGCCACGAAAATATTCACCAGCGCAAACACGGACAGGTTCAGCCAGCTAAAGTTCCGGCGGCCAAGAAACTTGTCCGGGACGAGCGCCCATCGAAATTTCCACTCGCCCCGAAGCCAATAAAAGATGCCCAAACCGAAAACGACCTGGCAAAGAGAAATGACCCAATCCAATTCCAAGCCCCGGCGAACCCAATCACCGCCACCGAAAATCAACGCCGGAAATGAGGCCAGGAAACCTGCCGCGTAAAAAAGCGTGACCGGAAGAAACACACGCTTGGGAATTACCGGAGTCAACCCCATCAAAATATAAACCAGCACCCCCGAAAGAAATGCGATGCCCGACACGATCCCGCTAATCACCGTCAAAAGATGAAGCCCCCAAAGAAGACGCAAAGAGTCGTCAACGAAAGAGACAGCGCCGCTCGCAATGAACAAGCCCAGGCATAAATTTAAAACAACGGAAATGGTCTGCTTCATTTTTCCAAATTCTTAAAAAATTCCTTCGCCGTCCGGCACGTCGCGGCGCTTAATTCCTCCGGCGAACACATCTTCACCTGCGCCACGGTCTCGGAGATTTCTTTCACATAGGCCGGTTCGCAGCGTTTACCCCGATAGGGCACGGGCGCCAGGTATGGGCAATCCGTTTCGAGCATGAATTTTTCCAGCGGCGTGGCGGCCACCGTTTCCCGAACGTTGTGGCCATTTTTGAACGTCACGATTCCCGTAAAACTGACCAGCGAACCAATCTCCAGGATCTTTTTCATCCGCTCGGTGTTTTCCCCGAAACAATGAAAAACGCCGCGGACGCGCTGGGCGAACGGCTTCAATTGCGCCAGAGTGTCGTCAAAAGCATCCCGCTGATGAATCACGCAATTCAATCCGAACTCCGCCGCCACTTCCAGATGTTGTTCGAAAAGCGCTGCCTGCCGCCGCTTGTATTCAACATGCGCCGATTCGTCTTCCGGAAGACGATGATAGTCGAGGCCGGTCTCGCCAATCGCAGCAACTTTCGGATGCCGGGCCAGTTCGCGCAAAGCGGGCCGCAAATCATCCGGAGCGGTAGCCACCTCCGAAGGGTGCCAGCCCACGACGGCATAAACATTCGGAAACCTCTCAGCCAGTTGAATGGCGCGCCGGCTGCTTTCCAGGCTGGTGCCGATGGAAATGATTTTTGATATTCCCGCCGATTGCGCCCGGGCGATGACATCGTTCAAATCCTGCGCATAATCGGGATAATCCATATGCGCGTGCGTGTCGAAAAACTCGGCCATCGCTTCATTTTACTTTGTTGCCCTTCTAAAGGCCATCATTTGGTACTGCCTCAAAGGTTATTTTCATTGTCTTTGGAATCCTTTCCTGTTTTCCTGCTTTCCTCATTTTCCACATGGCGGCTTTGAGCGTTTTCCAATCCAACCTGTAATGAATCGTCCTCTCGCGCTGATTTTCATGGGTGTGGCCGGCAGCGGCAAAACCACCATCGCAAAGTTGTTCGCAGAAAAGACCGGCGCCAACTTTTACGAAGGAGACGATTTTCATCCGTCGGCCAATGTCGCGAAAATGCGGCAGGGAATTTCTTTGACGGATGACGATCGCGCGCAATGGCTCGGCAAATTGAGAGAAACGATTTTGAGTTCATTGGCAAAAAATGAACTGGCGGCCTTCGCTTGTTCAGCGTTAAAGGCGAAATACCGGGAACAGCTTCAAGGCGGAGATCCTCGCGTCAGGTTTGTTTTCCTCACGGGTCCGTTCGCCTTAATTGAAGAGCGACTGAAAAACCGTGTCGGCCATTTCATGCCATCGACGTTGTTGGCCAGCCAATTTGCCACTCTCGAACCACCGGCAGACGCCTTGACTTTCAGTTGTGAAAAAACGCCGGAAGAAATCGTTACGAAGCTGGTTCAAATTTTAGCTGCCATCTGAATTTTTCCCTTCGGCAACAGAAATGCCAGTGCGGCAGCCACCAACATTCCAATGCCCAATACGTTGAACGGTACGGCCGTGCTTTGATATTGCCCCGCGAGCCATCCCACGATATAAGGGCCGACAAATCCACCGACGTTGCCGAGGGCATTAACCAGGCCAATCACCGGACCAAAAACGTTGCCGGGCATGGTTTCGGTCGGGATCGCCCAGAACGGAGCCAGCGCCGCAAACGGGCCGGGTATTGCCAGGCACATCAACGCGTAGGACAGCCAAAAATGGTCCCTCGTCAGCACGCTGGCAATCAGACTGGCGCCGCTCAAGGTGTAAACCAAGGCCACGTGCCCGCGCCGCTCGCGGGTTTTATCCGAGTGCCACGAGTTTAGAATCATAATCACCGCCGTGACCGCGTAAGGAATTGCAAACAGGATGCCATATTGCACGGCGCTGAAATGTTTGGATTTCAATCCGTCGGTGAAAAAAGTCATGCAACCATACGCCTGGGAATTGTGGAGAAAGTTAATCACGATCATCACCAGGATTTCCCGGCGCAAGAACCATCTCCAAAGGGGACTTTTGTCCGGCGGTTCGAGTTTGGCCTCTTCCCGTTGCAGCGTGGTTTCCAAATATTCACGTTCCGCCGTGGAAATCCATTTTGCATCGCGCGGGTGGTCGCTGATAAAGAACCACCACATCGGCAACCACACAAACGGCAGAAACCCTTCGAGGATTAGCATCGTTTGCCAGCCATAAGCGCCCAACAGCCAACCGGTGACGGGAGCGGACGCCACAACGGCAAGCGGCTGGCAAAGGTTCCACGTGGCATTGGCGCGAGCCCGCTCGGCGCGAGGAAACCAATGCGCCAGCAAAACCAGGACCGCGGGGTAAACACTGCTCTCGGCCATTCCCAGGAGAAAACGAGCGGCTTCAAATTGAGTGAACGTCTTTGCCAGCCCGCAGCCGATGGCGCACACGCCCCAAAAAATCAGGCACAGGCTCACCAATTTTTTCGCGCTCCAACGATTTGCCAGATAGCCGCCGGACGCCTGTAACAGGGCGTAGCCCAGAAAAAAGATTCCCGCCGCCTGGCCTTTCATGCGGTCGTCCATCGCCAGGTCCCGCAGCATCGTCGAAATTTTCGGGTCCAGCGCGAGCGAGACATTCGTCCGGTCCACGTACGAAATCGTGTACGCGACGAGAGCCACGGGAATAATGCGCAGCCAGCGCTGGTGTGTCATGCGACGATGGTGTCGAAGCCGGCGGGCGCGCGCTATCCGAAACTCACACGATGAATGTCATCGTGCACTTCATTTCGCGCTGGAAATTTTCTGTTCCAACGCCGCGATTCTATTCGAAATTGGCGCATCGCCCGGGAAACCCGGTGATTCGTCGATGATCGCGCGGTAATCGGCGATGGCTTTGCTGGTTTGATTTTGCGCGAGCAATTCATTGGCGAGCGCCAGGCGAATCTGGATTCTTTGCGCCGGCGAAGGATTCAAATTCAAAGCGCGTTTATAAAATTCGATGGCCGATTCCGGTTTGCCCTGCAAATCGCACAGGTCCGCCAATTTTTCGCTCAGCACGGCGCTGGTGTCCGTAATGGGAAGATTTTCCAGATAATTTTCCACTTCAAGCGGCGCCACACCTTTGGCCTGGACGAAATTGGCGACGCGCCAGTAATACCACTGGAGGTTTGGGCTATGAGTCCGCTGCAAATGCTCAAGCACTTTCGGCGGCGATTTTCCAAACGGACGATACAATGGATCTCCAATGACCGTGGTTTGCCAGGACAACGCGCGCTGCGCGGCCCATGCAGCCTGCGCAAACGTGAACCCATCCATCCAGCGCGCAAGAAAGGCCTCGACGTTTGGAGTAAATTGCACGGACGGCTCATCCACGCAACCCATCGTGCACGTCGCTCCTTTTGCCAAAAGCGGACCGCACCAGTGGTCCGTCGTGCTCCGCAGCGTGGCCGCGCTGTAGGAATGCAGATGATAGGCAAAGGCCCCCGGCATGAACTCCACCGTGGGCTGCGCAAACGGGCCGTCAGCGTTTTCCGAATACCATCCGGCGTAAATCGCAATCTGGCTCATCGGAAAATCGGGCTGAAAGGTGGCCGGATTGGTATCCACGATCGGATCAAATCCCTCTGCCCGGCACACTTCAGCCGAACCCAACATCCATTCGTCTCCCAGTTTGTAACCGCCCTCCGTAATACCCCGCGCGTCAAAATAGCTCCGTCCCCACAGTCCTTCTCCTTCGGCCTGGATGGATTTTTTAACCAACCCCATCGCGATATCCGGCCCGGGACCGTCCAACCGCGTCACCAGAAATATGCCGTTGGTGGGGTCCAACAGTGCCGCGTTGGTACAACCGTACAATCGATTCAGCATCGGCCCGGACAATCGCTCCTCATTTTCAATCAACGGCAACCACGCCAGTTCCGAATCCACCGAAGCGCCGTTGCCTTGAAAAAGGCTCGCCACCGCTTTGCCCTGCGGTTCGTGGATATTCGGGTCCGCATCAATCCGTAACGGAACGCCATAGCATAACACGGCATATCGGATTTTGGATGCGGTCACGCATTTGATAAAGTGGATGGGCACTCCGTCCGCCCCCTGAATGGTGGTTTCTCCAAATTTCCATAACCCGGCCGATTCCAATTTTTCAGCCAGCGGCAATTGAAGTTCGCTTTTAAATTCATCCCGCGAGATGCCTTCGGTGTCCGGCAACGGAAAACCCCAGACCTGTTTCGAAGGAACGTCCCGCATTTTGGCGTAATAATCAGCCACGTCCTTCGAACTGGGCATATTTTGGTTGTAGATGACAACCACCTGATCGCCCCCGGCCCGCGCAAAGCACGGCGCGAACGCGAAAAACAACAGGGCGAATCGAGCAAATACTTTCATCATTTCCCTGGAATTTGACGCATTCGCCGGCCGAACGTTGGAAAATAATTCATTAAACAAACCCATTGTGCCTAATTCCCAAACAGCGCGTCCCGCATTCCGGGCACGGGACGGTTTTTGGCTTTGTTCCAATAGCGAAATCCCGCGCTCCAATCCCAGATGGCCCAGCCGATTTTGTCCTCCGCCAGCGACTTTCGATAGGCGGTATAGAGACGCACCCGGGACTCGGGATCCGCCTTCGTAAAACATCCAAATTCGCCGAGATGAATCGGACGTCCATAATAATCCGACCATTGCCGCGCATACTGCAGCCTGCCTTCAAAGGCAATTGGGCTGCTGGGGTTTTTGTCCGCAGGCAACGTATTGTAGCGATGGATCCAGTCGAGCGCTGATTGGGGCAGGTGCAGCGACGGGTCGGGTGTCAGTGGAGTGGCCGGCGGCCCCGGAAATTGAATTCCCGTCTGGCGCGGCATCGGTCCCGCCCATGTCGCACCCTGGTGCGTAAACATAAACGGTTCGTAACTATGGACCGAAACGATCACATTGTTGTCCGGCGGCAAAACCAAATTCTTTAATTCGGTAATCGAGCCCCAGCCGCCCGGTTCCACAAAAATTGTGCGGTGGCGATTGGTCTTGCGAATCTCCCGGATGGCCCGCGCGTAAATCGGGTTCATCAGGGCCGTCGTCGCGTTCTCGTGCGGTTCGTTGTCCAGTTCAAACGCGAGCCGGTTCGGAAATTTTTTGTAATGCCGGCCGATCTGTTCCCAGATTTTGAGAAATTCATCCGTGGCCCCTTTCGGATTTTCATCCAGGTCGTTAAAATCATGGATATTGATGATCACCGCCAGGCCGGCGGCCAGCGCGTTGGTAACGGCAAAATCAACGCGCGAAAAACTTTCCGGCGAGAGCGTATAGCCCGGCGCCGGCCCGACGTAATACTGCCAGCCAACCGGAATTCGGACGTGATCGAAGCCTTCACGCTTCATCGCATAAAATTCCGGAGCCGCAACCGTAACACCCCACGACTCGCCCGGCGGCGATTCCAGATAATTCCCCAGGTTAACCCCGTGCATGAAGAGTTTGGCCGCCTGCCATGCCGGCGAATTGAAATCCGTTAGCCGACGCATTTGCGGAGGGTTTGAGGGGGTAAAAGTATCGTCACCGGTCTGTCCGAAGACCGGCAATATCGTCGCGGCGACGGCGAAAAAAATTAGAGCGCGTTTCATCGAGTCGATTCCCCAGGAGCCCGGACCTTTCGGGCGCAAGATAACACAGGGAGGCCAATTAAAAAGGAAAAAGGAAATGGGGGGAACACTTCGTAGCCCACCTTAACACCGTTCCTGGTAGGGACGGCGCGCTGCGCTGTCCGCGCCGCGTTTAGCGGCGCAACGAACGTGGTCGGACCTTGTACCGCGCGTGTTCCGCCCGCTCTGCGCGGGCGGTGACGGCGCAGCGCGCCGTCCCTACCACAACGGACGCAAGGATAGCACCGGAATACGCCCAAAATACCTCGCTTATCGCCAGGCGTTCACCCTGCCTGCGACACCAATTCTCCGCAGATATTCCTTGTCCAATACCAAAGGGTCGCCCTCCAACTCGTGCTCCAGCGCGTTCGCAGCGTGGACGGCTGACAACGGACTGAATCCCGGATACGAACTCTTCCCTGGCGCATGGTGAAACGCCACCGCTTCCACGATCGGCGACGGCAATCCCCACAGGCCCAGCAAATAAGCCGCGAGACCCGCGTGAGTCGCCCCAAAGATTTCCAATTCAATCTCGTGAAACGGCGCATCCCGCGTGGCAGACTGCGCCAGCGCATTCTGAAATTCCACTGGAAGGCTATCCGCCAGCATCAGCTTGCCAATATCATGCAATATCCCCGCCGTGTAGGCCGCTTCCATCGATGCGGCATCGGCCCCTTCCGCCTTCATAATCGCGCGCGCCCTCTCGCCGCAACACATCAGGTGGGCCCAAAGCGCGTCCACCGGAAAATTGATTCGTTGTGACGGCGTATAACTGGCGAACACATGCGCCGAAAGCGCGAGCGCCCGAACGGTATTCAATCCCAGAAGTTGCACGGCCTCCAGCGGATCAACAACCTTCTCCCGGAACCCCATGGCCGCCGAGTTGGCCACTTGCAGCACCTTAGCCGTCAGACCCGGGTCTTCAACGACAAAGCCGGAAATGATTTGCATCGGCGTCTCCTGCGTTTCAATCGCCCTCATAATTTCCACGTAACGAGCCGGAAAACTGGGCAGCGCCCGCATCCGCCCCGCCAGTTCCTTGAGCTTTTCATCTTTCAAAAACTCATCCAGCGCCCCGATGCTCTTCAGCGCCCCCGCCAACGTTTTGAAATCCACCGGTTTCACCAGGAATTGGTGCGTCGAGCCAAGCGCCTCCGCCGCTTCCTCCTGGTCCGCCGATCCGGAGATAATGATGCGCGACATTTGGGGATATAGCTTTGAAACCTCCGTCAGCAATTCAGTGCCGCTCATGCCCTCCATCCGCATGTCCGAGGCTACCACGTCAAACGAATGCTTCTTCAGGATCTCGAGCGCTTCCTTGCCACCAGGCGCTGTCGTCACATCCCAGCCCGCGCCGCCCTTTCCAGCCAGTGCTTCATACACTTCGCGCAACAGCTCGTCGTCTTCCACAAAAAGAATGCGTTTCATGTAACAAATCAACAGGGTGTCAGGCTGTCCGATGAATAAGCCTCACTAAACGCCAAGTCAAGAGATTTGAAAATCTATCGACTTGGCGCTGCCGCCTAATACCATGGACATTACTATGACCATTGTGTTTCGGGTTTTTGTTATAAGTTCCTGCCTGGCCCTGACTTCTCTGCGTGCCGCACCGTTGCCGGTGGATGATGCCTGGCCGATGGTCGGGACGGCTGGCCACGGCCATACCTATCCCGGTGCGACCGTTCCCTTCGGTTTTGTCCAACTCAGCCCGGACACGCGGACAGCCGGCTGGGACGCCTGTTCCGGGTACAATTACGCCGATTCCACTATCTCGGGCTTCAGCCACACGCACCTTTCGGGCACCGGCGGCGCGGACCTGGGCGAAGTGCTCATCATGCCCGTCACCGGCAGCCTCGACAAAACCAATTACGCCTCAAGCTTTTCGCACGACAATGAACTGGCTCGACCCGGCTACTATCGAGTTCACCTGGACACTTATGGCATCGAGGCGGAACTGACTGCCACCGCCCATTGCGGGATGCATCGCTACACCTTTCCGAGGTCGAAAGACAGCCATATTCTCGTTGACCTGATTCATGGCATCGGCGACCGCCAACCCGTTTGGGCAACCCTCAAGGTCGAAAACGACCGGCTCATCACCGGTGAACGCCAGGACCGGGGCTGGACGCAAAAGACGATTTATTTCGCTATCGAATGCTCGCGCCCCTTCAAAAATATCGGCATCGCAGTCGACGGCCAACCGCTGCCCGCCGGCACGAAGTTCGCCAAGGGCAAAAATATTTGGGCGCACCTGGACTACCGCACGCACTCGGACGACCAGATTATTTTGCGCGTTGGTCTTTCGCCGACAAGCGTCGAAGAAGCCAGGAAGAACCTGCGCTCGGAAATTCCGAATTGGGATTTCGACGCGATCTGCGCAGCGGCGCGGGATGACTGGCAGCGGAATCTCTCGCGTATCGAAATCGAATGCTCCAATCCGGAAATTCGGCGCACATTTTATTCGGCGATGTACCACACCATGATGGCGCCCACGCTTTATAACAACGCAGACGGCTCTTACTGCGGCGCGGACAAACGGACGCATTCTGACGCGGGATTCCAGGATTATTCGACATTCTCAATCTGGGACGTGTATCGCGCGGAAATGCCGCTCCTGACCATCGACGAACCCGACCGGATGAATGACATGGTGCAGAGCCTCCTGGCGGAATATCAGCAATCGCCCGAACATCTCCTGCCTCACTGGCCGTTAGCCAATTACGATACCGGTTCCATGATCGGTTACCATGTCGTTTCCATCATTTTCGACGCCTACGCCAAAGGTTTTCGCGGCTTTGATCCTCAGCTGGCCTATCAGGCCATGCATGACACCGCCATGAGCGGACGCAATCGGCAGGACGAGTATCAAAAATACGGTTACGTACCCTGGAAACCCGTGGGACCGCCCAAGAGCGGCCAGGCGACCTCGAGCACTTTGGAATTTACCTATGATGACTGGTGCGTCGGCCAAATGGCAAAAAGCCTGGGCAAATCCGATGATGCGCAATACTTCCTCAAGCGATCGCAGAATTTCCACAAAGTTTGGGACCCGGCCACGCAATTTTTCCGGTCGCCCAAGCCCGATGGCACCTGGCTGGAACCGTTTGATCCCCTGCTGGTGGCGCGCCACGATAATGTCGCCCAGGGATATTACACCGAGGCGGATGCCTGGGAATATATGTTCGCCGTGCCCCACGACGTCCCCGGTCTTATCGCCCTCTACGGCGGCAATGACGCCTTCATCAAAAAGCTCGACGAGTTTTTCAACCAGGACTCCATTTTCCACGATTGGCGAATCGATGTGACCGGGCTGATTGGACAGTATTCGCAGGGCAACGAACCGGATGAACAGTACGCGTATCTTTACGCGCTGGCCGGGGCCCAATACAAAACCGCGGCGCGCGTGCGCGAGATTCAACTGACGCAGTATGATGCTTCACCCGAAGGGCTGGACGGCAATGACGATTGCGGCCAGGTTTCCGCCTGGTACGTCTGGAGCGCGATCGGTCTTTATCCCGTCAACCCGGCGAGCGGCGTTTATGTGATCGGCAGCCCGCTCGTGCAAAAAGCCGTCATCCATTTGGACCCGAAATATTATCCCGCAGCGCGGGACGGAACCTTTACGATTGTCGTCCACAGCGACACGCAATACGCCCCCGCCGCCCGCATGGACAATTATGTCCAATCCGCCACACTCAACGGACAACCGCTGAATCGGCCATGGATTACGCAAGAGGAAATCGCGAATGGCGGAACGCTGGAATTGACGATGGGAATCTTGCCAAATACGGACTGGGGCCGGGGCAATTAAGGCGCTGGAGCGCCGGATTGATGGATTGTTGGATGTGTGGATTGGCGCCAGATCGATGAGGGCGTTGAATCGTTGAAATGTTAAAACGTTGAAACAGGGGGGCGGAGCATAATACCAGGAGCCGACTCGGAACCGACCCATTTACGAAACACAATCGGGGCATGATGTCCATCCGCAGGATCGGCATATGGCAACAACGTCAGAATTTCGGCGGATGAAGCATTTCATGATTCAATGGGTTAATGGTTAATTTCGCAGTGAAGCCAGCGGATCACGTGACTTCGTTGGGCCATAAGATTCGACCGTAAGCTTCAAGGTCAGCCGCCGATATGTGATCCCTTTTCAGGTCCAGAAAGCTGTAGGCATATTTAAGCGCATGTCCGTGCATGTCGCCGAAGGAGTCCACAAGCGCCCAGTATTCCTTCGTTCGCGGGTCGAGTTTCCTGCGTGGAAGTGCTAATTTTTCTTCCTCTTCTTCATTGGCGAGCCGCAGTCCATGCAAACGCTTCCGATAAGCCTGATCAAAGTCCGCACTGAGCTCTCGGCTCGCGTAACCATGAATCATATCAATTGAGTGCCCATGAGTAAGGAGATGCCCGAGTTGCATATCATCAGCCTCCATTGAACGGGGTCTCTCAAAATTTGAAAAAATCATCCAATAATTTGAATCGGTCTTTCTTTCAGCCTCATCCAAGGTCTTAAACTTCTTCTTTCCGTTAATCGTAATCCAACCGGGGCCGGCAGCCTTCACTTCACGGACAAGCCGGGTGGCGCGGTCCAGCAGGGATTCCCATGGAGGGATTCCGAAGCGGTCGATGGCTTTAAGCACATAGGCTGAGTAGATGACATCGTGCCCGATTGCTCTTGGTTCTTTCGCATCGTGCGCCAACTCCGCGAGGAGCTTCTCCGCAAATGGCTTACGTTCAACAATGTTTTGGTCTTCAATCCCTTCCTCCGAAAGGCCCGCATGCAAAGTTAAGAGAGAATTAAGCAAGCTCGCGACTGAGGCCTTGGCATCGTTGTCGATCAATTTTTCCTCAACCAGCAAGGCTCCTGCAATCACCGAGCAACCCCAGTGGGCTTCCCATATTCCTTTTTCAGCGGAAGCTTCGATTTGCCTGAGGGCTCTGACAACGTATTCCTTCATTGATCCGAGCTTAAAGAGTAAGAAAAATTACCGCAAGGTGTTCAATCCTGGCTCCTTGTCCCAAGCGCCAGTGAAAATGCCAGCGCACTGTAACCTTAAGCAATACAAAGAGCTTGGCAGTTTTGGGACATCGACTTGACATTTTTGGGACAATAAGCTATACTGTAGCATTGTCAGAAGGCCTTTCAGAAGGCATGTGGCGGAGATCTGGCAGTAACGATAGCAATAGTTAATCATTGTTTGTTTGTTACGGGTATGGCACATGTTTCGTCACAATCTGGATCGGCCGGAAGCCGCGGGAACGCTGCAGCTACGGGAAAACTTCAAATGCGTCACTTGGCGCTTCTCTTTTGGTTATCGCTCCTGTGTTTATGCCGCACAAGCCTCGAAGCACAATCGACTCAAACCAATGTTGCAGTCATGGTACAACACGCGCCGAGTTTGAACTGCGGCGGCGTTATCCATGGCTCACTGCAACAGCTCGACGGCGAGAATGTGACGCTCAATGGCGGATTTGAAATGAGCGGGGATTTGTTGGTGCCGGGCACGCCCACCGTCGCGGTCTATGGCCATCCGTTCTATGCCGGAACGGTTCCCGGCGACGGCAGTTCTTCGCCATCCGGCTACAAGGTCATCCTTGATGGGAATTGCTCATTCCGTTATTTGCGGACACGAACAACACCTGTGACGTTACCAATCGTGTCACGTCCGCCGACGCCAACGGGAACGCGGACGGTAACTATTACCCGTCCAGGCCAATCCATTGGCAACCCGGATACTTTGCGCAATTTAACTCTGGCTGGACGTGCTGGATTCATTTCACTTCCTCCCGGCACTTATGGAAATGTTACAGTGGATGACTGCTCGGGGTTGGTCATTGGCGTCGCGGGAGCCGTGCAGCCGACGATTTATAATCTGCAGAATCTGACTCTCAACGGGTTTTCGACATTGAAGGTCGCCAGTCCAGTCATCCTGACGGTGGCGAATGGATTTACGGTCAACGGTTGGCTGGGAGACCGAAAGAATCCCACATGGCTCCAGTTGAATATTGCCTCCGGCAACCTGACGCTTAATTGCGGAGCTGTCGTCTATGGCCAGATCGCCGCGCCGAGTGGCCGGGTCACCATTGGCACGGGCTCCACGCTTGTGGGCACATCGGCCAGTGCGAATTTTGTTTTGAACGGCTACGGACATGTACGATGGTCCGGAGAGGCTCAAACCGTTGTTGCACCGGTCGCCACAAACCAGACCATCACCCTGGCCGAAAATGGCTCGACGAGTATCGCCCTGACGGGTTCAGATCCGGAGAATCTGCCTTTGACCTATTCAGTCCTGACACAACCGGCTCACGGCGTCCTGAGCGGCACGCCGCCAAATCTGAACTATCGGCCCGCAACCAATTTCTCTGG
>DASXFM010000331.1:0-19034 GCA_036489615.1 Verrucomicrobiia bacterium | reverse complement strand
AGTAATTTGGTTCCACACCCTTTCTACAGTGGCTTTTATTATTCGCATCCAACTTTGCTGGAACGGGAACAAGCATTAGATGGCAAGTCGGTGTCGTGAATAAGCATGGGCGCCGGGAGGGTCATGAGTGCCACCGGCAATTTAGAAAGACGCAATGTTTAGTGTTATGGTTTGAAAATGATTTATAGCAGATTTTTACTTGACATCGGACATCTATTCTACAACACTCCACTTGAGCAAACCATGAGAGTTGGGATATGAGCATTAAGTCTTTTTCATTATTTGGGGCATTCGCTGCTGTTCTTTTCAATTGTTTCAACCTTTTCGCCGATCCATTAAATAATTGGCACTGGCGCAATCCGTTGCCCAGCGGGAACCCGCCATTTCCAGCACAGGTGCTCAATGGAATCATTTTTACAAATGGGACTTTTTTTGCAGTTGGAAATTTCGGCGTGGTTGCCACGTCTCTTGACGCCACAAACTGGGTGCAAATCTCGACCGCCACGTCAAATCAGCTAAATGCAATAATTTTTGCAGACGGAAGGTTTGTGGCCGTTGGCAATTCGGGAACGATAGAAACGTCCGCGGACGGCACGAACTGGGTGCTTCAAAGTTCCGGCACGACCGCCAATCTCGACGCGGTCGCCTGCGGCAATGGAACGTTTGTGGCGGTGGGAGGCGCCATTCTCGCCTCATCGGATACCGTAAATTGGTCGCCGGCCGTTTCTGGTTTGAGCAGTGCCACCGCTGTGGCAGGCAATAGCACCGGACTCGTGGCTGTAAATGAATCGTCGCAGGACTATTTTTCCACTGACGGCCTTCACTGGACAGCCAACACGCTAACGGTGCCAGTCTCGGGTTATTTCGGCGAATCGTTACACGCACAGATCGTGACCCCATTTGGAGACGGTTTCGTCATTGGAAGTTTTATCTATGTCACTTCCGAATCAGCGGACATGTTCATGTTCACTTCAACTGACGGCGTCCATTGGACGACCAATGCGCTCGGCAATATATTTACCGGCACCGGTGGTTTCGCTTACAGCTTTTTTATCGGCGGCACGCAAGAATTGATCGCCGCCGGGGACACCGACGAGCAACCATTCCTGCAATTTTCTTCCAACGGCGTCAATTGGTCTCAAACAAATATTGTCCTGCCCATCGGGCTGCCGTTCACATTTGGCACCAGCGGCGCTTACGGAAACGGCGCTTACGTCATGGTGGGACAATATGGCAATTTTGTGGCTACGAATATATCAAGCTGGTCAGTTCAAGGATATACGCCCCGGTCCAATATCGGCCCAACCGGCACGTGCAATAGCATTGCTTTTTCCAATAACATGTACGTAGCCGCAACATCCCAAGGGTTTATCGAATCCACAATTGAATTGTCATACACACTCGAGACAAATACCCCCTCGTTAAATTCGGTCATCACCTACAGTAACACTTTCGTGGCCGTTGGAAATTCTGGAGAGATTTATCAGTCCACGAACGGACTTACCTGGACACAACACAATTCAGGCACCTCCGACTCACTTCACTGCATCGCTGCCAGTAATGGCCTGCTTGTAGCGGTAGGCGAAAATGGAGCTATTCAAACATCGCCATCGGGAACGATTTGGACCAGCCGGCTATCCGGCACGTCTCTGGCGCTTTATGGCGTGGCTTACTCCAACGGACTTTATGTTGCCGTTGGACAGGAAGGCACCGTAGTGACGTCACCCGACGGCATTAACTGGACGGTTCAGGATTCTGGACAGTTGAACGACCTGATGTCGATCACCTATGGCTCCGCAGGATTTTTGGCCGTTGGCGCGTCCGGGACAATTCTGACTTCACCCGACGGAGTAAACTGGACCCAGCAAATGTCTGGTTCTTCAATCAATCTCGAAACCGCTGCCTTTGGCCATGGTTACTACCTCATCGCAGGCGCAGGCCCCGCGGTTTTCACGTCCCCGGACGGCATCAATTGGACTTCACGCAATATCGGCGCCACGGGCGGACAAACCATCTGGGGATCCGCGTTTCTAAACGAGCGCTTTGATGTCGTTGGTTCGGGTGGGACAATCATTGAATCCGACTCCGTTCCGCCGCTTTTTGACATCCAAATTCATGGCGCCCCGCCTGAACATTCGTTCACTGTTTTTATCACGCCAGGAAATACATTCCGAATCCAGTCCTGCACGAGTCTTGCGGCATCTCAATGGTCGACCATAGCAACCTTTAACAACGCGCCGGCCATTACGCAGTGGACTAATACATCTCCGGAATCGAATCCAACCTTTTTCCGCGCTATTTCTCCGTAGACCGATCCAGAGGCCATGGGACGCATGGGAGAATCTCGGCGCGCTATTACCATGGCAATTATATTTGGCTGATTTTGTGGCACTTACGCCGATGTCATTTGACACCCTGCCCTGCTCGCGTAGCTTTCAAGTGTCAGCAGCCTAAGCTGGCTTGCCTTCCTGCAAGTCAGCGCGGGGGACCCAAATCCGCTGTATCGCGGATGGGGCGAACGCCGATGGCGAACCATCGGCGAGGTCACTTTCAGGACCCAGCCCGTCAGCTAACCTCGTCGGCATCTGGAAGGGCGATCCTCTAGTCCCCGCAAGTGCGGGAAACCACGGTCTCCCCAACAATAACGCGTCGTGTCCAGGCGTGGCGATAACCCATGTCCGTGCACGGCCACATCGGAGAATCATTATGATGACGAATACTCTATTTGGACTGAGTTGGTTCGGTTATGCGTGGTATTGGTATGCGTTTGCCCTGGTGGTGCTGGTGATCGCCTCGGGCAGCGTGCTCATCCGCGAACGGCAGGTCGGGATCGTCGTGAAGCGGTTCGCGGCGAAATCGCTTCCGCCGGGACGCCTGGTTGCGCTCGATGGAGCGGCCGGGTTCCAGGCGGAGACGCTGGCGCCGGGCCTGCACTATGGCTATTGGCCGTGGCAATATCGCATTATCAAAGCGCGCGTCACGGTGGTGCCGCAGGGCGAAATCGCCCTGGTGCTGGCTGCGGATGGCGATGCGATTCCGACGGGACGCATCCTGGGAAAAGTCGTTGATTGCGACAATTTTCAGGATGCCAGGAAATTCCTGGCCAATGGCGGCGAGAAAGGCCGCCAGCTCGGAATTCTCACCGCCGGCACGTATCGCATCAACACGGCGCAGTTCACCGTGATTACGTCGGCAACGGCACACCAAAACGGCATGGAGCCAGGGCAATTGACCCTGGAGCGTGTCCAGCCGGATATGGTAGGCGTGGTCACCACGCTGGATGGCCAGGCCATCGAAGCGGGTGAAATTGCCGGACCGGTTATTGCCAGGCACGACAACTTTCAGAACGCGCAGGCGTTTCTGGATGGCGGCGGACGGCGTGGATTACAGGAACAGATCCTGTTGTCCGGCACGTGGAACCTGAATCCGTGGTTCGCGCAGGTGGAACAGACGCCTATGGTGCAGATTCCCATTGGCTACTTCGGCGTGGTGATCTCATTCGTCGGCGGAGCGCACGTGGACGTCAGCGGCGTCGAGTTCAAGCACGGTGACCTGGTGAATACTGGCCACAAAGGCGTCTGGGTGACGCCGTTGTACCCGGGAAAGCACCCGATCAATACGCGTGTGATGAAGGTTGAGCTGGTTCCCACAACGAACATCGTGTTGAACTGGGCCAGCCGCACCGAGGCGCACCATTACGACGAGAAGCTCTCGTCCATTACGGTGCGGTCCAAGGACGGCTTCGCGTTCAACCTGGATGTCGCGCAGATCATCCACGTGGGCGCACTCGATGCGCCGAAGGTCATCTCGCGCGTGGGTTCCATGCAGAACCTGGTGGACCACGTCCTGCAGCCGATTGTGGGAAACTATTTCCGCAACTCGGCCCAGGGTTACACGGTGCTGGACTTCCTGAGCGCGCGAAGCCAGCGACAGGTCGAAGCGGCGGAGCACATCCGCAAGGCCATCGGGGCGTACGATGTGCAGGCCATTGATACGCTCATCGGCGATATTCATCCGCCGATTGAATTGATGGCCACACAGACGAGCCGCAAGATTGCCGAAGAACAGCGTAAAATGTTCGAGGCGCAGGAAATGGCGCAAAAGCAGCGGCAACAGCTCGTGCGACAGACGGCGATTGCTGAGATCCAGCAACAGGTCGTGGGCGCTGAACAAGGCGTCAACATCGCCGAGCTAAAGGCCAATGCCGGGGTCAAAGAGGCTACCGGCGAAGCTGAAGCGACCCGTCTGCGGGCGCTTGGTGAGTCGGAGGCCATCCGAGCTACCGGCCGCGCCAAAGCCGAGGCCTACCGTGCGGGCGTCGAAGCGCTGGGAACGCAGGGCTACACGGTCATGCAGCTCATGCAGATCGTCGGCGACCGTAACGTGCGGATCGTGCCGGACGTCGCGGTGAGCGGCCAAAACGGCAGTACCGGCCTGGTAGACGGGCTGCTTGGCGTCATGCTGCGCGGCCAGAAGAACGGCCCGGAACAGCCGAAACAGAACTGAGCAAGGCGGCGCGTCGGAGACGGCGCGCTGCCCTTACGTTTGATGGATTGATGGATTGGTGGATTGGTGGATGAATGGGGTGCGCGTGATACGCGGTGCGTCAAGTATCTGGGGATGAGCGTATCGCGAAATGGCAGAGCTGGCCCGTTGGAGAACTGCTGTGCAATGGCCGTTGCTCTCCCCTGCTCCTCTTGACGCAATACGCACCACGCAACACGTGTTCACTTTTCACTTTTGTCATTCTCATTTTTCCTTTTCAATTCTCCCGTGCACATATTGCCTCTTCGCATCCGACGCGCCACGACCGATGATTTGGCAAATCTCAAATCGCTTTGGGCGTCCATGCACGTGGCGGAAGACGATTTGGAAAAACGTCTTACGGAATTTCAAATCGTGGTGGACGCCAACGGCACTTTCCTGGGCGCAATGGGATTCCAGGTTTGCCGAGAACATGCCTTGATGCACAATGAAGGCTTTACCGATTTTTCCATCGCCGATGCCGCGCGCGATTTATTTTGGCAGCGGATCCAGGTCCTCTGCGCCAATCACACCGTCTTTCGTATTTGGACGCAGGAACGTTCGCCTTTCTGGAAGAGTTTCGGCTTTCGTCCGCCTGATGCGGAAACTTTTGCCCGGTTGCCGGCCGAATGGCGGAATGAATTCGACGGCGCATGGCTTACTCTGCAGCTTAAAGACGAAGCCGCGATCTCCGCGGCGCTGGGCACGGATCTGGCAAGTTTGATGGACGCGGAAAGACGGCAAACCGAAGATGTCCGTGAAAGAGCCCAGACCCTGCGGACGACCATAACGGTCATTGGTTTCGCAATCGGTATCTTATGTTTTGGCGTGGCGATTTATTTGGCACTTCATCGGGGGCTCGTGCGCTGAGAGCCGGAATTTACATGACGGATTGCTGAGGCGCGGCGCGTGGCGCGTGCTGCGTCAAGTATTTCAGGACGGGCATTTCGCTAAGATGGTCATAGCCACCGTTATGGTATAGCGGCGGCCAACAACCCGGGACGGGCGACACTTCCCCATTGAACTGAGAGGCTTTCTTGAATTGCTTGTTTCGTTTCGCCCACCTTGCCCATGCCGGGTCTGGACACCCGTCGGACCGAGAGGCTCGCCCTGCCGCACCGGGTCATCGGGAGTTTTCAGCGCATTTTTCTTGACATTCACATAACAAAATGGAAGCTGGGACAAGTGCAGTTTGATAGCGATCGTGGGGACTCCCTGTGGGTCTCCCGTTGCTTTCGTCATCATCTGCGGCCAGTCAAAACAATGATCATAACTCAGTCATAATATGAAAAATCAAAATATAGTAACAATAAATGTAGCCGTTTGCGGTTTAATGCTCGCCGGATATAGTACCCTGGCGCAAAACCTGTTTGTGGGAAGCTATGGCAACGAAAGCATCCTTGAATTCTCCGGGGGAACTCAGACCACTTTTGCAACCGGCCTGGATTATCCGAACGCCCTGGCATTTGATCGCATTGGAGACTTATTTGAAGCGGACCAATCCAGTGGACATATCTATGAATGGGCCGGGGCCGGAACGACAAGAACCACCTTTGCTTCCGGACTTGGCCAACCCAGCGCGATGGCTTTTAACGCGGCGGGAGACCTTTTTGTAGACGCCGGCAACGGCACGACCGTTGATGAATACAATCCCGCGGGAACAATCATCAGCACATTTACCGGCTTTAACCAGGCCTCCGCCCTGGCCTTTGATAGCGCCGGAAATTTGTATATCAGCAGTGTCAATGGCGGCGGGGCGGGCACCGGCACCATCACGGAAATTACTCCGAAAGGTGTCACGAGTACATTCGCCTCAGGGCTGAATTATCCTTCCGGATTGGCATTTAATACCGCCGGTGACTTGTTCGTTTCCGGTGGAAGCGGCTACGACACGATTACTGAGATCACACCCGGTGGTTCAGAAAGTCCTTTTGCATCCGCTCTGAATTATCCCATCGGACTTGCCTTCGACAACACGGGTGATCTGTTCGTGGCCGACGGGGGCCAGGATTCTGAAAGCGGTGATATCACTGAGTTTGCCGTAAATGGAACCAGAAGCGTTTTCAGCGCATCCGCAGGAAAGCCATTGTCACTGGCTTTCGAACCCGTGCCCGAGCCGTCGGCGTACGCGTTATTTGGTCTGGGATTGGTCGCGCTGGCTTTTGGATTCTGCAAAAAGAAACAAACAGTGTAGAGCCTGCTCACTTGCGTTGGAGGGAATCCACCAGTCCTCTGGAGCCGTGGCAGTGAGAGCCGGCATGGTGAATGGCGCCGTCACCATCTCCAATCGCCGCAGTTAGCGCAGCACTGTGCTGACTGCGGCGACGAGGGCGTTGACGCGGGTTTCGAGCGGGAAATCGGATGGGGCTTCGATAGTGTAGCTTTGGCGGGTTTTGTGGGTGATCAGATAAAAGGCCTCGGGCCAATCCGGGCGCGAGCGGGGGTCAAGGTTCGGGCGCAGAATTCCGCCATTGGCGGGACGGCCTTCGATGGTTTCTGACCGGTCAATGGGACAAACCTTTTCGACAGCTTCGATCATTTGCTCGGCGTACGATGGCCGGGCGTCCGGATTCTGTTCGTAAAGGTAAAAGCCATGGGACTCCCAGTCCTCGTGCAACATGACACACAAATCAAATTGGGGTTGTCGCTGCAGCCACGAAATATGAGCCGTGATTTCGTCGGCGATGGGATTTAGATACCCGCGGTTCAGGTCAATGCCGCCGGAATTGGCGCGGGTATTCAAGGTAATGCCGATGGGATTGAGGCAGGGGCAGAGCCAGACTTCCACGTTCTCCGGCCAGCGATTTTCCTGCAACAGTTTCAGCGCGGCCAGCGGGCTGGCCGGTTCATCGCCATGGATACCGGCTGAAATATAAATTCGACGACGACTGGACTGGTTTTTGCAATCACGATGCAAGGCAAGCAGGTCGAATTCACCAACTTTATGAAAGAGCTCTGTGTCCCAGCCGTGCCGCTCCGCGGCCAAACGGACGTCGGAAAGGACCGTTTTGATGTCAATGGTCTCACCCAGGTATTTTCCAAGATTTTTGCCCAGCCGTTGCATTAGAGATTCTCCATGGATGCTCTAATCCAAGCCTCGGCCCTCATCGCGGGCAACAACGGAAATGCCGCAAACCAGATTCGCGCTGTCGCGCGGCTTCGCGAACAGCGGCGGAGTTACGCGACGCATATACCCAGGGCGGCGCTCGCAGACTCGCTTGCCCTGGGCTACAAATATATCGCCCCGCTGGGGCTTTAATTTGCGGCTTCGCCGACAACTGATTTTGCTGAAGTGGGAATTTAAACGACGACCGCGATTTACAAGTTCAATGCGCATTTTGAAAATCGTTAAAATTTCGGAAGGCATTTATCAGGCAATTTAGGTCCGTGCGGTTATGTTCGCTGGAAATGACAAAGCGAAAGTAGCCGTTGGCGTCGCCACCGGGATATTTCAAGAATGGCGGGAGAATTCCGGCCGCGAGCAAATGCTTTTTCAACGCGAGCGATTCGCGTTCAGTCTTCGCGTGGATGGGAATGATCGGACCGGGCATAGCCGGTATTTCAAATTTTGCCCGCCCCAGGGCGGATTTTACATATTGGGCGTTTTTATTCAACCGCGCGCGCAAACCGGCGCCGCGCGACCGGTAGATTTTCAGCGAGGCCAACGCTGCATTTGCCAGCGGCAACGGCAACGGCGTGCTGCCGATGAACGCACGGCTATGATTAATAATTCTATCGCGCAAATCCGGCGTCCCCAAAATGACTCCGCCATAAACGCCAAAAGCCTTGCTCAGTGTAATGCATTGAATGATTTGCCCGCGGCCGACGTTTTCATAATCGGGCGTCCCGCAGCCATTTTTTCCAAGGACGCCGCCGCCGTGCGCATCATCCACCAGGATCATCCCGTCGCGCGGGAGGAGTTTTAAATAGGCCTTAAGCGGAGCCACGGAGCCATTGTGTGAAAACATTCCATCGGTCAGAACCATTGGACGGGTACCCTTCCCGCAACGGCCAATCGTGCGCGCAAAATCCCCAGCGTCGCGATGTTTGAACTTTAGAATCGGACACCCCAGGTAATTGGCAGCATCCAGCAAAGCGGGATGCGCCCGTTCGTCCAGAAGCGCGTGAGAGAAATTCCCTGCCAACGCCTGGGCGACAATGATGCCGGTCAAATAGCCGGTCGAAACCAAAAGCGCGTCTCCGGCTCCGAAAAAACCCGCAAGCTGTTCCTCCAAAAGCTCGTAAATTTTATGATGCCCCGTGGTCAGCCGCGAAGCGGCGACGTTGAGGCCAAAATTTTTCACGCCAGCGCCAACGGCTTTGAGCACGACCGGATGTTCGGCCAGGCGAAAATAATCGCAGCCGGAAAAATAGAGCAAGTCCCGCCCGCGCCAGCGAACGCGGCAGCGTCCGATTTGCTGGAGCGGTTCGAGGGCGCTCACAGCAAGATCAGTTGAGAGGCAGGCCGTGCGCTTCGGCCACGGCCTTGTGAGTAATTTTGCCGTTTTTGACATTGATTCCGCTCACCAGCGCGGGGAATTTCTGGCACGCTTCGGCCAAACCCATGTCCGCGAGTGTCTCAACGTAACGGAAGGTCGCGTTGGTGAGAGCCTGGGTGGCGGTACGGGCATACGCGCCAGGCATGTTGGCCACACAATAGTGGGTGACGCCTTCTTCGACATAGACCGGGTCTTGATGCGTCGTGGGCCGCGAGGTTTCAGCGCATCCGCCCTGGTCAATGGCAATGTCCACAAGCACGCTACCGGGGTGCATCTTGCGGAGCATCTCGCGCGTGATGAGTTTGGGAGCTTTGGCGCCGGGCACGAGGACCGCACCGATGAGCAGGTCCACGTCCGGCAACAATTCCATCAAATGGCTCTCATTCGAATACAGCGTGTGCGCGGTGTGAAGGGTGATGTCGAGGAACCGCATGCGTTCCAGGTCCACTTCCAAAATGGTCACGTCCGCGCCCATCCCCTGGGCCATGCGCGCCGCATTGATGCCCGAGGAACCGCCGCCCAATACGACGACTTTGCCAGGCAACACGCCCGGAACGCCGCCGAGCAGGATACCGCTGCCGCCGAAATGTTTGGCCAGAAAATATCCTCCCACCAAAATGCTCATGCGCCCGGCAATTTCGCTCATGGGTTCGAGCAACGGCAAACGGCGGTTCACCTCGATCGTTTCGTAAGCAATGCACGTGGCGCCCGACTTGAGCAAAGCGTCGGTGAGCGGCCGGTCGGCGGCCAGGTGAAGGTAAGTAAAAAGAATCTGTTTGGGACGGAGCAATTTGAATTCGGACGGCAGCGGCTCTTTGACTTTGACAATCATGTCTGCCTTTTCAAAGACCGCCTTGTGCGAATCCACGAGTTTTGCCCCGGCCTGCTTGTATTCCGAGTCCGGGAATCCCGCGCCGGCGCCGGCGCCGCATTCCACGATTACCTCGTGCCCGCGTTTGGTAAGTTGATACGCCCCGCTGGGCAGCATAGCCACGCGGTATTCCTGTTGTTTGATTTCCCTGGGTACTCCGATTCTCATAAAAAAAGTTCGCGCCACTTTAGCAAAGTGGCGCGTCATGTAAAATGTGATTATTGTTATAGTTGCGCCATCGCCTTGTCCATGGCTGCGAACAATTGGCCCATGGTTGCTTCGGTTTCGTCACCCATGTTTGAAACGCGGAACGTCGTGCCTTTGATTTTTCCGTAGCCGCCGTCGATCAAAAAGCCCTGGTCTTTCGTGAGCTTTTGCAATTTGGCCACGTCCACCGTGCGTCCGCCCGGCCTGGCGCCGTTGCTGACGCACGTCAGCGTCACCGACTCGAATCCCGCGTCCGCAAACAAATTGAATCCGTGCTTTTTCGCCCAATCGCGGGTCATCTGGTTGGTCTTTTTGTGGCGCGCGTAACGGGCGTCAAGGCCCTCGGCGAGAAATTCATCCAGCTTGGAGCTGAGCGCATAGATATGCGGGATGCTCGGCGTGCTGGGGGTCATGCTTTGCTCCGCGTTCTTCTGGAACTCGACGAAGTCAAAATAATAACCACGGTCCTTGATCGTCGCCGCCCTGGCCAAAGCCGCAGGGGAACAAACAAAAACGGCGGCTCCGGGCGGCAAGGCAAATGCCTTTTGCGTCCCGGCGAGCAACACGTCGATTCCCAACTCATCAAATTTCAGCGTGACCGCAGTCATGGAACTGACCGAATCCACGATGAACATGACGTCCGGATATTTTTTCTTCAGCGCGGCGATCTCATCCAGCGGGCTCATGACACCGGTGGAAGTCTCATTATGAATGATCGTGAGCGCGTCAAACTCGCCCGTGGCGAGTTTTTTATCGATGGCCTCCGCGCGGATGGGCGAGCCCCATTCCACCTGGAGCGCGTCGGCCTGCTTGCCGCACTTCTTCGACACATCGAACCATTTGTCCGAAAACGCGCCGCACATGCAGTTCAAAACTTTTTTGGAAACGAGATTCCGGATGGCTCCCTCCATGACGCCCCAGGCGGAGGAGGTGCTCAGGTAAACCAACTGCTTGGTGGACACCAACTGTTGCAGTTGCGGTTGGATTTTTGCGTAGAGGTCTTTGAACCCCTGGCCGCGATGTCCGATCATCGGCGAGCAAAGCGCCTTGAAGGTTTTTTCGCTAACCTCAACCGGACCCGGAATATGTAGCTTAACATGCGCCATAGATTGTGAATTATTTCACAAGCGGAAAGCGGGAGCAAGAAAAGTTTTTATTTTTTGCAAACTTATTGGGTTTCGACCCGGAAAAATTTTGTCCGCGAGCCGGCCGTGGGAAAGGCGAATTCTCTCACCGTTCCATCTCCGGCGAAGTTGGTTAGATTGATCCACGAACCGGTGAGCAGGTTCGTCGTGGATTGGATGGTATACGAATGGCTCGCCGACGTTTGGAAGGAAAACCCGAAGTTTCCCGACGAGATTCCCGGGGGCATAATCTGAACCGGGGACGGCGAAGGCTGCGCCAGTATGATCACGGTTCCGCCGATGGCGATATCCGGATTGGAATAGAGGAAGGCAACGTCATTGGGGCTTAACACCCGATTGTAGACCTGAATATCATCCAAATAGCCATTATAACCGTTGTTGCCGGTATTTTCCGGGCTGGACGGATCCGGATTACTGGCGTCTGCGATCGCTCCGACGGTAAGCAACTGCGGCGTATTCAACAATGCTGTCGTATCGGTGTCCGTTGTATCAAGCCGGCCATCCACGTAAATGTACTTTTGTCCCGTAACCTGATTTCGGCAGACGACAATGTGATGCCATGAACCGTCGTTAACAGCAGCGACGGAAGTCAGTGTGTCATCATAGCCGTATTGGGCGTTGCCGGTATCGAAAGCAACCTGCCCTCCGGTTAATGCGATCGGCACAATGTCATTAGTGGGCTGGCCTGGAACATATGCCGAAATCACCCCTGCCCCGTAGTAAGCCAGGTCACCCGCGTAATCAAGGTCTTGAGTGGTATTGAGCCAGAGCGAGATGCTGAAATTGCCCGCCAGCGTTGTCAAAAGATTGCTTGAGGCGGTCAGGAAACTGCCGCCGTCAAAATAGACCGATCCAATTCCCGCAACCGCGTTGGTGCTGATGACGGGTCCATTGCCACCGAAATTCCCGTCCTGGACCATATTATTCCCGTGGTCCGAAACGTCTGGCGCGACGTCCGTGCTCTCGTTAAAGTCAAAATGCGCTACGAGGCCATACGACGGGGCCGGCGGTTCATCAGGTATTGTGGCGCCCCGATTCGCGTAAAGCTCCGACACTTCCCCGGCGGACAACGCGCCCCCATAAACCTGGAGGTCGTCCAGCAGGCCGGTATAGCTCGACAGGGTGGTCCCGCCAATAGACAGGAAATAATTATTTCCGTTGAGAGGATCGGTCGTGCCAACGGCGCCGCCCTGAAGACTTCCATCCACATACACGAACATCACGCCCGTGTTTTGATCGCGGGTCACCGTAACAAAATGATAAAAACCGTTATTTACAGTGCTGGTTGAATGGATTGTGGTGGTATTGCCGAGATGGTCTCTCACGCTGAACGCGGCCTTGTGGCCGGTAATGGCCAATGGAATCACGTCGTTGGTGCCGTTGTGGTCGTCGTACGCCCAAAAGATGGATGCTCCTGAAATCGCATCGTCGGAGTTATCGCCAATGCAATTGGTGGTTTCAACCCATCCGGAAAAAGTAAAACTTCCCGCCAACATGCTGTCATAATTTTCGAGGCTTGGGCCATTGGGGCTCATGCAACTCGTTCCGAAAAACTGCACGGCGCTTCCATTCACAACCGCGTTAGTGCTGGCCACGTGGACGGGGCCCCAATAACTGTAGCCACCCATGGGGTTGTTTGAGGGAGAGGAATCGTTACCCAGAGTGAACGTGTTTAAATCATTCGTAAACGTGTAATGCGCGAACAATTCGTGCCCGGTCCCGACAATTGCTGGATTCGTGGTCGTGACGAAGATTGATTGCGCGAAATCAAGCAGATTTGCACCGGAAACCCAGTTGGCGATCGGTTGCGATTGACTGTTTACCGGCGTTGAAATCGTGATCCAGGGACCGGCGTTGGTCGTGTAAGTCACCTCAAATATATTTGTTCCCAAAAGAGCAACGGGCGGATTGATCCAATTGGTGACGGGTGGTGAAAACGAGTCATAATCATAAAACGAATAATCCTGGTTCCGATCCACCACACCCACACCGTTCCATGTGCCGGGGCCTGACCAGGCGAATATCGTATTGGTGGAGATATCGGTGCTGCCATCCGAAGGCGTGGTAATTTGGAGCGTCGGAAAGGAATCATTCGTTAGCCCGTTCACCGAAACTCTAAAGGTGTATTGCTGCTGGGATGGATCTCCCTTATTGACGATGAGGGTCCACAGGCCGTTGGTCACATTTTCGAGAAGCGACCCCATGTCCCCAAAATACGTATCCCCGTAGCCGGTTTCCGTGCCTGAAAAAGATACGTTGGGTTGCGGTGAATCCACCTCGTCGTAGGTCAGGGGCTGCCCGTCCGACGAAACCAGCACCTCAACCGTGTAATAAGTGTTTCCGGCATAATTGGGGTCAAAAGCGGAATATTGAAGTTGGGCAAAGTTTAAACCGAGCGTTATGGTGCGGGCGAATGCCGCCGGCAGCGGGGAAAGGCAGATTAAAGCAAGGATGATTTGAAGGACGATTTTTAAGCGAGTCATTTTAGGTTTCTGAGATCGCGGGTTGTTCGGTTACCTTAAGCGACGCAAAGCTTCGCAATGCCGCTCCGCGCGACAATGGAGCCTCTCCAGAGGAAGGATTTGCGATAGGCGTTTAGGGTTTAACAGCTATCCGATCTTCGAATGCGGTAATGTACCGGATAAATTCTTGAGAAGTCAAGGAGATTGGGCCCCGAATCGGGTCAAAAACCGGTTTCGAGCGGCGGGCGAAGGATTCTTTGCTTTTTTCTCAAAAACCCGGTTGACAAAAACCGCTCTGGCGCCTACTATATCCACAATGGATATATCCATTTAAGATATAATGCCGACCGAAACGACATCCCCTGAAGAACTGTTACCACTGACCCCGGCTGTCTTCCATATTCTTTTGGCCCTGGCCGAGGAGGAGCGCCACGGTTATTCCATCATGCAGCAGGTTGCCGCAACGACGGAGGGGCGGGTAAAAATGGGCCCGGGAACCCTGTATGGAACCATCAAACGGCTCCTTCGGGTGAAGTTGGTCGAGAAATCGGATGAGCGCCCGGACCTGGAATTGGACGACGAACGGCGAGTTTATTATCGACTGACCCCTTTTGGAGGGCGAGTTTTGAGCGCCGAGCTGTCGCGATATTCAAAGGCGCTCAAAGTGGCGCGCAAATTTGGCCTGGAGGGGGCTTTCTAATTTTATGCGGCCCCTGCCAAAACCAGTCGCTGTCTCGGACAAGATTTACCGAATGTTTTTGCGTCTCTATCCGGCACCGCATCGCCGCGAATTTGGGGATCCGATGGCGCAGCTATTTCGGGACCAATGCCGTGACGCCTGGAATTCCGGACGTCACAGCGGACTGCTGAAGCTATGGCTGCGGACACTACCGGACCTCGGAAAAACCTCTATCGCAGAACAAATCAGTAAAATCGAAAGGAACATTATGAAATACGTCAACGGAAAGAATACTCCCACGCTCCTGCTCATCATCGGACTCCTGCTGGCATTGCTGAGTCTTTCGCACTTTGTGATGCCGTTTCAGGGCATGTTTATGGTATTGGCCATGGGTTCGGCGCTGGCCATTTTTGCCAAGGCTTGTGTCGAATTTATTCGTCCGGCAAATGAGTATCCCTGGGTACTGCTCCGGACATTTATTCTCATGTTCCTTTACGCCTTAATCTTGCCAGCGTGGGCCAAGTTGAAACTGCATGTGGCAGGCGCGCCACCGCTGGGAAATGATCCATTTGGAATGGCATTGATGGCATGCCTGTTTGCGAACCCGATGGTGACGCTGATCAAGATTCTGCAGTTTTTTGTTCAGCGCCGGAAGAGCTAATGAGTTGATCAAGTTTTAACAACGTTTCCCGACGCGATGACGGCGGTTGCAGAGACTTCTGACCCGGACAGTATCCCCTGCTTTGCTGCGAGGAGATTGTTTCCATTCAAAACGATGGATTCGGTTTCGCCGCCCTGGACTTCGAGAAATGTCTTCACGCCGGCGGGAGCGCAACAACCGTGAATAAATGCCTGTTTTGTTTGGAATAATTTAATGAACGGCTCCGCGCCCGTAATCGCAGCGCCCCGAACGCCTTCAATCTCCAATCCCTTCACATCATCACAAACAACGGCGGGGCGCGCTTCTTCCGCGCCGGCTTTAAATTCGACGTTTTTCAAACGCAGACCGGTGACATGCCGGCAATAGAAACCGTAGGCGGGAAGCCTGCCGAATTCCCGGGATTCGGGATAGGATTTGCTGTCTTCGGGAATTTTGCGGTTAACCCATTCCGCTTTGCCGTTTTCATCGGTATTGATCCGAATATTCGACAACGTGACATCCTCAACATCAAAGCCGTTGAGTCCGGTAATGGAACTGGTGAAGATTGCGTCGGTCGCGTGAACATTTTCAATCATCACGCCGCGTAATGTCCCGGGTGCGCCATCCGCACGCGACTGCCGATCTCCCAGGCGGACAAAAATGGGAGTGCGGACGCGCTGCATACGGATGTTCGAAACGAGCACGCCGTCAATCCAGCCGCCGTCCACCATTTCGATGGCCAGTCCCGAAATAATGCGTGAATTGAGCGGGACATCATCGTTGAAAATGACGGAATTGGAAAAGACGATGTTTTCAAACCCGCCGCACGTGGACGTTCCGATCTTGAATCCGTTGCAGCACCCGCTCAGCACGCAATTCACAACGGTAATATTTTTGGAGATGCGCAACTCTTCGCCGTAGGGATTTTCACTCTTCAGACATATCGCATCGTCGCCGGTATCGATGAGGCAATCGGAAATAAAAACATTATGGCAACAGGTCGGGTCGATGCCGTCGGTATTTGGACCATAGACAGGATTTTTGATGGTGATGCCTCGAATAAAGACGTTGTCGCAATGGATGGGGCGCAACGTCCAGCCCGGGGAATTTTTGATTTGGACCTCTTCGATGCGCAAGTTTTTGCAATTATAAAACTCAAGCATTGGCGACGGGCGCGGCCCGTGTTTCCAATTGAACGCGATGACGTCCCGCCAGGCGTCTTCCGGAGGAACGGCGGCGCGGCCATTCGGCGTCCAATAAGCGCTACCCTGGCCGTCAATGGTTCCGGGGCCGGCAAGCCCGATATTTTCCGCGTCACGCGCGCAGACAAGATGCCGTTGGTTGGCGTCGCTATCGGCGGGCGGACCTGGAACGGACGTGTAATCCGAAAGATTTGCGCTGCCCAGCAACGTTGCGCCGGATTCGAGATATAGCGTGACGTTGCTCTTTAACAATACGGTCCCGGACAAATAAACGCCGGGTGGCAAATAAACTGTGCCGCCTCCGGCTAAATTGCACGCATCAATGGCGTTGTTAATCGCTACGGTATCGATCGACTTCCCGTCGCCCAATGCGCCATATTTTTTAACGTCGAAAAAATGAGGCGAAGCCGTTGCATTGTCTTTGAGCGGGGGTGCCCCCAATAAAGGGCTTGCGGTGGCAATCAGACCCATTGCGACAAGCATGTCTCTACGGTTCATAGGTTTCGGGTTATACGACAATGGCTATCCGGTTTCAATCATTTGTGCCTATGATATTTCGCGAAGCGAGAGGACTTAGGAGTTCGCAATCATCCGCATTCGAACGGCATGCCGCTCTGGAAACCGGCGCTGCGGAGATTCGGGTTTCAGCTTTCAGATCGCACGGTCAACCTGAACTTGCCCGATGGAGTTGGCGGCAGCATGGGGACGGATTCCACGTTGATTGGAGAGCGTGGTTTGAGCAACTCTTCCAGCTTCGCGACGACCCTCTTTAGTTCGCCGGGACCATCGCCATCAGGAATATATCGGAATTGCGCGTTGCCGTCGTTGTCCTGATGGACCTGGTAATGGACAATGCCGGCGACCCCGTCGAAGCACCGGTCTACGTCCCAGGTTGTTACCCGGCGGCCATTGCCGTCACGGATCGCGTCACGCGCACGGCCATGAACGATGTAACTGGTGGCGTAAGGCATCGCCCGGCGCTCCACAAGGTCGCCGATGCGGTAACGCAGCAGCGGCATGTAATTATTTGTGAGAGTCGTCACGATCAGGTCGCCCACGCCCCGGTCATCGGGTTGAACGACTTCAAGGAAGGCATTTTCAAAACAGGGTTTCATTCTCCCCTGCCCGTCTTCCATGAGCAGATGGCCGGTTTCAGTCGAACCATAGAGATTGAAGACCGGCACGCCAAAGGCGCGCTCGATAATGCGCTTGTGGACAACGCTGACAAATTCATAGCTGCACAGGACAAATTCCAGCGACGGAAAACGGATGCCCTGGCGTTCGCAATAAAGCGCGAACCAGGCGGCATGGACGGGGTCCACGTCCAGAAACTTTGGCGACCAATCGGCGATTTCATCGGCCATGCGCGCCATATCTTCGTCCTTAAGAACGAACGGGATTCGCGCCTGGTTGACGTAGAGCGTCTTGCCGAAAGTCCGATGGGCGCGGGAACGCCACGCGGAAAAGCAAACGCGGCCATTACAGGCGGGCGTCGTAAGAGTGGCGCGCCGGGCATCGGGATGCGCGTCCAACATGCGGGCTAAAAACGGATTTAACCGCAACGCGCGCTCTTCCTGGGCGTCCCACCATCCGCGCTGAAACAACACTGGCAGTTGTTCTTCGGAAGTGCCGGAGGTGTGTTCCAGTTCCACAACGTCCTGCTCGAGCAAACGATCGAGGCTTTCGCCCGGCGGCAAAAGTGGAAACCCCTCGCGCATCTCGCGCTTGCCGGTGAGTGGAAATGCCTGAAACACCTCCAGAATGTTGCGTCCAGCGGGTCGCCGGGAGAGAAAGTCACGATATAACGGAACTGCCTGCCATTCCGGCAGAAGTTCTTCCAACCGAGACAGCTGCCTCGTTTCGTCAATGATTTCGGGAGTTGCCAGCATGTTCACCTGCTCAAATGGAACAATTCATGTTACAACAGATTGCCGGAAATGCAACTGGGCGAAATTTTCGATCTTCCACAAAGAATTTTCTGAAAAAAACTGAAACTTCTTCTGGACAAAAAAAATTTCTGAAATTCAAATGGTGCGCAGCAATGTCCAAATCTAAACGCATTGGAATTTTGACGGCGGGCGGTGACAGCCCGGGTTTAAACGCGGCCATCCGCGGTGTCGGTAAAACGGCGCTGGGATACTACGGCATGGATATTATTGGCTTTCGGGACGGTTTCCGGGGCATCGTGGAGGACCGGCGCTTGAGGCTCGATAAATCCACACTGGCGGGAATCCTGACCGTGGGCGGGACCATCCTGGGCACGAGCCGGGACAAGCCCCATCGTATGCTCATTGACGGCCGTACGCGCGACATGACGCAGACGATCAAGGAAAACTACAAGAAGCTGGACCTGGATGCGCTGGTCTGCCTGGGCGGAGGCGGGACGCAAAAGAGCGCCCTTCACCTTTCCGATGCCGGGCTGAATATTATCACCCTCCCCAAGACGATTGATAATGACGTGGCCTTAACCGATTTAACATTTGGATTTGCGACGGCGTTGGACATTGCAACAGAGGCCATTGACCGTTTGCACAGCACGGCTCACAGCCATCACCGTATTATCGTGGCCGAGGTCATGGGACACCGCGCGGGCTGGCTGACCCTGGGCGCCGGCATCGCGGGCGGCGCGGATGTCATCCTGATTCCGGAGATTCCTTACAACGTGGAAAAGATCGCCGAAGCGATTAAACGTCGCAGCGGGCGCGGAACGAATTTCAGCATCGTCGCCGTGGCCGAGGGCGCCATGAGCCTGGAAGACGCGCGGGCTTTTAAACTGGTGGAAAACAAACGCGAGCGGGCGCGCAC
>DASXFM010000329.1:0-5380 GCA_036489615.1 Verrucomicrobiia bacterium | reverse complement strand
TCCCACCTGCCCCATAAAAATTGATCTGCCGCCAGAACATAAGGTAGAAGCCAGCCATGTTTAAGTTTGACGGTATCTATAAGTTTCGGGGTTTTCGGTTCGGCTTGGGTGATGATCTGACGGAGGGCTTGGAGGTTGTGGTGCATCTTGATCCTTTATTTTCGACGTTCGTAGTTCATGACAGCTTTCAAGACTAACCAACCAATCGCAGCCCAGATCAGGTAAGGTAAGAGGGTTGCCAGGACGAAATAGGCGATGATACCTGTGATTGCGTAGTGGAAGAGTTTGTCATCCTTCATCAAGTCCTTTTGTAAGAAGGCTCGTACAGCCAGCGTTTGGGTGGTAGTGCGGTGGGACAGGGAGGGGACGGGACGACTGAGCAAACAATCATCCCGCCCCCTCCTTTAGCCAGGAACAAATCCTGGGTTCAATTTATTATACCAGATTTGGAAGGAATATTGAGGAGGGGGCAGGTTAAATGTGGCGGAGATTTATTTCCTTTGCGCAAAAGGTGCTCGGACTCTCCAGCGTAGCCAACCGCCAAAACCTCGATGTTACACCAAGAGTCTGGGCCAAGGCGCATCTGCAAGTTCCACGGCAAGCCGTATCATAACTCTCATCGTTACGAGATTTACCAGAGCTTCCCACACTTTCTGTCAATAGGCGCTTGGCGTGACGCTTACCATTAAAGGCCGCAAGCGCCATTTGCTGGTGGACACCTTGGGCCTAGTCCTCGGGGTGGCCGTGACCGCCGCCAGCATCACCGAGCGCGCGGGCGCCCAGGCGGTCTTGGGCCGCGTTTTGGCCTGGTTCACTTGGCTGCGCATCTTATGGGTCGATGGCGGCTACACCGGCGCAAATTTCGCCGAATGGGTTAAAGCGCGCCGGCCCAAGTTGGCGGTGGAAGTGGTCAAACGCTCCGATGATGTCTCCGGGTTCAAAGTGTTGCCCCGCCGGTGGGTGGTGGAACGGACTTTTGGCTGGCTGTTGCACCACCGGCGATTAGTACGGGACTATGAAAACACCACGACCAGCGCGGAAGCTTGGATTTTTATCGCCATGATCCGAATTCAACTCCGCCGACTGGCTTGACTAACAAATATGAATTTTCAGACAGTCTCTAATGGGTGACCCCCCGCTATGATGTGATTTATTTTATTACACATACAAAATTATACACGACATGACAAAATATACAATTCCAAATATTTTGAGTTCTTTCACGGAGCAGTGAAGTCAATATATTCAGGGCCAAAATAAAAATCGCTCCGGAAAACACGCCGCTCATTATGGCAAAATGAGACATGATCGAGATTGCGGCAACAAGCGTTACGCTCGTTAATACAGAATAACCTCGACGAAATGCTTTATAAAAGTAACCGCGAACAATCGTTTCTTCTACTAATGGAAAAGTAATGGCTAATAGTCGAAAATAATTTGCTCCATTTAATCCAAATCCATAAAAAGAATGTGCGATAGCATTTTGAGGTGGTGCAAGACCAAAATGTACAGCGTATTGGGCTGCTAGGCCGAGAGAGCATCCAGAAAGTAGAGCGGCCACGGCCCCTTTTAACCCGGGCCGCAAAAAACCAAAACGGCCAATGAACTCTGTAAAGCTCGAGGGGTGGGTATGCCAAATTGTAATCGACAAAAGAATTATCCCCGAAATCAAATAATGCATTAAAAGCACCTTGACGGAGCGCAAAAAAGGGTCGTGCCTAAACAACCCCAAAAAAAGTGCATTCGTGACAATTTGGGCGAAGATTAAGCTCACAAAACATAAATATGCTCCGTCTGGGGACCAATTTGCATTTTCTGCTACAAGATTCTCAGGTGGCGATTTCATCCAATAACCATTGGCATTCCCATAATTGAGAGTTGCAATTTTGCGTGGCCCATATCATAAAGGCAGAATGTTTCGACGACGTTGGATATTTAAAAACAGTTTGCACACCTTCGCAAGCAAAATCCCCGCAATCGCTAATTTGGGATTAGGCCTGTATTTCTTTTTTCCAGGCTTGGCACTCATTTGCTTTGCCTTCTCCGCACAAAACCGCCAGTATGGGCAAACACCAACACATTCCTATGCGATTTGGTTCATTCACGGAGCGTGGCTTTCGTTAACAGGTATCCTTTTTTTTCTTTCTACATACTCAGCACCGCGACAACAAAACCTGTCAAACCTTGTGTATTCATCCGCGTTGACAAGCGCGGCTTTCATCGCTTACGGTGCGTTCAAGGCTTGGCTTAACGAAAAAGCTTCGCCATTTGAGTGGAGTATATTAAGTTTGCTACTCGGTTTCCTTTTCCTTTGTTGGCATAAAGGAGTTTCGAACAAGCTCAAAAGCTTACGGGATTGTTAACAGGGCAAATGGAACATCCCATTCCCGGCGGTGCGGACGGTCCACCTTGGGATAACGTTGGCGGCGGTGGTTGGAACGGTGGAAACGACGGTACACTTGGAAGTGGTGGCAACGGCTGCATAGGTCCTGCGGAGGAGGTTGGAGGGGGTGTCCCACCGGCTCCAAAAACTGCCGGAGGCGCGAATGGATCTGTATGGCCCGATTGTTTCCAGCATTGCATAGCAGATTGAATCGGAGTCCAACCGGCGGTATCATCATCTCCATGTTCAGGATTAAGGAGTCCTGGCAATCCCGCGAGGCCTGATGCGCCGGGAGATCCAGGTCCACCGAGGTTGCCTTGGGGTGGTGCTGTAGGGTCCGTCGTGGGTTTATTTCCTGGATCCGATATTGGTTGACCTTCTCCTGGAAAACCTCCTTTGGTTGGATCGTTAAAAACCGGTTTCTTGCCGTTCTTGTCCACGATTATTTCGGGTGAATTCAATGCGAATTCGTAAAGGTTAATTCCGCCTTGCTCGGAAATCGGGTCTTTGTTCAACCATCTCTGTAAATTCGGATCATAGTAGCGATAAAAATAATAAACCAACCCCGAATGCCGGTCTATTTCTTTACTGGAAAATCCGAAAGGATTGTTATGTGCTAACAAACCTGACTCGGACAGGAGATTGCCGAAGGCATCGTAAATGTATTTAGCTACCACGACCTGAGATTCGTTGATGAGCATTGTAACACTGCCATTTCCGTCACAGTGGTAATAACTATAGCCTACTAACGGATCAGTTGCAAATTGCTGTGAGGTTCTCGCCAGCAAGCCACCAATGCCGCCCATTCCTTCAAAACTTTTACTTAAGTCTTCACCTCGGACGTATGTTGCTATGGGTAAGTTATTCACGTCTCGCTCCTGAATCAGCAAGCGGCGGTCATAAACGTAATGGACTTCGTTGGTTTTATTCCAACTGCTCCCGGTCCAAGTATATTCCTGGCGGATCCTGCGGCGCAGTCTGGCATCGTATTGGAATTGCGACATCCATCGATTGTTGACCCAAACTTGAATCAATTGGTTCTCATCGTCGTAGGCAAAGCTGCGCAGGCCGTCGTTGGTGAGGTTGCCGTTGGCGTCGTATTGGAACGTAACTGCGGGTGAAAGGTTCACCGTAACGGTGTTGCTGGCGGTGCGGCCAAAGGAATCCTGCGCCACGGCGGTATAAGTGGTAGTCAAACCCAAGCCGCTGGCGGCGAAGGTGGCGTCCCCGTAATGGGCGGCAGCGGTGCCGTTGACGGTTACGTTCGTGGCCTGTGAAGTGGTGGTACCCACGACGGTTAGCGTGCCGCTGTTGGTGTTGGAAGTCAATTCATTGAGCGAGTTGACGCTGAAATCCTGCACGAGCGCATTGTTCGTCCTTGCCGCCAAGTTTCCCGACGGATCATAACCGTAATGCAATTGTTCATTGAGGCGGTTGGTTGTGCCTTCGGCGGCCGTATCGGAAATGACCTGCCCGATGGGATCGTAGGTATAATTCGCCGTGTTTTCGCTCGTTCGGTTTACTGCTGTGCGCTGATTGCCAACATTATAGGTATAGGCATAAGAATCCAAATCCACGCCGCCGCTGTTCTTAAGTGAAGTGCTCAACATGCGGGCGTTGTTGTCGTAGGTGTTGGTAATAATGGCCGTGTTGGGCAGGTTGATCTGCGCGACCAACCCTGATGAAGCAGTCGTTCCATCCACACCAGGACTGTAATGATAGTCGAATGTCCCGGCTGGCGAGGTGATTGAATGGAGACGGTTGGCCGCGTCATAATCATAACTTTGCACCCACGCAGACGCACTCGGCTGTTGTAAATTTAGGCCAGTCCGCAACCGATCATAATAGGTGTAAGCGACTGTATCATTTGCCCACGGCCCCGTTTCCGAGGCCAATTGTCCTGCGGGAGTATAGGTGAACGTCGTCGCCCCAATGCCATCGGACATGCCGGTCATCCAATTCATGGCATTGTAGGAGAACGAAAGAGCCGGACTGACGGGATACGTCACTCCGGTCAAATTGCCCACATTGTCATAGCCGTAAGCAGTGTTGCCCTTCTCCGCGCTCCAACGATTCGTCAACCGGTTGTCCGCATCGTAACCATACTTCAAGATCGTCGTGCTGGTGGCATCCACTTTATTGGTCACGCGCCCATACAAGTCATACCCCCATTGCGTGACGCTGTTCTTTTGGTCGGTCAGGCTGATAAGGTCGCTGGCCGCATCATAACCGTAAAACGTCATGTTGTTGTTGGCGTTGGTTTCCGCTGTTTTTCTCCGGGCAGCGTCGTAAGCGTAATACGTGCGATTAGTGAGCTGATTGGTATAGGCGATTAATCCCGCTGGTGAATAACCAAAGCGCTCCACTCCAGCATCCGGATACGAACGGGTGAGCATGCGGCCGAGATTATCGTAGGTCATGCTGACGCTGACCCCGTTCGCGTCAACCTGATTGGTCAAACGGTCTTCAATGTCAAAAGATCGGTCGTAAACTTGCCCAAAGGCGTTGCTTGAGGCATACAACAACCCCTGATTATTGAACCAGTTCGTATGGCTCACTTCGGCCTCATCCACCATATTCGTCACCTGGCCAAGAGCATTGTAATGTTTGATCCAAAACATGCCGTCCGGATAGGTGGTGTTGGTCAGGCGCCCGGCAATATCGTAATAATAATGAGTGTAGTTGCCCAACGAATCCTGCATCGATTCCAACGCGCCGCAGGCGCAATAATCATACCGGGTCACATTCCCCAGGGCATTCGTCGCCGCAACCAAATGCCTCAGGGGATCATACTGATATTTTGCCGAAAGTCCAAGCCTGTCGATCGTTTCAACCATGTCCAAATTTTGATAAATGTTGGAAATATAGGTGTCGTCAGGAAAGGAGGTGCTTGTGAGCTGTTGCAGGTTATTCCACGTATAAGTCGTGACGAGGCCCAATTCATTAGTTTGAACCGACGTCAGATCGTTGAAATAGCCGTAGGAATTCGTTCTCTGG
>DASXFM010000322.1:0-32561 GCA_036489615.1 Verrucomicrobiia bacterium | reverse complement strand
TTTTACCGCTCGCATAACCGCACAGATAAAAGCCCAGGAGTTCTGATGTCTGAATGGTGCGGATAACAGGACTTGAACCTGTACGCCTTACAGCACTACCACCTCAAAGTAGCGTGTCTGCCAATTCCACCATATCCGCGCACGTGAAAATAATAAGGAACCGGACTGGCAAAGGCAAGCCGTTGTTGAAGCGTACCAACCTGCAGCACGAGCCCCGTCTCATCGCTCTAACTCTTCAACGGTTCAACATTTTCAGTGCGCCTGAACCTTTTTGTTCGATTGCAAATAGCGGGGCTGAATGCGACTATCAGCCCAATGTTCCCGCCTTAACAGGCCCGTCGACCACTCTATGAAATCTAAATTCCATTTGTTCCTCGTACTCTCGGCAATGCTGTGGACCGTTCAGTTGCCGGCCCAAACGAATTCATCCACCATGCAACCCGGTCCCGGCCCCGAAGCGGCGTGCGTGCCGGCCACACGGGACAACCCAAAGAATTGGATGTCGCGCCACGAAAAGTTCGTGGCCCAGGCCAAACGCGGCGGCATCGATATTCTATTCATGGGCGATTCCATCACCGATAATTGGCGGAGCAAGGGCTCGAATGTGTGGAATGAAGATTACGCGCCCAGGCATGCCGCGAATTTCGGCATCGGCGGCGACCGGACGCAGCACGTGCTTTGGCGAATCGAAAACGGCGAACTGGACAACATCCATCCCAAGGTCACCGTGCTCATGATCGGCACCAATAACAGCAGATCAAATTCAGCGGACGATATTTCGCAGGCCATCGGGATGATTCTCGACGTCATTCACGCAAAGATCCCGGACACCAAGGTCCTGTTGCTGGCCATTTTCCCGCGCAACCGGCCAAACGACACCCCGGAAATGATGGACACCATCCACCGGGTCAATGAGAAGATTGCAGGATATGATAACGGCAGCACCGTGAAGTTCCTGGACATCAACGCAAAGTTCCTGGGACCGGACGGCAAAGTGCCTGCGGACACCATGGCCGATTTCCTGCATCCGACGGAGAGGGGTTATAAAATCTGGGCCGCCGCGATGGATCCGACATTGGATGCAATGATGAAATGAAGCAGGGAGGCTTCCGATGAACCGAACGGTCCTGGACTGCGGTGGCTGTGACACCGCTTTTGGAAAACCAGATGACGCCGAACAGGCGATTACGCTTCGTAAAATGAACGTCGTTCGAAAGCGGTGTCGCGCTTCACTTGCCACCGCACTCCAAGACGCAAGCGCGTTTCGAAAGGGGTTTTTAAGTTCACGGCCGCAACGCGCACCTAAGACCGAAAAACGACTTTCCATCGGCATCGGCTTATTCCTTCTCATCACTACCACCGCCATCGCCCAAACCATCCTCTGGAACGGCCACGACGCCACGAACGGCATCAATTTGAATTGGTCTGACGCAACCAATTGGACCGGAGGCACGCCCGGTCCGGCGACAAATATCGAGTTTTTCGATCCTGGCGCAAACAGCAGCCAGGGCGTGGTGAACAATGTGGTGGGCAGTAACACGACGATCCTTTCCCTGGATTACGGGAACACGAATGGATTTCACACTACCCAAATAAATTCAGGTGTAACATTGGCCATTTCGAATACTGCCGCGGCTGGACTTTTTTTCGGTGGCACCGGCACAGACGATGGCGCGGCACAAATCGTTTATTCGACGATGACGGGGCCGGGCGGTTTAGCAGTGGTCGGGACAAACAGCGGATCAACTTTCAATCTTCAGCAAGGCTCCGCCACCAGTGGCAGCCATATGGCGACGCTGGACATGTCCGGCCTGGCCAATTTTAAGGCGGTCATCGGACGACTATTGATCGGAGGTGATGGCGGCTCATCCGGCAATGTGAATCATCCCTCAGGAACGATTTATTTTGCCGCGACCAACACGATTAGTGTCAATGGCGCCGCGCCGGCGATCGACTTGGGCGATGGACCCAACAACGGCGGCACGGAGATTGTTTATTTGGGAAAGACCAACGCGATCTTCGCCGATTCGATGACAATCGGGCGGCAAAAATGCACAGCCACTCTGGTGTTTAATCCTTCGATTACCGGCAATCCCGTCCTGTCTCTCAACGGGAACACAAATTCGCGGATGAACACATTGGCCATTGGGGATTTTTCAGCGCAATCCACGAGCGCTTCAATCACGTTGGGAACAGCAAACCTGACCGGCGGCACAGTGAACGCGCAAGTAAATGTCTGTTACGTGGCCGAAGGACAGACGGGAAACGGCACTGGTCCGACGACCGGCGTACTCGAACTTGGACCCGGGCTTTTCAACGTTAACACGCTGAACATAGGGTATATCAACTCCGCAAGCGCGGAAGGCAGTGTGGCCGGAACGGTCGCCGTCACCAACGGCACGCTGATGATCAATAATAATTTGCTGCTCGCCTATAATTCCGGGTCGCCGGCCACGACGTCCGGGACCCTGGCCATCAGCAACGGGACTGTCCTAGCAAATAACATCGTGGCGGGCGGCGGGACCAGCGAAGTGAGCCTGAACGGCGGCCTGCTCGTGGTCAGCAATACGATGGGTTCCGCGGGTTCGCCGATAAGCTCCTTGTCGCTCGACGGCGGTGGGACTTTGCAATTCGCGGTGGCCAATCATTTCACGAACGCCGCGGTGAGCCAGTTTTCGAGCGACAACAGCGGCCTGGTCGCCATCAGCGCACTGCCCATCGTGCTGGCGTATCCATCGCAATATCCGTTGATCGCATGTCCAGCTGGCGGCGCCAGTGGGTTCAAGCTTGCCGTCAGCGCATTGCCCGGTAATTACCAGGGATACATTTCCAATGATAATTCCAGCATGATCTGGCTGGTCATCACGAATGGGCCGCCCACACCAAATCTGGATCAGTGGAGCGGAGTGGCCAATAATGATTGGGATACAAACAGTTTAAATTGGAGCGACGCAGGCTCACCCATAGCGTATGCAGAAGGAGACCTAGTCCTATTCAACGACGCGGCTCACACCGGCACGGTAAATCTGACAGGAAGCACGCAACACACACCCTATAGCTGGAGCGTGACCAATAACGCGCTGAATTATATTTTTACCGGAACCAATAGCGTCGGAGGAACGGCGGCCTTGGTTAAATCCGGCACGGCGTCGGCGATACTTTCAGAGAGCAACGATGATTTCACCGGCGGCATCACGGTGAATGGTGGAACTCTCATTCTGGATGAATCGGCCAGCGCGATATCCGGCGGCCTGACAATCGCCTCCGAAGCAACGGCACAAATTGGGAATGACGATACGAAAGGCGCGTTGCCATCGGGCACAATCGTGGACGACGGCAGTCTGGTGTTCAACCAAACGACGACCAGTCTCGTGTCCACAGCTATTTCCGGCACCGGATCGTTGACGCAGAACGGCCCGGGGGTTCTTAAGTTGAGCGGCGGCTACACGTTTAGCGGCAATACAATCGTACTTCAGGGCACACTGGACGCTTCAGGCTTGCCCAGCGCCGCAACGCTGGGAAATTTGAATATGACCAACGGCGCCATCAATATTGGCACAGCCACGGTCAACGTCTCCGGATTGAACCTGGGCGGCTCGAGCAATACGATCAATGTCACCGCCTTGCCGGGATTCTTGTATTACCCGACGAACGTGACGCTGATTCAATCCGTGGCCAATATTCAGGGGTATAATTTCAGTTTAGGCAATCTTCCAAGCCGCACACCGGCTTACGCCGGCAGCCTAAGTCAAAGTGGAAATAAGGTTGTTCTCACACTCACGTCTGGACCACTGGCAGTGGCGCAGGCGACGGTCACTTTCTCCTCGACCAATTCGGGCAAAGTTTTAAATCCGGCATTCTGCGGTTTGAGTTATGAAAAGAGCGAGTTGACGGGAAATCTTTTTACTTCGAATGACGTTTCCCTGCTCAGCATGTTCAGCCAGATCGCGCCGGCAGTGTTGAGAGTTGGAGGCAACAGCGTTGACACGACGTGCTGGGGAGGTATCTCCAATAAAACCCCAATCACTGCCGCAGACGTCGACGCGTTCGCCGGCTTTGTCAATGCGTTACCGGCAAACTGGCACGTGATTTACGGCATTAATATGTCCGTCAATTCGCCGACAAATTGCGCGGCGGAGGCGGCTTATGTCGCGAAGGCCATCGGTCCGCATCTGTTGGGATTTGAAATCGGTAACGAGTGCGATTTGTATTCCGGGAACGGCATTCGCTCAAGCAGCTTTACCTACGCAAATTTTGTTTCCCAATGGCAGGCCCTCGCCGGGGCCGTTACCAATACCGTTCCGGGGTGGTCCATCACCAATGGTGGAAATGGCTGGACTCTGACGGGGCCGGCATCGGCCGGGAACACCACGGGATACACCGTCCCTTTCGCCACAAACGAAGAAGGCATCATTTCTCTGCTCACACAACATTACTACCGGGCCAACGGCCAATCACCGTCATCCACAATCGCTTTTCTCCTGCAACCGGACACAAGCCTGCCGGGGACAGTCAGCAATCTCGTCGCTGCGGCGACCCGGGCGAGCTTGCCGCTCGGATTCCGGATGGATGAGTGCGGTTCTTATTATAACGGCGGCGCGCCGAACGTGAGCGACGCCTACGGGTCGGCGTTGTGGGCGCTGGATTTCATGTTTATCTGCGCGGAAAACGGTTGCCAGGGAATTAATTTTCACGGAGGCGGCAACGGAACGGGCTACACTCCCATCGCCGACAACGGCACTTCGGTGGTCCAGGCGCGGCCCGAATTTTATGGCGAGAAAATGTTTTCATTGGCCGATCAGGGCAGCGTCGTTCCAGGCATAATAACCCTGTCATCAAATATCAACTTTACAGCCTACGGCATCCGGCGGCCAAACGGCGCAATGAGCGCGCTCCTGAACAACAAAGACACGAATAACGGCGTGCAGGTTTCCATCAATCTGGGTTCGTATGTGACAGCGGTGCAGGTCATCGAATTGACCGGCACCAATCTCAACAGCACCAACGCCTACACTCTTGGCGGCGCGATGATTAATCCAAACGGCTCGTGGAGCGGAGGCGTTCAATTCGTGACACCCGCAACGAACGGCCAGACGACCTTCCTCGTACCGCCCATCACCGCCGTGCTGTTAAATCCGGTCGTAACCGGAACAAACCTCACGATGAATCTGACGGCGAACCAACTCACTTTGAGTTGGCCAACCAATTACCTCGGCTGGGTGTTGCAATCCAATTCGGCCGGACTGGAAATGGACAACCGCTGGTTCGCCGTGCCGGGTTCGTCCGCGACGAATCGATTTCAGATAACAATTAGTCCGGGGCAGACGAATGCATTTTATCGGATGGAAAGTCCGTAAGTGGCGGATTTTGATCGTACGATCGCCGCGGAGGAAATGAAGGGTTCCCCCGATTAACTTCAGGATATCACTGTTCCATCAACAAATATCAGCCGCCGCTCCAGCGCCTCCTGACGGATCCTCAACGCCCGGGAATAACTCGCGGATGCATACCATTCCTTGGCGTGCTGCATCGAAGGAAATTCCACGATGACGAGTTTCGTCTTTACCGCCGGGCCTTCCACGACCAATGGCGCCACTCCACGCACCAGATACTTTCCGCCAAATTCGGAGATCGAAGCCGCTGCCAGGTTTCGATACTCCTGCATTTTCTCCTCGTCCAAAATTTCCAATTCCGAAATCACGTAAGCCGGCATGGGTCGAAACTAAAGTTTCCTCCGCGCGCGTGCCAGCCATTTCAAGCGGGTGAAAAAGCTGAAGGGGGTAAAATAGCCCACAAAAAGAGGTTGACATTTTGCTCGAAACGTAGTAAAAAACGCTACAAAGCACCGCCGCACAAAAAAGACTCACAAGATCCAGCACCTCATAACCCAGGATAAATCATGAAAATAACCCTTAAAACAATCACCTTTACCGTGAGTCTGACCGGCTTTTTGATCGGGAGCACCGTCCTTGGACAAAACTTGATATCAAACCCCGGGTTTAGCACCGGAGATTTGACCGGTTGGGCGCCAATCAACGCAGCATCAGGCGCGACGATAACCGTCAATCCCACTGGCGGAAACCCGACGGACTACGCCTGGTTAAATAATACGTTGGAAGGCTATAACCTGGCTTTGTCACAGACGACTCCCAACGGCAGTGTGGTTGGCGCAGGAATAACCGTTGATTATTCGTTCGATCTGCTGGGAGGCAGCCAGGCTGCAGGCGGAGTTGATTTCATTCACATCTTCGATGAAAACGCTTCCGGCGGCGTCATCAGCCAAGGGCCCGGCCTCCTTGGGCCTTATTTCCCATCCACCAGTTCGTGGACGACCTATTCCGGATCATTTACAACCGTGGCGGGAAGCGATCACCTCTATATTGAGTTCGATGCGACCACCGGAGCCAACGTCGGATCCACGGATCAAATGGGCGTCGACAACGTCGAGCTCACCGCGGCGCCGGAGCCGATGACCCTTTCTTTGGGTGCGATGGGACTGTTGGGAATGTGGGCATTTCGACGCAATCGCAATGTTTGAGGCACTTTGGAATTGAATCGTCATTGGGCCAAAGGGCCTGTACAGCAGTCCATTAAAACAAACGCAATATATCTGACTGTTCTGCGCAGGCGAGCGTCGGTGGCTATCATGAAAAAGGCAGGATTTCTGTTTACCCTTTGGCTGTTGTTCATTGGCACCAGCGCGGTTGACGCTCAAATTCATCTCAGTCTTCAATCGGGTGTTCAGTTGAGCTGGCCCGAAAACACCACCAACAGCTACCTGCTCCAATTCGCCAACTCATCCGCAACGTGGTCCAGCCTCATGGCGTCGCCGGGCAACGGCCTGACAAATACCTATTTTGATCCCTACTCAATGGGCACGCGCGCCTATGATGTGTTGGATATCATTCCCGGCACTCCGGCCTCTCCCACGATCCCCGCAAATGGAGGATTCGAAAGCGGAACCGGAGGCACCGCCGCTGACTGGACTGTCGATACAGCCGCGGGCGGTCCGGTCTACGGGATGCGCACCAATGACAATCCTCATAGCGGGTCATACAACTTCGAAGTCACTCTGACCAGCGCGGGCGCGGGACCAGTCGTAGAAGTAAATCAGTCCGGCATACCCGTGACCGGCGGAACCGTCTACCCATTCACGTTTTTTGCCGATGCGCTGTCGGGCAGCGCAGGATACAACGCGCAGTGGCGAATTCTATGGAATCCCAGTGGTGATACAGGCTACCAAACCTTTGTTCCCGGAAACAACGCCTACACCGTCATCAGCAACTCCGTGACCGCTCCGCCCGGCGCGACGTCGGCGACGCTCTATTTCCATTTTGCAGGCGCGGCATCCACCACCCTGTCGGCCACGATTGACCTGGACGACGTTCTGCTCGGGTCCGGCGTGGCCAATCCCGGCACGCCTGCGGTAACCAATGTTCTGCCGGTGGCCATCCGACCGGTCACTCGCGTGTCCTGGCCCACCGCGAGCGGCGCTCAATATCAACCCGAATTCACCACCAACCTTGCCGCCGGAACCTGGGTTACTAACTTTCCCCTCGTCATCGGCGATGGCGGCACGGACTCATTCCTAATTCCAATGACGAACAATGCCGGGTACTTCCGGCTGCAAATTCCACCGGTCGTAGTAGTGCCTCCGTCGAATTTGCAACAACTCCCATCGGGAACCACAAACACTATCGACCTGACATGGAACGCCAGCGTCTCGCCCGGTGTGACTGGCTATTTGATTTCCTATAGCGACACCAACACAACCACGACCAATACCGTCAACCTCGGCCTGGTAACCAGCACCGTCCTCTCCGGTCTCACAGCCGGCGAGACTTATTTCGTCTCAATCATCACTGTCTCAGCCAACGGGCCAAGCCAGCCGGCCACCATCCTCGCCGAGGTTTCCGCCAACACCACTGGCGTCGTATGGCAGGAGGAGTTTACGAACGGCGTGGTTGACCCCAATACGTGGACCTATGACGTCGGCGGCGATGGTTGGGGCAACGGCCAATTCGAATATGATACGGCTCTGCACCAAAACTCTTACGTTACGAATGGGAACCTGATAATTGAGGCTGACGACACCAATTATATGGGAAATTCGTTCACGTCGGCGCGAATGCTGACACAGGGACGATTCGCATTCAAATACGGCAATCTCGAAGCCCGGATTAAATTCCCCAATACCGCGAACGGATTATGGCCCGCTTTTTGGATGATGGGCAACAATTCCGGTTCGATCGTCTGGCCCGAATGCGGAGAGATAGACATTGCCGAAATGGGCGCCGCCGCCGGAATCTCCTCGAACATCCAGCAGGAACTGATTGATTGTGCGATCCACTACGCGGACACCAATAACAACGCCGTCAATGCCGCCGGATGGCTCACGGCACCGGAGAGTCTCGCCCAGGACTACCATCTCTACCAAATGTCCTGGACGCCCACGAACGTCACGTTTTCTTTAGACAATGTTCCTTTCGGCTCCTGGGACATCACCGAGGCCCCCATGTTTCAGCAGCCCATGTTTCTGATTTTGAACCTCGCTATCGGTGGCTATGACCCTTCCTATACCGGAGTGTACAGTCCCGCCGGGGTTACCGCCCCGTTTCCGGCTACGTTGGATGTGAGCTATATCAAACTGACAGCCAATCCATACACTCAGTTGTATTTCGGGAATAATTCAGCAGAAAGCGGCAATTTCGGCGTGTATGCGGGTGCCACGCCGGTCAACGATTCCCTGACCTATGGGACCGGCCTGGAAACAAACTTTAACTACAGCAACCTAGCCGCATTATATCTCTGGAACAACATGACGACGAACAACAACCCGCCGGCGCCATCCGAAGGCTCCTCCTGCTGGTCGTTTAATATTGCCCCGGGCAATTGGTTCGGAATGGGAGCGTTTGTTCCCAATTACCGAAACATGATGAATTATTCGGATGGCTATCTGCACTTTGACATTGAAGCCACCGCCGGAGACACCACGCCCATGGAAGTGGGAATTTCCAGTTCCGTAAATGGCGATAGCGGCGTGTTTTATCTTCCACTGGGGAGCAGTTCCAGTTCGGAGTTCTGGTTCCCGCGCGACGGCAAATGGCATTCCGTGACCATCCCCTTGAACCGATTCGCCAACACCGATTTTCACACCATCAATCAGTTTTTCATGATTGCGAGCACCACCGACCCGACCGCACCGCTGACGTTGTCCGTCGATAATGTCTGGTGGCAACCGAGCGTCACACGCACAACTCCCCAGAATGGCAATTTCGGCGTTTATTCGGACACGGCCTCCCATACGAATGCAGGAGCATTTGCGCTGGGCGTTCAAGGCAACTTCTTCGTGTGGGCAAACACCATGGTGAACGGCCCCCACGACTCATACAATGGCGACACCAACGATATCAGCCTCACGGCCGCGCCCGGCATGACCTGGTCGGGAATGGCCTTCACGCCCAACTTGAAATACAATTTGTCGGCGTTCCAATACGCGAATTGCTACCTGCAGTTCGCTATGAAGACCACCTCCACCACCCCCTTCATGGTCGGCATGCAAAGTGGGGACCTCAATGGAGTAGGACAAAAATGGATCAACTTCAACGGCCCGGCCAGCGACCCGTACGGATTTGTCCGGGACGGCAACTGGCACGTGGTTCAAATACCGATATCTGCCTTTGGCCCGGAAGTTGACCTTACCGCAGTCAGCGAATTCTTTGAGATTTTGAGCAGCGCCGGACCGATTTCAAATATCCAATTGGACGATATTTACTTTAGCAACGGGGGAACCGCTTCGCCACCCGCCTCACCCCCCGATCAATAAAGCATCAGCGCTCCCGTCTCCACCGCACGTTACTGTTCCGATAGAATATAAAATTGCGCGGCCCCGGGATTGAGCAGATCCGTTGAGAGACGCAAATCGCCATTGGTGTCGAAGTCATTGGTCCATACTGGCGTCCACTGCTTCAAGGGCGATACCATGCTTGCGCTTTCCAGCAACTTATATTGTCCTCCATCCGCTCCGTTGGTTGCGGTGATTGTGAGTGTCGACCCGTTTAGACTAATGGCGGTGATTCGGGGCGCCGGCAACGTCACAACCGCCTTGCCCGAGTTCGTCCACATCAGGACATTTGTGATGTATGTATCCATCTTAAGCGTCGGATTGTGGGACTGCTCGTAACAACCATCTTTAAAATAAAAATCCCCGGCGCCATTGTCCTGTTGCGTCCAAACTGACTGCTGATTGATCCAAACCCGGATGGAGCGGTTGACCAGGTTATGGTCCACGTTTACTTGAAACCATTTATTGCCGAGGTTGCCGGCGAGTTGCGTTCCGCTGTAGTCCCGAACCGAACCGTTGTTATTCGTGAACCAGAAAAGCATGAACGCGGTGGAACCGTCGGCGTCCGACTCGGCATCGCCGGTATGAATTTGAAAGACGCAATAACTGTTTTCATTCGAGGGCGCCATTTCAGACGACTGATATTGAATCTCGCCGATGGGCGCCGTCCCGCCATTTGTGTAGTCCGGCTCGAAGCGCTGTTCCGTCCGCGGAAGAGTGGTATTGCCGGCCTCAAACGCCCCATCATTGCTAAACACTTCGCAATGATAAATGTTGTTCGTGAACCAGTAACGTTGGCCTTCCGCGACATTTGTGGGCGATTGAATTTTAAACGAAACGCGATAGGGAGCCCAACCGGCGCCTCCGCCGAGTGGTTGGGAACTTTGCGCCGATGCCGTGGCCGAAAGTAATGCAACGGTCAAAAACGGCGGAATATACAAGCGCAAGGGCATTCAGACGACCAGAAGCTGGTCAAACGAAAGTGACAGATCGGGCGGCTGATTCCTATAGAACATTCGTTCTAGCGGTACGAAAAACCATTGAAAATCAGGGTTTTGAGGCCGCGATAAAAGGTTGTGGTCGCGGAGGGGAGTGTGGGCACGGATCAAACGGCGAATTGGACAGCGTGTCCTGCAATGGGTCACGGGAGGCCTGTAAACGACCCCGCGCAAGGTGGAACAAGTTTTCCAGGCTTTGGCATTGGCTATGCTTATAGCGACGAAAGTTAGTGTATGAGCGCGCAAAACCCGTTTCAGATACCAACCTGCTTTAAGCTGGATATTGAGCAACGTCGCCGCGAACGATTTAAAAAAACCGTCGTGACCGCCGTTATTGTCAGCGTAGCAGTGGTCATCGGGCTATTGATTGAAGGTTGCGTGAGCGAAAAATCTCAGGCCACCGCGCAAAACACGATCCAAACACCCGCGCAACTGGCCGCATCAGCGCCGTCGCAATCCATATCCCAAATTTCTCTCCCCGTGCAACCATGTCCTGTTGCCACGGTTCCAAAACAAACCGCCGCGCCGGCTGACCCTCCCCACATCACCGGCGTGGCGGTTTATCTGGTCAAATCCGGCGATACTTTGAGCCGCATCGCAAAATCTCACCGCACGACGATCAAAGCCCTCAGGGCGGCGAACCATCTTGACGATGACCGGATTTCAGTTGGCGAGAAATTGAACCTCCCCACGGCCTAGTTCAAATCAGATGGTGGATTGCCGAATGCGGATCTTACCGCAATCGCGGAACCCGGCAAAAATTACCTGCCAGTACCCTCTTGAACACAGTAATAAATGGGTTATCCTCTGAGCGTGACTGCATTGCTCGAAAAGGCCATTAGAAAAGCGTCCACACTGCCAGAATCTGAGCAGGAGGCAATAGGTGCGATGATTCTCGAAGAGATTGCCTCAGAATCGCGTTGGAACGCACAATTCGCCTCTTCAGAGAATGCCCTTTCACGCCTGGGCGACGAAGCATTGTCTGAATTCAACGAGGGTAAAACGCTGCCGTTTGAAAAAGACAGTGACCTCTCACACGACTAAATCGTTTCGGAAGTTGTTCGGGGGCTCCCGAAAGATATCCAAAAAGGCGCATTCAAAGCGTATAAGATTTGGCGGAAAGATCTCCACCATCCCGGCTTGCAGTTCAAACAAGTTCACGAAACTCGCCCCATATTTTCCGTTCGCATCGCTTTGGGGTGGCGCGCTGTCGGAATTAAACAAAATGACGCGATGATCTGGTACTGGGTCGGATCACACGACGACTACGACGGGCTCCTGAAAAAGCTGTAACCCCTAATCACGGCGGCGCCCCTTTTAACTTCTTCTACCTTCTGCGTCTCGCCATTCCGAAATGATACCCGCCATGGACGCGCACGGCGCGCGCTTTGCCGGGAAATCCAGTCGAGCGGCCCGGCTTGTTTTCGTCAAAGAGCGCCGTGTAGCGATAATCGAAATTCTCCAGCTTGATCCGGGGAATCTTTTGGCTGATGAAGCGTTCGATGGCAAACACGTGGGTTGCGTCTTCCGCAGTCATAATGGTGAAGGCATCGCCGGTGGCTTCGGCGCGGCCCGTGCGCCCGATGCGATGGATATAATCCTCCGGATGCTGCGGGACGTCGTAGTTGATCACATGGCTCACATCGGCGATATCCAGGCCGCGCGCGGCGATATCCGTGGCCACAAGCACTTCAAATCGCCCGTCGCGGAATCCGCGCAAGGCCTGCTCACGCTCGCGCTGGGTACGATTGGAATGCAGCACGCAAACGGCGTGGCTGTCACGCTTGAGCAATTGCGCGACCCGGTCAGCGCCGTGTTTCGTGCGGCAAAACACAATGACGGAATCGTAATGAACGGAATCGAGCAATTTCAGGAGCAAGTCGGTTTTTTGCGAGTCGGCGACGGGATAGATGACATGTTTGACCGTTTCGGCCGGTGTCCGGCGCGCGCCGATTTCGATAGTTTCAGGATTGCGCATGGCCCAGTTGATGAGCGTTTCAATCTGGGGTGGAATCGTCGCTGAAAAAAGGGCGGTATGACGATTGCGCGGGCAGCGCTCAACGATCCGGCGCACGTCCGGCAGAAATCCCATGTCCAGCATCCGGTCCGCCTCATCCAGAACGAGAAATTCGACCTTATCCAATTTCAAGGTGCCCTGCTCCAGATGGTCGAGCAACCGCCCGGGAGTGGCCACAACAATGTCCGTGCCGGAGCGCAATGAATCATTTTGGCGCCCGTAACCGACACCGCCGAAGACGACCGTAATTTCCAAATTCATGAACCGGGCATAGTCGCGGAAGGAGGTCTCCACCTGGGCGGCCAATTCCCGCGTGGGTTCAAGAATGAGGGCGCGGGGTCCGTGGGAATGCTCGCCGAGCTTCGACAAGATGGGCAAAGCGAAGGCGGCGGTCTTGCCCGTGCCGGTTTGCGCGCTGCCAATCACGTCGCGTCCCGTCAAAATAAGCGGAATCGCCCGAAGTTGTATGGGAGTCGGCTCCACATATCCCATTGCTTTGACCCCGTCCATGACGGGTTGAGCCAAACCTAGTTTGCTAAATGCCATACATTAACCTAACACGATGGCGGATTAAGGAAAGCAAGGAATCTGTGAGCGAAAAACGGCCTGCCGCATCCCGCTTACGATGGCGACGGGACTTCTTCCGCTTTGGATTCCGACGATTCGGCCGGCTTTTCCGCCGCATCGGTCTGAGCCGGTTCGATGGCCGGGACTTCCCCCGGCTTTTCTTCTGATGGATTTACTTCCTGAACGGCGGGATCCGAACCTGAATTCGCTTCGGCGAGACCGGTTTCGACGGCAGTCGATCCACTGGCAGATTCAGACTGCTCAACCTGGGCCGTTTCATCGGCTTTGATTTGCGGCGGTTTTGCTTCAGGTTTAGGCGGCCTCGGCAGGGGCTTTTTTGCCGTCTCCAGGCGTCCATCAGCGAATTCCAAAACGTTGCCCTGATGAATCAGCCAGTGCAAATCCGCGATTAACGCGGTCTGTTCCGGCGTCGGTTCGGGTTTTTGCGCCGCAGCCGCCGGCTGTGCCGGAACTGCCTCAGCCTGGCCCTCCGCGGGAACAGCGGGCGCTGCCGCCTTCGGAACGGGCGCGAGAGCATCCATTAACTTGCGCCTCGAACAGCCCGGCTTCAAGTTGATGAATTCCACAATGCGCTTGATGTTTTCGGAAACAGGCGTCGTTTCCAAATCGAGAAATTGCGGGCGGGCGACGCTGACGTGCACCACCGTTTTGTTCACCTTGAAAAACTGGAGGCCATGGGAGGCAAATTGTTTGCTCAGCGCGGTCGCCAGTTGCAGCGGGAAATGCTTTTGCCGTTCCCATTCGACACGGACCAGACGCTGCAAGTCGTGACTGCGCAAATTGCGGCTCTTCACCCCGTCCACCAGCGTCGTCTCAGCGGGCTTGATGATGGATTCCTTGTGTGTGGCGCGAAAATGTTTTTCCACTTCCTCAAACGAAGGCAGCTTGAGCGGTTCAGGAACATTCAGACAAACGTATTCAGTTTTGAAACTGTGATCTTCAATCCATTTTTTGACGACCGCTTCGTCTTTCACGATCCTGACGCGGGATTTGAACGCATCGAACGGCATTTTTGAAAAGCGTTCGGCGTGCAGCTTGCGCAACTGGTTTTGATAGTCGTGATAATTCGGCGGTCCCAGGACCACTCCGCTCATGCCGCACTGCGCGACAAAGGTGTACGTGCCCTTGGGCGGGTCGGTGGGCGTGCGTTCAACCTGGTAAAAAGTCCCGAAATGGTTTTTGAGGACGTGAGCGACCGCGTCGTCTTCGGAAAGCCAGGGAGTATCGTCCAATGCGCAAACGAAAAGCGGCTGAATGACACCGCCCTCAGGCTTTTTCTTTACGGCGAGCCGGACGGCGTAACGCTCGGGCTTTTGCAAAACCAGATGGGCGATTTGAAAGAGAGGATAGGCGCGGCCGGTTACCTTGATTTGCCGCGCCAAATGTTCGACGCCCTTTTCATCGGCCAAAAATGTCACGGCAATTTCTGGCAATGGCGCGGGAGGTTCCGGGCGGGGCTGCTCATGCCGGTCATTCCGATCATGCCGGCGAGGTTCCCTCTTTCCGCCGTGCTTCGGGCCGGGCCGGCGTCCGCCTTCGCCACGGGCTTCAAATGGCCTGCCCCGGCGCTTCTCGCGCGAGGGTTTTTCCCGTTCTTCCCCGGTAAAATGCTGAAAACGGTTTGGTTCAGGCTTTTCCTGGGCCCACGCCGGGAGAAAGAGCTTCTCCAAATCCAAATCTGCTTCTGAAAAACCGCTCATGTAGTGTTGAAAAAAGTCCTGCCGTTATAACCGGCGTGGTTGGTTGCGTTCTAAATCTTTGAGCGGTTTTGGTGTTCAGCCGCCATTGTCTCCAATGGCCTCCACGGGGCATCCTTCCTTGGCCTCTTTGCATCGGGCTTCTTCTTCAGCCGATCCGGGCTGCTTGTACACAAACGAGTAACCCCCGTCGTCATTGCGTTTGAAATTGTCAGGCGCGGTTTCGCGGCACAAATCACAGTCGATGCACTGGTTGTCCACGTAGTATTTGCCCGGAACATTTTCGGGATATTTATTTGCAACGTCGGCCATAAAGTTCTTCCGCGGAATATGGAGTGGATTTCAGGGGCTGGCAAGCCAATTGTTGATCGTTGATGTGTTGAGTATTGATGTGAAAGCCGCGCGTGCTTTGTTTTCTCACCAGTCATCCTTTAGTTTCCGCATCTTCGGGCCTTCAACTTGTTCGACTCTTCAACGTTTGTTGCTCCGTTTGGTCTTTTCGGGAGCCAAAAGCGCCGTCTCGATGGAAGACTGCAGCTTTCTGGCCTTGATTTCAGCTTCACGCAGCTTTTTGCGGCTGGTTTGAATCCGCTTCTTCAGGCCTTCCAAGTCGTTTTCGAGTTTCGAACTGTCTTTTCCCATATACCCGTGCGGTCTGATAGCCGAATTGCAGCCATTCGTCAATTCTTTAACTACGGCCCGAATACATGGATGCTGATTCCTGCCCGAAGTTGGGCAAATCAACACCCCTTTTATGTTTGACGGCGGTTGACAAAAGCGCGAGAAATAAGAACCAGTGAAATCCCAAAATCTTTTTCCGGGCATTTGTCTGGCCTTGCTGATCATCAGCGAAATTTTTCTGGTTTCGGCGAACCGACAGAAAAGCGTTGCTCTCGCTCAATTGCGCGACGCCCAGCAACAGCTGGCGGATTTGCAATCACAACTCGCGCAGGCCACCAATTCCGCATCGACAGACGCCTCCGCCGAAGTGGCCCGCTTGCAGGCGAACAATCAGGACATCCCGCGCATGCGCAATGAGATTCTGCAATTGCGGGCGGAAAACAGCAAATTAACCCACCAACTGGGCGCCACGCGCCAGACCGCGCAGCAGCAACAGCAACAGTTGCAGGAAATTGAAGCCGAAAATGAACAAGCCGCCGCGGACCAACAGGCGGCGGATCAACAGGCCCAGGTAGCCGATCGCATCGTCTCGCAACAGCGCAACCAATGCATCGCCAATCTCCGCCTCATCTATGCCGCCAAACAGGCGTGGGCATTGGAAAAAAATAAGACTGATTCCGATACTCCCACTGAACAGGATTTATTGCCCTATATCAAAGGAGGCGTCTTTCCGACTTGCCCATCCGGAGGCACATATACCATCGGCACCGTTGGGCAAGTACCTGCTTGCTCGGTTCCCGGTCACGTTTTAGCACCGTAGATCTTAGCTGCAATCTCTCGTGTCGGGGATTGCGCATTGCGCCGAGGACTCCCCTGTCTCCCGAGAGATATTTGACACAATCGACGCCGGACCGGCGGCTACTGGCGGGAGTTCAATCGAAACCGCTCAAACCCAATCGTTGGAGGGGAATCGTGGCAGCAATCTTCATGCCTGTTGTTGATGCCTCGTAAATTGCTTCATTTTTCGTTTGGCTTTCCCAATTTCTTGAATAAGTTATGCGCTCCATGATTGAGACCGACATCGAGCTTCTAAAGGGCATTGCAAATCAACTGCGCATTCATTCTGTTAATGCCACGACCGCGGCGGGCAGCGGACATCCCACATCGTGCTGCTCGGCAGCCGACGTCGTGGCCGCTCTTTTCTTTGGGCATATGAAATATGACCCGAAAAATCCCCGCTATTATAACAACGACCGTTTTGTGCTCTCCAAAGGCCATGCCGCGCCGCTCCTGTATGCCGCGTGGGCTGAAAACGGCTTTGTGCCGGTGGATGAATTGGTCAAGTTGCGGCAGTTCAACTGCGAGCTCGAAGGACATCCGACGCCGCGTTTGCAGTTCGTGGATGTGGCGACTGGTTCGCTCGGGCAAGGCCTGGGCGCGGGCGTAGGCATGGCGCTGGCGGGCCGCCTCGATAAATTGGATTATAATACCTACGTGCTCATGGGTGATGGAGAGATCGCCGAAGGGTCCGTTTGGGAGGCAGCGTCGCTGGCGGGATATTTTAAACTGAACAATCTGACCGCAATTGTGGACGCCAATCGGCTGGGCCAAAGCCAGGAAACGGCCTTCGGCCATCACATCGAAATCTATCGGGATCGCTTTGAATCCTTTGGCTGGCGCGTCGAGGACATTGACGGGCACGACCTCGAAGAGATTCTCGAGGTGCTCAGCGGCGTTGGTTTGAACGATCAACCGCTGGCCATCATCGCCAAAACGTATAAAGGCGCGGGCATTTCATTTTTGCAGGACAAGGAAGGCTGGCACGGCAAGCCATTGAACAAAGAAGAAGCCGCGAAAGCGATCGCCGAACTTCAGCCCAATGCCAAATCAGGCATCGGCGCGGCGATCCCCAAACCCAGTTCTCTACCCGAACCGAAAAACAGTCCGCCGGCAAGTTTTCCGCCGATCAACTACAAGCTTGGGGACTCCGTGGCGACCCGCGAAGCGTACGGCAGCGCCCTGCTGCGCGTCGGCGAAGTGGACAGCCGTGTTGTGGCGTTGGACGGCGACACGAAAAACTCCACATTTGCTGAGAAATTCTTCAAAAAATCGCCTGACCGCAGTTTCGAATGTTTTATTGCCGAACAAAACATGGTTGGCGTTTCGACCGGTTTTTCCGCGCGCGGCAAAGTGCCGTTTGCCTCGACGTTTGCCTGCTTTTTCAGCCGCGCGTTCGATCACATCCGCGTGGCCGGCATTTCCGAGTCTAACGTGAAACTGGCCGGTTCGCACGTGGGCGTGAGTATCGGAGAAGACGGTCCGTCCCAGATGGGCCTGGAAGACCTGGCCATGATGCGCGCGATTGTCGGCGGCACGGTCCTTTATCCTTCGGACGCCGTCAGCGCCGAAAAGCTTGTCGAACAAATGGTCCTGACCAAAGGAGTTTGTTATTTGCGCACGTCGCGCCCAAAGACCCCGGTCATCTATAGCAACGATGAAGCGTTCCCGGTGGGCGGAGCGAAAGTGCTCCGCGAAGGCAATAAGGTAACCGTCGTTGCCGCCGGCGTCACATTGTTTGAAGCATTGAAAGCGGCCGATGCTTTGAAAAATGATGGCATTAACATTACCGTCATTGACGCCTACAGTATCAAGCCTCTCGGGAAAAAGGAAATTCTCGCCGCCGCGCAAAAAACGAACAACACCGTCATCACAGTTGAAGATCATTACGCCGAAGGCGGATTGGGCGATGCCGTAGCCGGGGAATTGAGCGTCGAAGGAGTCAAAGTTCACAAGATGGCTGTCGTTGGCATGCCGCGTTCGGGCAAACCCGATGAATTGCTCGCGCACTTCGGGATTAATGCTGACGCGATTGTGAAAAAAGTGAAGTCGCTGTAATCGCTGTTTGGCTCGAATAGATCACGGCCTTGCCTCTCATAAGGCGTGCCGTGAGCACTTGGTTTTCGGATTTGTCTTATCGGACATATCTGACGAATCTGGCGTCGATAGACCAACTGTGAATAACTTTTGGTGTTCAATTGACGCCCCCTCCGCCATAAAGGACACATGCCTGTTCCCACTCTATTACCCACGGCGGTGCAGAACGAAAAGTTCGGCGGCGTCACGTATCACATCGAAGGCGAATTGGTTCCGGCGTTGCACCTGGAGTTGAGCAGCACCGGCATCTATTTCGAGCATCATATCCTGCTTTGGAAAGACCCTGCGGTGCAAATCGGAATTCACCCGCTCAAAGGCGGTTTCAGGCGGATGCTGGCCGGGATGCCGTTTCTGCTCACCGGCGCGCGAGGCCCGGGGCGTATCGCATTCAGCCGTGACGGCGCCGGGCACGTGTTCGGTTTGCATCTTAAACCCGGCATGGCTGTCGACGTGCGTGAACATCAGTGGCTGGCGGCCACCGAGACCGTGGACTATTCCTTCTCTCGCGTCCGTGGCGCGGCGAATATTCTCCTGGGTGGAACGGGATTTTTTATTGATAACTTTTCGTGTCCTTCGCAGGAAGGCATCCTGTGGCTGCACGGTTTTGGAAACGTCTTCGAAGTCACGCTCGGGCCGGGAGAGGAAATTGATATCGAGCCCGGCGGCTGGATTTACAAGGACCGAACGGTGCAGATGCAAACAATGTTCCAAAAGCTTTCGACGGGCCTGTTCGCCAGCGCCGCCAGCCTGTTTTGGAACCGTTTCACCGGCCCCGGAAAAATTGCGCTGCAATCCATGTACGTCCACATGGAAGGCGGAGAGTAGTGGCCCCGTTGAACTGTTAAAGCGCCTTTCAGCGGTATTGCCAATTGAGAGATTTGCCTTGCGACAGCCATTCAATCGCCGTCTTCATCCGGCGGGCGCGGGTTTCATCCCGTTTGGCCTGCGTGATCCATTCGATATACTCCCGTCGTTGGCTGGGGCTTAGTGTTTTGAATGTCGCCAGCGATTTTTTATTTTTTGCAAGTGCGGCGGCGATGTCCTCAGGCACTGGAGCTGCGGCTGCTTTGGATTTTCGCCGAACCGCAACCTTGGTTCCGGCTTCGTTGAGTTCCACGGCTTTGCGGAGGTAACTCAAAAGAATTTTATCACCCGGCAAATCGGCAAGAGATGTCAGCCGGCCATATTTTGCCCTTTCCTTGCCCAAAATGAGTTTCCTTTTCCAAAAGATGAGGGCGCAATGTTTTTTGAAAGCCGGTGTCGCCGTCAGAATCCCTTTGTACGTATAAAACGGCATCTTCCATTTGATCGTTTCCTCGACGTTCGGGCACGCGACGTGGACGAGTTTGCGGACCCGGGTCAAAATCGGCTTTGCAAAATCGCCGGCCCGGGCAATGTAATCGTCGATGCGAGGATCTTTTTTCGGCATAACGGCAGGATGAAAGATTATACAGATATTTTCAATCCGCATTGCGCCTGTTCATTTTAACGACTTTGCCTTACATTAACCTTAACAAACGTCAGCCAATGGGCAGCGAACTGAAATTCCCGGCAAACTTTTTTTGGGGCACGGCGACCTCGCCGACCCAGGTGGAAGGCCATGTCGTCAATGAATGGACGGATTACGTGGCGTCAGACGGCGGGCATTGCCGGCTGGCGTGCAATCACTACCACCTCTACGAGAAGGACGTCGAACTCATGGCGGGCCTGGGCGTGAACGCGTACCGAATGGGCATTGAATGGTCACGGTTGCAATCCGGACCGTATGCAGAACTCAATCAAAAGGAGTTGGACCGTTATATTCATCTTCTGGATTGCCTCAAGACAGCCGGGATTACACCCATGATCGTGCTGCACCATTTTTCAAATCCGCCATGGGTGACGTCATCGGGGGGCTGGCTCAATCCGGCTGCCATTCCCGCCTTCGTGGATTACACGGCAAAGATCGTCGCCGCACTGAAAGACCGGGTTTACATTTGGAATACGTTCAATGAACCGGACACTTACGCTTCGCTGACCTATTTGCTGGGCGGGTTTCCGCCGTTTCACAAATGGCGATATGGCGCCTTTCGCCGGGTGATCAAACACATGGCGGAAGCGCACGTTCGCGCGAGCGAAGCGATCCGCCGCCAATACGCTGGAACCAGGGCTCCAGAGATCGGCGTGGCAAAAAATTGGACGTATTTTGGGGCCTTTCAGCGTTTCGCTTTCTGGGACCATGCCCTGGCCGAAATATCCCACCACGCCTTTAATCGCTTTGTGCTGAATGAATTTACCGGCGGAAAGCGGCGGAACGCCTCCACGTATCTCGGACTCAATTATTATGGCCGGGCACGGCTGAGGCATTTTCAGGCCCTGGTGCCTACCAACGGCGTGCCCGTTGAGAAGTTAAAGGCGCTTGGCCTCGTGTGCGACGACATGTTTGAACGGCATCCGGCAGGGTTTGGCAGACTGTTGAGAAAGCTCCAACGGCAATGCGACCTGCCGATTTACATCACCGAACACGGTTCGGCTTCGACGGATGATGACTTCCGCATCCGGGATTTGACGGGGCATTTGAGCGAATTACACGCTGCGATGAACGACGGCGTGGATGTGCGCGGATTCTTTTATTGGTCATTGCTCGACAACTTTGAATGGCAATTTGGATATACGAAAAAATTCGGCCTGTTTTCAGTGGATTTCAATGATGAACAACTGACGCGCCGAACAACGCGCGTTGGGGAATTTTATCAAAAAATCTGCACTGCCGCCCGGAGCACCCCTTCGCGATGAACGTGATTCCCCACGTGCAGTGCCTGGTCCGATGTTACAAAAAATGGACCGGACGGGATTTGTTGCCGGGGGACTTCTCGCCTGAGGAACTTGCGGAAAGAATCTTTGATGCCCAGTTTGTTGTTCTTTCGCACGGAACTCAACCCGACCCTGTCCTTAACTATGGCAATCGCGCGGCGCTGGAGCTTTGGCAAATGTCATGGGACGACTTCACGAGCACGCCCTCCCGGTTCACGGCCGAAATCGAGAATCGTGAAGCACGCGCGAAAGTCATGGAAGCCGTTGCACGCCAGGGCTTTTTCGAAGACTATTCAGGCGTCCGCATTTCCAAAACTGGCCGTCGCTTTGAGATTTCGCGGGCCACCGTCTGGAATCTAGTCTCCGAATCCGGCCAATTACAGGGACAGGCGGCCACATTTTCCGAGTGGAAATTTCTTTAAAAACAGCCGAGATTGAACGCGCATAAGATTAGGTGACTCAAAATCGCATGCAAATAAATCTGATACGAATGGGCGGCGCGATGCTGGTGGTGGCGGCGCTTTTCGGGGCAAGATTTTACATCACGCGCGGCCAGCCAGCCGATGATTCAACCGTTTCAACCAACCAATATCAATCCATGGACCCGACCCAATTCAAAAAACCGGACGCGGCGGAGTTGAAGAAAAAACTCACGTCTGCACAATTCGCGGTAACACAACAATCGGCGACAGAACCTCCGTTCGACAACGAATACTGGGACAAGCACGATCCAGGCGTTTACGTGGATGTGGTGTCCGGCCAACCGCTGTTCAGCTCCCTGGACAAATTTGATTCCGGCTGCGGCTGGCCGAGTTTCACCCAGCCAGTGTCCGGCACAGACGTCGTCGAACGCACTGACGATTCCTACGGCATGGAACGCACGGAAGTGCGTTCGAAAATGGCCGATTCGCATTTGGGCCACGTTTTTGACGACGGCCCGGGACCGACGCACCTGCGTTACTGTATTAATTCAGCGTCGCTTCGATTTATTCCACTCAACAAAATGGAAGCTGAAGGTTACGGCAAGTACCTCGAACCATTCATCAAAGCAGGCCTTTACAAGCCCAAAGAGGACTCTGCGTCAACCAATGCTCCGCCAAAGAAATAAGTTTTACTCCGTCGCCAGGAGCTTTTCCCACAGCTCCTGATTCAGGAGCGCTTTTTGCAGAAAATCTCCTTCTCCGGGCGGGGCGGGGGCGCGTTCAGGTTGCAAAGGCAGGCGCAAAAGGAACGTCGTCCCAAAGCCGGGCAGGCTGCGGGCCTCCATCTTTCCGCCGTGGTGATGGATGATAAAGAAGCACGCCATGAGATGGATGCCATACTCGGACGCCACGCGTCCCTGCACCGCAAACGGATCAAACACGGCGCGTAGCGCGTCCTGGGGCAAGCCGGGACCGTTATCGCCAATCTCGACCAGGATCTCGGGTTTGCCATTGTTTGTTAATTCGGCTGAGAGAGTGATGCGCGCGCCGGCCGGAAGCATCGAGAGTTCTTCCTTGAGCAACAGCTCGAACAATCGCTGAAATTTTGGCTTGTCCGCGCGCAATTTGGGCAGCGACGACGGGATGCGGTTCTGGATTTCAATCCGCCGCGCGGCAAATTGCTCCTCCATCGATTTGATCGCGTCACCGATAATTTCGTGCAGTAAAACTTCGTCGGCAAACGGCGACGACGGGTTTTCGGACGCGGTCCAGAGGTCTTTGAGCAAAGAATTGATCTTTTCGATCTGCGTTTGGACGTTCTGGTGATAATCCTTCCAGAATTCGGGATTGCGCAAACTGTTCAAGTCCGTTTTTTCCTCGTTCATTTTGACCGGCGCCAGGTCGAGGAACGTCTTGACCGCTACCAGCGAATTGCGAATGTGATGGCTCAAACCCGCCGCCAGGAGCCCCAGGCTCACGATGCGATCGGCGATGAGCATATTGCGCAGGACCGACATTTTTTCCTGCAACAATTTATCGCGCTCAGCCTGCACGATGAAAAACTCAAGTCCGTGCTTGAGGGTTTCCTCAAGTTGCGGAGGGTCCCATGGCTTCGAAATGTATTTGTAAATGGCGCCGCTGTTGACGGCGGCAATGGCCGCGTCCATGTCCGCAAAGGCGGTCACCAGGACACGAATGATGCGGGGCTGCAACCGGCGGGCGCGTTCGAGCAGCCAAACTCCCTTTTCGCCGGGCATTCGCTGGTCGGTCATCAACAGACCGATTTCGTCCTTGTGCAGCTCGAGCAATTCGAGCCCTTCCTTGGCGGTCTCGGCCGTCAGGATTCGGAAACGGTCGCCAAAGGCCCGCGCAAACGCCGAAAGAGACATCTCTTCGTCGTCCACGTAGAGGATGGCGAATTTCTTATAATCATAGTCGGTCTGCATGTTTCGCTTTTAAGTGACAAGAGTTGTACCGCGCATTCATTTTTGCAATTCAAAAAAACCGTCCGTCGTCGAATTAGTTCGTTATAAAATACTTTTCCCGCTCACGTCTGCGCCACTCCGGCTTCCTGCGCGGGAACGGGCGGAATCTCCGGGGGCGGTTCCATCCGGCTTTTCCTCGCCCTTTCGGGGAAATCCACCGTAAACTCGCAAAATCTCCCCGGCTCGCTTTTGACAGTGACATGGCCGCCATACCCGCGAATGATTCGGTGACAAATGCTCAGGCCAAGCCCCATGCCCTCGCCGACGTCCTTGGTGGTAAAGAACGGATCAAAAATCTTTGCCATGTGCTTTTCCTCAATGCCCATTCCATTGTCGCGGACGACAATAATGCTTTTGTTGTCCGCAACCCGGCCCTCGATCCAGATGGTCGGTTCCTCGCCTTCAAATTTTTTGCCGGACATCGCGTCGAGCGAATTTTGAAGGAGATTCACCAGGATATGCACGAGTTTATTTCGGTTGGCCTGCGCCTCCTGGCCCGGCACGATCGTGTTCTCAATCCGGACTTTTCCTTTCCATTCGGTGGAGAGAAAACGCAACGAGGCATTTACCGTTTCGGCTACGTCCACCGTCTCCGGCGGCCCGGACTCAGGATGGGTAAAGACCCGCAAATCCGAAACAATGTTGCGGACCCGTTTGAGCCCTTCGTCCGCATCGTTCAAAATCTCCTCGAATTCAGCCTTTTCCGCGGCCGGCAGATTTTTGGTTTTGTTGCGGAGCGCAAACAGGCCCGTGGTCGCAAAATTCAGCGGGTTGTTGATTTCGTGAATGATGCCGGCGCTCAGGCGCCCCAGGGAAGCCAGTTTCTCCGATTGGACCAATTGTGTCTCGGTGTCCTTGATTTGCTCGATGGCGGTAGTAAGCGCCTGGTTTTGCTTGGCCAGTTTGCGCTGGTAATCGCGCGAATCCACGAGGTTTTTGATCCGCGCATGGAGTTCGGTCGCGGAAAAAGGCTTGGCCAAAAAGTCGTTGGCGCCCATTTGCAGGGCATCAAACTTGGTTTCTTCGTCCGCGCGCGCCGTCAGCAGGATGATAGGGATGCCCATCGTGGCCTCGCGCGCGCGCAATTCTTTGCAAACATCCAGGCCGTCCATCTCCGGCATCATCATGTCCAGCAGCATAACGTCCGGCAAAAATAGTTCCGCCTTTTCCAGCGCCTGGACGCCGTCAGTCGCTTCAATCAAATCGTACTCGCGCTCCAGTTCCGTTCGCAGAAAATGGCGCATGTCCGGCTCGTCGTCCGCGATCAGGGCCACCGGTTTGCGCCCGCTCAAAGCAGCAGCCGACGCAGGCGCCGCGACGGGCCGGCGCGTACCTGTGGTCGCAAAGAATTCCGCTCGCCGATACAAATTTCCCAGCCATTCGCCCGAGTCACCACCCATCGGAACCCCCGGAGCGGGCAACGCCGCCTCAGGCTCGGCGACCGCAGTCTCCGGTGCGCCCTTATAGGGCAAGTGCACGGTAAACGTCGTGCCCTGCGCTTCCACGCTGGTCACACTGACTCCGCCGCCCATCATTTCAGACAGTTCCTTGACCAGCGCCAGTCCAATCCCAACACCCTGGTACTTGCGGCGTGACGAATTGTCCGCCTGCCAAAACCGGTCAAAAACGAACGGCAGGCTTTTTTCCGCAATGCCAACACCCGTGTCACCGACAATCAAAAGCAGCTGCTCATCCTTCTTTTCCGCCTTGAGTTCAATTTTCCCACCGGAAGGCGTGAACTTGATGGCGTTGAACAACAGATTCAGCAGGATTTTTTCGAGTTTATCGCGATCGGTCAAAATGATTTGCAGCGACTCGTCCACTCGTGTTTCGACTTGGACGTTTTTCTCCGCGGCGACCTGGCGAATGGCGCTGGAGAGGCCTCGGAAAAAGTCGTTAATCTGCAGAGGATCGCTTTTGATGTCCATGCGGCCGGACTCAAGGCGCACCAGGTCGAGCAAGTCATTGATGAGCTTGAGCAGCCTCATGCTGTTGCTCTGCATCGTCTCCAGTAATTCACGGGCATTGGAATCGAGAGCCGCCTCGGTGCGCCGCATCAGCGATTCGAGGGGAGCAATCAGCAACGTGAGCGGTGTGCGCATTTCATGGCTGACGTTGGCGAAGAAACGGCCCTTTAGCCGGTCCAGTTCCACCAGCTTGCGATTGCTTTCCTCCAGTTCGCGTTTGCTCTGGTCCAGTTCGTAACGGACGGCAAATTCACGGAATCGAAGCTGATTATAAAAGTAGCTGCCAAAGATGACAAAAACACCCGTCACCGAAATGAAATAAAGGTTATTGAAAAAAATGCCCCGATCCACTGGTCCGCTGTGAAGGAAACAGGCTGCAAAATAGAGGAACAGCGCTTCTAAAAAGATAATGATGCTGTCCAGCAGCGTCCAGCGAAGCACAATCGCCGCGCCGACCAGGACGATGATCAGGCCCGCATAATAACTCGAATTCACGCCCTGCGTCTCGTAGATCATGAGCGAGATCATCGCCGAGGGAAGCGCCGGCATGATCCACCCAAGCAATCGGTAGTATTTCATGCCGATGGAAGTTTTGACGAACCACCAAAGGAACAGCAACACGAGCGAACAGGCGAAACGAAAGCCGAGGAACTTAAGAAGCAGCTGTGGATATACCATGATATCCAACGTCGCGCCGGCAGGAACAAAAAGGATGGCGAGGACCGTCGCCGTTCGGTAATTGCTTACCCAAACCGCGGTTTCATGTTCTGAAAACGCCCGCTGGATCTCCTGGGAGTTTTGGGAATTGATTTCGGACATTACGCTTTGATGATTTCAGTGAAAACGTTGACCCCGGACGGCTCAATAAAAATGCGCGTTTGGTCCAAGGGCGCCAGATCGGGGATGATCGCTTTCATTTGCGCGGCGTCCCGATACTCCAAAAACCAATCCACCATGTATTCCATCCAGCCGCGCGAAGGATTGTTGACATGCACGTTGGTCGAAATGACCAGGCCGCCGGGAGCGGCCAGCTCATAGAACACTTCCATCAGCTGTTTACAAATCGGATCGGCGAGGTAATCAAACAGACCCGCGCAATAGACTATATCGTAATGTCCGCGTTTAAACTGTGATTTGTCTTTTAGCAATTGTGCCACTGATTTCTTGAACCCCCGAATCATGCAATCGCGATTATATTGATGACTGATCCGCTCCAGCGTGGCTCGCGTATATTCGATGGTTTCATTGTTGAAATCCAGCAGGGTGAAATCAACATTGTCCGCAAACGGAAACTCGGCCAGGAAACGCTGCACTTCGATTGCCGGGCCGCAACCTAAGCTGAAAATGCGGGTTGACCGGCCGGTAGCGGAACGGGCGGCCACTTCCGATTTCAGCCGGTCGGTGAGCGCTACAATGCGGTTGCGATGGGCAACCACGGGCGGCGTTTCCAGAAAAAACGCGTTCAACAATTTGGCGAACAGCGAGTTTCCTTCAAGAGAGTCCCTGGCCATCATGTTCACCATTTCATAATCACCCGCGTACCCCAGGGGTTTTTCAAAAGTCCGCCGCATGAAAGGCGCGCATAAAACCAGCGGGTGAAGCATTCGCTTTGCGTAAAGCGCGTAAGCCAGATCAACCGGTCCGCCGCTTCGCGGAAGCGACCGTTCGAACTTCTCAAAGAGGGAGCCCATCACCGGTAAAACCTGGGGCAGCAGGACGCGTAGAATATTGCGCTCAACTTTTTCGCGCAAACCGTCCCCTTGCGCCTGGGCTTTCAATTCGGCCCGGCTCATCCATAACCGGAAATCCTGTAAAAACATCTGTAAATCCGCAACGGCAACTTTGAACTCGGACGAAAGCGCATGAATCTTTTGGCGTTCCGCGAAGAAGGTTTTGAATTCATTGGTCAGCCCCCGCTTTCCCTCCAGGTCAATGATCAAATTCAAATCCACCCAGTCCAATGCTTCCAGGGACGTCTCACAAATAATTTTTGTTCCCGCATCGACGACATTGGAGACGACGGCATGTCCGGAGTAAATCTCCTCCTCCTGCAACACAATCCTAAAGTCGGCCAGGGCCTCCGACAACCTGGGTATCGTCGCCTGGTCATACAATTCAAATACGACGGCGTGGCGTTGCACACGCACCAGCATGCCCCGCAGCGTGACTCCATCGGCCGTTTTAAACGTCACACTGTTCTCTTCCACCTCCATCCGTTCGGGCGACGGCGTGGATACCGCCGCCGCGGGCTTTTTATGCCGCTGCAGTAACAGACCCGTCATGCCGTTTCCATTCCCATTCCCATTCTGATGGTCCTTTTGGCTCATATCACTTGAATCATGGAACATTTTTTACGCCAAAACAAAGCATTATTGCTTTAAACCGTCAGTTTGTGACGAAATTGGCACTGCCACTGCTTTGTCAAGTGCATCGCTCCGGAAAAAGAAAAATAAGGCGGGCGAACTAAACCGGCAGGCTGTCTCGCGGTAAGACAGCGTGTCCAAAGTCAGTCGAAAAAATTATGCAAGAAACATTAGGCGGAACTTTCGGCAAACGCATGAACTACTATGCGCTTGTTATTGCCCTGACGCTGGCCTCAGCGGAATCATCTCGCGCGGTCGGCTTCCTGCTGCCCAACCAGGACCCCGAAGCCATCGGACGCGGCGACGCATTTACCGCCACCGCCGATGACCCGGCGGCGATCTACTATAACCCCGCCGGCATCACGCAACTGCAAGGCGCCCAGGTCAGCCTGGGGCTTTATGGTATTTCAGCCCACACTTCCTATTCGTCACCTTCCGGTTCCGCGCACACCGACGCGAACCCGCAGTTTGTGCCACAAATCTATGCTGTCGATACTTTCAAAAAAGTGCCCATTTCAATCGGACTGGGCATCAACGCGCCATATGGATTGGGTGTGAATTGGGGAGATAACCCCCCGTTTAGCTCCGTCGCGCAAAAAGGAAAGTTGATATATTTGTCGGCGAATCCAGTGATTGCATGGCAAATTTGCAAAATGCTGTCCGTGGCGGCGGGCCCGACAATCAATTATTCGGAAGCCACATTCCAGAACGATCCTTTCGGCCAGCAACTTCATTTCCAGGGCGACGACGTGTCCCCCGGGTACACTTTTGGTATTTTGTTTCAACCCCATCCCATGTGGTCTTTCGGCGTGGATTACCGTTCGGAGACAAGCCTGAACTATTCGGGCAAATTCGCGAATTGGACGGCTGGTAACTCCGTGGAGACCAGCGCAAAAATCAATTTCCCTCGAACCGCCCTGGGTGGTATTTCCTTTCGCCCCACACCGGATTGGAACCTGGAAGTGGACCTGAGTTGGACCCAATGGAGCAAAATAAGTCAAATTACGTTCCAAAATTCTCCCTTTGGCGTTCCCATCTCGCTTACCCTGGATTATCGCGACAGCTTTATCTATGACTTCGGCGTCACTCGCCAACTGGGCAAAGGTTACTACGCCAGTGTGGGCTATATCTTCAGCGAGATGTCCAACCCAAACGCGAATTATAATCCCATCGATCCGGATGCGAATCTGCACCTGGGCAACTTCGGTTTTGGTCATCGCGGTGAGCATTTTGACTGGGCGGTTGCCTACCAATTTGCCTATAACGGGGGCCGCACCGTTGTCGGCGACTCCAACACCTCAGCCGACGGCACTTACAAGACCTTCAACAACGCCGTGAACGCTTCCGTGACCGTCAAGTTTTGAGCCAGCCACGCGGCGCAGATCCCCACAATCTGTGAGCTAAGCGGCTTGAGAAAAGCCGTGAAAGCAATCGTCTGAGCGGAGCGAACAAGACCCGAAGGGCCGAGAGAACTGGCGCGAGTGTACCGATACTGCAAGCGGACGCGGAAAATCTTTTTTTGGGGGCCAGCCCGATGACTAGAGCGGCCGTTTTGCTGGAGCTGACCAGGTTAAACTAAGCAAAAATCGCCGGGTCCTCGATGCCGCTGGTGACATCGAATTCGATTTCCTTGACCCAATTTTGCATCCATGCGGCGGTCACGTCTGGATTGGTATTCAATTCGGGATGCGTTTGAATCACCAGGCTCAACCGGTTTTGGAACGTGACGCAACCGGCGCCGACTTTTTGGGAGCGCAGGAGCGGCGGGGAAAAAAGCCAGTCACCATGGCAATCCTCCGAGGTTATTTCCTTTTCAGGGTCCCAATCGCCAAGATTGGAGAAGCCCCCAATATTCCAGCTCGAGGTCGCCAGGTCGTTTTCCAACATGTATTTTCGCATGCCATGGGTCGTGAGCCGGGCCGCCACGAATGCATACCAGTTGGCCCAATGCTCTTTTCCCGCCAGGGCGGCGTAAATCTTCCGGTGAACATCATGCACCGTTTCATACGACTGTATCTTGATGCTGATATAGCTGGAATGGTTCTCGGTTTCGCGGCTCCGAAATACTTTGCCCCGAAGGTTCACCAGGATCATCCACGGAACCACGGATGAAGGATCTTCCAAAAAGGAACGGATGGCTTTGGACAGATTCTTCATCAGGAAAGAGTTTACCGTCACGCCAGCCTTCCGGCAGACACGCCGGATACGCATGGTCTCGGCTTCATCAAACACATGCCATGAAACGGCGAGCGGCGGCCGGTCATTGGACGAGGGAGCAGGTCTGCCGTTGAATGGCGCCCATTTCAAGCGCCGGCGCGGTTCAAGGAATCGGGGTAACAGTTTCAGGACCGCCAGTTTCGATGACGCAGCCGGATGCCGGACTTGTGGCAAACGTCCCAATTTGGCGCCCCGTTCAGTGAGGATCTTGGCAAAGCCGCCAATTCCATCGAATTCCTTGTGCGAGAGGTAGATCCATTCAGGTTCGCTGGTTCCCGGCGCGATTCGTCCAAAGCGAATTCCGATGAATTCGCCCAGGTCTTCCGCCGCCTCAAACCATGGTTTGATTGGATCAAAGGGTTCTTTGTCCATACATTTACCTGTCGACTACCGCAATTTTCAGGCCATCGCAACCTTTGCGGGGATGATTTTTTCGAGCGCTTCATTGGCCCAGCGCAACATGCGCTCGGTTGTCTCCCAGCCAATGCAAGAGTCTGTGATGCTCACGCCATAGCGCAAGTCTTTTAGTTTGGCAGGAATCGGCTGGTTGCCCTCAATCAGGTGGCTCTCCGCCATCAAACCAATCAACGACCGGGTACCCTCGATTCGCTGCTCAATGACGCTGTGCCACACATCCTCCTGTCGGGCGAACTTCTTTTCCGAATTGGCGTGGCTGCAATCCACCATCAAAACGGGCTGCAGTTTCTCGGAAATCAGCTTCTCTTCCGCCGCGCGAATGCTCTCCGCGTCGTAATTCGTTTTGGCCCGGCCGCCGCGCAGAACGACGTGCGCGTGCGGGTTTCCGGTCGTGCGTACGATGCTCGTGACGCCGTCCTCATTGATGCCCAGGAAACTGTGCTGATGCCGCGTTGCGCCCATCGCGTCAATGGCGGTTTGCAAGCTGCCGTCGGTTCCGTTCTTGAGGCCCACCGGCATTGAGAGGCCGCTCGCCATTTCGCGGTGCGTCTGCGACTCCGTCGTACGCGCGCCGATAGCCGCCCACGAGATCAGGTCAGCGATGTATTGCGGCACGACCGGGTCCAAAAACTCCGTCGCCGCCGGCAATCCCATGCCCACAATCTCGATCAGGATGTCCCTGGCGACTTTCAAGCCGGATTCAATGTCCTGCGAGCCGTCCAGGTGCGGGTCATTGATCAGGCCCTTCCATCCAATGGTCGTCCGGGGTTTTTCAAAATAAACGCGCATCACCACTTCCATCCGGTCGGCAAATTCCTTGCGAATGGCGTTCAGACGCCCGGCGTATTCAATCGCCGACTTTTTGTCGTGGATGGAGCAGGGACCAATCACCACGAGCAGGCGCGGGTCTTCCTGTCGCAAAATGCGGATAATCCGCTCGCGGCTGCGCGCCACCGTCGCGGCTATGGCTTCATTCGACGGCGAATGCGTCCTCAATTCGCGCGGCGACAAAAGCCGGACGATCTCTTTTACGTGCAAATCCTGCGTGCGATACATTGGATTTATACTAGCATAACATTGACTTGATAAAAGGGCAAAAATAGCCCAAACCGGTAGGGCGGCGTTCCCGCGCCGCCTCGCCCGCCCGCATTCCATCGACAGTGCCTCCAGCCATCACTCAATCTGCCCAACCATCAACCGACCAAATCCGATTCAACGTTTTAACTTTTCAACTTTTTAACGTTAGTTTTTCGCTTTCGCCCGCTGTTCAGCGAAAAAGTTCTTAAGCAAAGCCCGGCATTCCGGCTCGCGGAGACCGCTCGTAATCGTGCACTGGTGGTTGAGGGTGGGAAATTGAAGCAAATTCATGGCGCTGCCGGCCGCGCCGGCTTTGGGATCGCTCGCGCCGAAGATGACCCGGGCAATCCGCGTATGAACGATGGCCCCGGCGCACATCGGGCAGGGTTCTTTCGTCACGTAAAGCGAGCAATCAGTCAGTCGCCAGTCGCCGACGGCTTGCTCCGCCTGCGTGAGCGCGAGCATTTCGGCGTGCGCCGTGGCGTCCTTGAGCAGTTCCACCTGATTGAAGGCCCGGGCGATGATGCGCCCCTCTCGCACGATTACGGCTCCAACCGGCGTCTCCTCCGCCTCATAAGCCCGCGCCGCCTGGCGCAGCGCTTCGCCCATAAAAAAATCGTC
>DASXFM010000217.1:0-6177 GCA_036489615.1 Verrucomicrobiia bacterium | reverse complement strand
TTCTGGCAAACTCACCGAGGTATGCCACCATTGGGAGTGGCAACTCGGGGATATTGACCGCTGGCGGCGGCAATAATATGGCCGGCGAACTTTCATTATATAATTGCTCCTATTATTCCGGTGGCGGACTGGCGATCAATGCGACGATTGCTGACAACGGCACGGGTTTTCCGATTACAGTGAATACTCTGGGCAGCGTCAATTTGAATTATCCCAACAGTTATTCGGGCGGGACTTTTATTAACGAGGGTGAACTTTATCTGCAATCGGGTGCAAATTTCGGCTATGGACCGGTCTATATTCTCCCGGGGGGGAGGGCCGATTTTGGAGGCAACAACAGCGCAACGATCACCAATAGCTTCTACATCGAAGGATACGGGTTTGGTCCGGGCGTCAACAACGAGCCGGGCGCGCTTAAGGGATCATATAACGGTGCATTTACCGGCCCGATTACCCTTCTCGGTAATTCGCAGATTGACCCCAACGGCGGCACGTGGCCAAGCACTTGCACGTTCAGTGGTGGATTTTCCGGGACCGGCAGTTTGACTATCGGCGGCCCGTCAAACGTCGTCGCCGGCGTTGCCACAATCGCGGGCAATTGCAGTTACAGCGGGGACACCATTCTTGACGGTAGTGCCAATGCGAACGGAGGCGCCGGCATCTTCATTTCGAGCGGCAGAAATAATATTATGAATCATGGCGGCAATCTCGTCCTGATTGGCGGCAGCACCTCCGGCAAGGCGACCTTTGATCTGGATGGTACAACGCAAACCATCAATGGATTGATCGCGACCAATGGCACGACAGCCAACTCCTGGATTACGAATAGTTCTTTAACTCCCGCCATGCTGACGATTGGAAATGACAATGCCGATGGCATTTTTGGCGGCCGGATTGTGAATGGGGCGGGCGCGCTGGCGCTGGTAAAAACGGGCTCTGGGTCGGAGATGTTGATCGGCAATAATGCGTATACCGGAGACACGACTGTGGAGGATGGAACGCTGGCTTTGAGCGGATCAGGATCTATTTCCAGCAGCGCGGTGATCAGTGTGGCAGCGAACGCAACACTGGACGCGAGTGAACTGGCTGGGCAAACCTTGCCATTGAGCAGTGGCCAAAGCTTGGAAGGCGATGGGATCGTCAATGTGAATCTATTGGTTAATCCGGGAGCGACGATCATGCCCGGAACAACCTCAATTCCGGGCACGCTCACGGTTGCCGGGGCTTTGCAACTTCAAGGCACCACCGTGATTAAACTCAATTCCGGATCCAGCGATCAGATTGACGCGGGCAGCTTCGTTTATGGGGGTGCGCTGATTGTCACGAACATGGGTGGGGCTCTTGCAGCCGGCCAAACATTTCAGTTGTTTTTGGGCGGTACCTATTCCGGCGCTTTTAACGCAATCACGCTTCCCTCGCTGGGTGGCGGCTTGGGCTGGAGCAATAATCTGGCTGCGAATGGGACGATGCAAGTCGTTGTGACAGCCAAACCTCGAATCATGGCGATCGTTTTATCTGGAACGAAACTGATTTTAAATGGGACTCAAGGCGTCGCCAATGGGCATTACCAGGTGTTGACCAGCACGAATTTGGCGCTGCCCTTAAGCCTGTGGGTCCCTGTTCTGACTAATAATTTCGACGGAAACGGCAATTTCAATATTACCAATTCGATTAATCCAAATGTTCGGCAGAATTTCTATATTCTACAGATCCCGTAAATGGGCGGGAGCCGGTTTTTCCGCACAACGTGTGGACACTTCCGGCCGCGTGACCGCGTTTCTGTTATTCTTTATTGGCATCTTTGCCGCGCTGGCGCAGGCGAATTCGCAAACCCTGTTTCCCGGAACAACCTGGACTGATCAAAACGGTGTTAATATTCAAGGACATGGCGGAAACATTATTCAGGTCGGGTCCGTTTTCTATTGGTTTGGCGAAAATAAAATAAATGAAAATTCGTCGAAAGACCCTTTTCAAAGTGTTCGCTGTTATTCATCTGCAGACTTGATTCACTGGCAATTTGTATCGGACGCCCTGAGGCGCCGCGCCAATGGCGATCTTGGTCCGCATCGTATCGTTGAACGTCCCAAAGTGCTTTATAACGTCCTGACCAGGCAATACGTCATGTATATGCACATTGATAATGAACACTATAGTTTGGGGAAAGTCGGTGTGGCAACTAGTCCCACGGTGGCTGGACCTTACAAGTATTCAGGCAGTTTCTATCCGTTGGGATTGCAAAGCTGGGACATGAATCTCTTTCAGGATGACAATGGGGTGGCGTATCTGCTGACGCACGCCGGAGATCAGCACCTGCATGTTGATCAGCTTTCGGCGGATTATTTAAAAGTGGTAAAGCCCGTGGCAGCGCTAACGCCCGATTATGAAGCCCCGGCCATGTTTAAGCTGAACGGATGTTACTATATTTTCGGCTCAGAGCTCACCGGTTGGTCGGCGAACGATAACAAATACGCGATGGCAAAGAACATCGCCGGGCCCTGGTCGAAGTGGAACCTGTTTGCGCCCGAAGGTTCGGAAACTTTCGATTCCCAGGCGTCGTCGATCCTTCGGATAACTGGCAGCCAGGGGACCAGTATTGTCTACATGGGCGACCGTTGGAATGCATCAGATTTGGGAGCCTCCACCTATGTTTGGCTGCCCTTGAGCGTTCTTCAGGCGGATCATTGGATGGGAACAAACCTGTGGCTCTTGGGCTATACAAATAGCTGGAACCTTGATGTTCGGACGGGATTGTGGTCGGGGAATGGAACAGCCCCTGCCGATCCTCCGCCGAGGCCGAGTATTGCCATCGACAAACCAGCCCTCGCTGACGGTTCAGAGTCGGGACACCCGGCAAATGCGGCAAACGACGAGAATATCATGAGTCGATGGTGCGCGAGGGACGGTCAAACCAACCACTGGTGGAAAGTGGATCTCGGACATATTTACCCCCACTTAAATGGGAGTGAAGTTTATTGGCAGGCCAAAGGCGCGTACCAATACAGAATTGACGTTTCCAGCGACAATCAGAATTGGAAAACGGTAGTGGATAAAACCATGAATTCGGTCGCGGCGGGTTTAATGGATGATCATTTCTCCGGTTCAGGCAGATTTGTGCGAATTACTGTTACCGGTTTGCCGCCTGGGTTATGGGCCAGCTTTTACGAGTTTAGAGTTTTTTAGTTCGAAGGACCTCGGGGGTTGTCAAAGGCCCGAAGGTCTCGTAAGCAGTCGCTTGCTTTCTGTGCGCAAATTGGCTCGACATCTTGTATCGAACATTTGAAATTTCGGCGATAGTTTTCCCTGCAAAGTCGCCACGACGATTTGGAGATAATGACAACGTTTGGTTTCACTACTTTGGCCCCGTTTTTGCTGGTTGATGCCACCATGAATGCGCCACAGGATTCAATGCTGGAGATTAGCTATCCGAAGGCATTATTGGTTACGATTCCTTCGATGGCTTGTTTCGTCGTAGGGCTTTTCGTCATCGGTATTCCTATGACTGACCCGTTACTCATTGGCTTTCTTGCAGTCATGGTTCCTGTTATGGCTTTTGTCTTCGCCGGTTGCATGTGCTTCATGCTCCGCTGCAAGATTGGTTACGATGGTTTGCGGCCTGCGGCGCCGACATTTTACCAACGAGTACTGCGTTGGGAGGACATTTCATCTGTGCGGGGGTTCGTGAGTCCGTTCTATGTCGTCAGATGTCGAGCGTTTGGTGGCCAATGCGTCCTGCCACGCCGCTTTCTCCTCAAACGCCCGGACAGTCTCAAAGAGTATATTGACCAGTATGCGCCAATAGACAACGTCGTTCGCAAGAAGCTGGCGGTATAAACACTAAGCCAACTGCCAAAAAATTCGGGGCCGAGCCCTTTTCCTTTTTCCATGTCGCTCCCCTACAAAGTCGCCACGACGATTTGGAGATAATAACCAATAATTTATGAAACTGACAATCAGTCGAAAAAGCTTTTATTTACAATGGGTTTTGGAATTTTTTGACGAAGAAGTTAAGGAGCATCGCCACCGGCAAGGTATTTGGCGGCATCGTTTGAAAGGGCGTGTGAACCCGTCTTCTTGTTCTGTACCGCCACGGCGATACGGTCGCCATGACGAAGAGCGAGAATTAGACTGAAAATCAAGGTGGCGAGAAGCGGAACAGTCCAAATCCATGGAGAAATACGAAACGCCATGCAAGCAAACGCAATCCCAAAAGCCGTCAAGTATGAAAGGCTTACAAACAAAACGAATAGTAAACGCCTGCGAAAGTCGAAACGCAAAGGAATGCCACATGATTCGCAATTCCAACGTGCCCAAATCCAAGCGCGCCAGAACCATCGCTTCGCTCCGACCAGATGGCCACAGCCTGGACAACAATGATTTGGGCATTCTTTCATGACAACGATGCCTGCGACATACACATGACCAAGTGGCATCTCAAAAATATTCCCTAATTTCAGGAAATCAAACCAAATTTGATTTTGACTACGGGCCCGGTGGATGTGGTAATGAGGCGAATTTGTTAAATATTTATAAGAAATTGCCATACAAGGTCGCCACACCAATTTGGAGACAGCGACAAATATTGGCGAAGCTAAAATCCCCTTTATTTACAACAGGTTTGGCTTGATTTTTGGAAATACGAGATGACACTCATGTAATTAATAGTTGGGTGACGAGAACATGCGTAAAATTTGGCCGTTCCTTTATTTAGCTGGTGCGGTTTTCTGCGTCATCGGCGGTTATCATAGTCTTTCGCCGGAGAGGACCGCACGAACGAACGCCGATTGGATTTTTGTTTCAGTTACTTTTATCCTGACAAGTTTATTCCCTTTAGGTGCGATGGCTTACAGTCGTCGTCGAGGTGTTGAGACATTTCGGAAGCCCTCGTTGGGTAGAGCACCGCTTGGCTGGTGGACTGACACACTCCAGCCGATTCGAGTCAGTTGGGTTACCATGGCATTAATTTGGCTGGGTTCATGCTTTGCACTTTCCAAAACTGACCACAAAGGTGTCATGCTTTTTTGGTTTTATGGTGCGTATGTGAGCGGGATGTTTATTGGCGAGCGGCTTGTTTACCTCGTCTATCGCAAGCGAGTCGTCTGACAACGTGCTGGCATCAACATCGAAATAACTCCAAGCGCTGGCGTTATTAAATTTTTTAAATGAATGACTGAAATTGTTAAAACTTTTAACAAATTGCCGTACCGCGTCGCCACCCTGCTTTATTGCTTTAATGAGCGTGACGACATCCTGCTGCTGGAACGTTCTCAGGAACCGAACCGCGGATTTTGGAGTCCTTGCGGCGGGAAGTTGAAAATGGAAATCGGCGAATCGCCTTACGCTTGCGCCTGCCGTGAGGCGCACGAGGAGATCCGTGAGACGCTTTCGCCTTCCGATTTGCATCTGGCGGGCATGGTCAGCGAGCACGGCTACCAGGGCCAGACGCATTGGCTGATGTTCCTGTTCGAGGTGAAGAAGAAGCTCACAGCGTTACCGGAGGCATGTGCAGAAGGACGATTTCAGTTTTTTACGCGTGCAGAAATTGATTCGATCAAGATTCCGCAGACGGACCGGGAGCAAATCTGGCCGTGGTTTTGGAAATATCGCGGTGGATTTTTCGCGGCGCATTGTCATTGCCATGCGGATGGACGGAACGACTGGACGTTGGAAGAAGTACAGGGATTGGATTGACGGAACGTTTTGGGGGGATGAGGTGATTCCAGTGAACATCACGGCATTCTTGTTCGAAAGATTTTCCCTCCGCGTGAACCGCTTGACCTTCTGTTTCGGCCAATTCTCCCTCACCCCAGCCCTCTCCCGCTGGGAGAGGCAGAATTATTCGCCGATATTTGGTACGACTAATGATCATAGCAATGCGCGAGCTTGCCGTGTGGGAGCGGAGAGGGAACAGCAATCGGACGCGAGCGGTGACCTCCAGGCTGACGGCAGCCGCCCGGTTGAGAGATTAATTAGCCTTCATTTTTATTTTCCTGGCCCTACATTTCCCGAATGGACGAACCGATTATTGACCTGCATAGTGACGATTTTTTTATGGGCGAAGCGCTGCGCCAGGCGGCGCGGGCTTATGAGGCGGAGGAGACGCCGGTTGGAGCCGTAATCGTGCGAGAGGGGCGCATCATCGCCCGGGCCTTCAATCAGGTGGAACTGCTCAAGGACGCC
>DASXFM010000199.1:0-4663 GCA_036489615.1 Verrucomicrobiia bacterium | reverse complement strand
TTAAGGGCTATTAAGTTCTATCAAGCTCCATTAAGCCCTGTTAAGCAGTTTTCCAGAAAAAAATGTTTTTTCCGGCCTGGATGCCTTGGCTTGCCACATTTACGCGGTGATTTTAAACCCGCGTAATCCGCGGTTTCATTTTGCATCGGCAACCGGATAGCCCAAGGCCGCGAGCATTTTTTCGCCGTAACGCGTTCCCAAAATCCGATAACCCGCCGGCGTGAAATGCAGATGATCGGAGCGGCACGCGCAGCCCTTTGAAGAAACGACCGAACAACTGGGAATAGTCTGAGGCAAATCATCAATGATCGGGTTCATGGCGGCGCATTGCCCTTTGACATCGGCATTCACCACCTCACCCGCGACGAGCGGGATATTCGGCGGCAGGTTCAGGTCCTGGATGAGATTGTCGTACACGCCTTTGACTTTGCCCGGCCAATCTTTTTGACCCGTGTTCGACTCGCCCTGGTGCAACAGGATGCCTTTGATGACCCCGTCTTTCTGCGCCAGCCTGGCCATATCCACGAGGTGCTGGTAAGGATTGCCGCCATAAGCCTTGACGATGCTCTTCATCCACGACGGCTGATTCGTGGCGTAGGCCAGATAATTGGCCTTGTCAAACATCTCAATCTTGCAACCGGCGACGGCTACGTTGATGACGCCGATACGGATGTTGGACGGCAGGTTGGCGACCATTGTCCGGCCAAAATAATCGGCCGGGCCGATGCCGTTGTTCGGGCGGCACAGCGGAGGAATGGCCGTGTACCATTGCCCTTCCTTTCGGTCCAGCTTGGGAAAATCCACCGCGGCCAGCATTTGGAAGCGGGTATCGACATTGATCTGGTCCTGCGCTTCGAGGCCCGGGTACCCTTCCATGTTCGATTGGCCAAAGCAGATGAAGATCCAGAAATTCGTGTCCTGGGCAAAGGTGCTCGCGCTAAAACAAATCAATCCCGCCAACAACAACAGGCATTTTATTTTCATAATCATGGTTTGGGTTTAAGGAACTATTGGGAATCGGTTTTGCCGGTGGCCACCTTCATGACCGCATTGAACGCCGGCTTGGGCTGGTCGTTGCCGTCAAATAAAAGCGGATGGCCCCGCCGCCGCCACGAGACGTCATCATTCACGCCCCAGAACGTAACGACCTTCACGTACTTATGATGCTTGATAAAAACTCTGAAGAGATTGGCATATTGCGTGGCCAGCCGCTGATCGGCGTCGCTCACCAATCCGCCTTGCGTCGTCGAAGCGTTGCTCGCGACGTCCGCGCCATTGCCACGCTGGCCGGCCTGCGCGCCGTTGACATCGAGTTCTGTAATATGGATAGGCAGGCCCAGCGTTTCCAAATCCGTCATTTCCTGGTCTTCCTCCTCCGGCGTCGGCGACGAAATGCTGACGTGCGTCTGGGTGCCAATGGCCATGACCGGCACGCCTTGCGCCTGCAACGACTTGATCAAGGTGATAAGCTTGTGGCGCTTGACCGGATTTTCCAGGCCATAGTCGTTGTAACGAAGAATGGCTTTGGGGTCCGCCTCGTGGGCATATTCAAAAGCCTTGGCGATGAAGTCCGGCCCGATGATTTGCAACCACAGCGAATTGCGCAGGAGGTTGGTGCCATTATCCGAGAGCGCCTCGTTCACGACATCCCAGGTCTGGATCTTGCCTTTATAACGGCCAACGACCGTGGCGATATGGTCATGCATGCGCTGCAACAATTCATCGCGCGACGTTCGCGGGCCGGAATAGCCGCGGCCGAAGCCTCTAAAGCCCGGAGGGTTCGCTTCCACCGGCGGCGGATTGGTGCCGGCGAAGACCCAGTCCGGCACTTGCGAATGCCAGACAAGGTTGTGGCCGACGACATACATGTGATTCTCCACGCCGAAATTCACATAAGCGTCAGCGGGTGCGAAATCATAGCCATCCGGTCCCGGGCGCGGCTGGATGAGCGACCATTTCAAATCATTCTCCGGGGAAATCTGGTCGAACTGTTCTTTGACGAGCGAAATGTCCTTATCCACCTGCTCCTGCGTCCGGTTGACGTTGTCGGCGGGAGCCACATTGCCCATCGCGATATCGCGGTTAATGGCGACACCCACTTTGAAATATTTTTTGTACGCGCCCTTGAGGGTGGACGACGATTGCGAATCCGATTGGGTTGCGCAGCCAGCCAGCAAAGTGGCCAGCAGAACAGCCGCTATCGTGGAGGTGTTGAGTGATGACATCGGCAAATTAGCTATGGGTTTGTTGTCGTCAGATGTTGTTAACCGTGCCGGTGAATTGCAAAACAAATGACATGGAGAAAAGTATTGCCCCGATGCACGTATTACGGGCGCAAACTTTTCCGTGAGAGGACCTATAGCCTGGTTTCTTGCAGCACAAACCGAAGCCTATGGCGCTGTAAAATAATAGACTTCGGAGTCATCGCTGCCAGCAGCAATGGCGGAACCATCAGCAGAAATTTGCATAGGCCAACTCATGTTGCTGGTGGGATAAGTCCATTGGAGCTTGCCGGCAGCATTATAGAGATAAAACGCGCCGGGCGTGCCGTCAGGCTGTCCGTCAGCCACGGTCACGAATTTTCCGGTAGAATCAAGCGAGGTGCTATTTGGATTATGCTTAGTGGTGTTGGTCCAGAGTTGCTGCGCGGCATTGTTCTGAACGGAATAAAGAAAAAACTTGCCGCTCTTACCGACGTTGCCTACTGCCGAAACGAGCGAACCATCGTCAGTGATGGCCACACAACCGCAGCGCGCGCAGCCCGTGAGTTTGACCGTCCATGCAGGCTCGGATGTGCCGGGAAAAGTGGCGGTGCTGAAACCAAAAGCGCTGCCGTTGTGCGCACCAACGGCAAAGGCGGAACCGTCAAAAGCCATGGCCACCCAATAGATGCTGCCACCGGGCTGCTGCCAGAGGACCGGCACACCCGGGACGCCATTATTGTTATTGATGAGCATGACTTTCCCGTTGTATGTACCGGCAGCGATCCATTCGCCATTGCTGGAGATATCTACGGAAACCACAAAGTCGCCAGTCTGGCATGGAATGACTTGTGGCGCGGACCAGCTCGCACCATTGCGCTTGAAGAGATAGATGGATTGGGCGCCGGCAACGAGGTAACCGCCGTCACCGGACAGAGAGACGCGGTTGACACGGGTACTGGTGGCGTAATTAAGAGTTTTATTGCCGGTGGCAGCATCATAGCCATAGATGAAGCCTTTACCGGTGGAAATTAGGCCGCCGGCGGCGGCATGCGAACCATCGCGGGAGAGCGCCGTCCAATAAACCCCCTCGGTGGACAGAAAGGTGTCTTTCCATCGCAACGTGCCTTTGGCGTTCCATAAAAATACGCCCACGGTAAAAGAAGGAGCTGTATTGGGAGCATGGTTGGCAGTTTGGCCATAATCGTGATAGTAATTACCGCCGATGACAAGCTGGCCATCGCCCGAGATTCCGACAGAATTGACGTAAAGATTTTGGCCTGCGGGTATCGGATTCTTTTTCCAAACGGGTAATTTTTTGATAGCCATAACGGTTCCCACCTTAAACATTATGTTTTACCTGTCGAGAAACAATTAGGTTAACTTTTATCACCATTCAGGTTATCTGCTATTTACAAAAGTTTTGGTTCAAGGGCGAAACAAGCGTTTAAGCCTCTTTTGACTTGTTGAATCGCCCGTTCGAGGCGAAATTATCGAGCATCAGTTTTCCCAGTTATGCATAAACACTCGAATGAAATTCATTCGAGCGGCAGGTTCTGTCCGCTCATTTTGCTCGCGCTTTTCTGGATAGCTTTCCCTTCGCCTGGTTCCGCCCAAACCAACGCATTCCGAACACTCTCCGGGACGATGCCCGCGGCCGTGCCTCGCCTGGTCGCCTCCGGCTCCGTTGCGCCCATTGAAAATTTGCGACTGGCTATTGGCCTGCCGCTCCGTAATCAAGACGCCTTGACCAATCTTCTGGAACAACTTTATGACCCCTCCGATCCTCACTTCCATCAATGGATTTCCTCGGACGACTTCACCCGGCAGTTTGCTCCCACGGAAAACGATTACGCCAAAGTCGTTCGTTTCGCCCAAGCCCATGGCCTGACCATCACGCACCAGCACGCCAATCGCCTGCTGCTGGACGTTACCGCTGCGTCCGGCACGATCGAGCAGGCCTTCAAAGTAAAAATGCGCGTCTATCCGCATCCGACCGAGAAACGCAATTTCTATGCGCCCGACCGCGAACCTTCCATTCCCTCCGATGTTCCCATCCTTCACGTCAGCGGGATGGATAATTTCAGCGTCCCGCATCCTTTATACGTCACCGCACATGACCAGCAGGGCATCACGCCCTATTTGAACGGCTCCGGTCCCAGCGGCACCTACACGGGAAATGATTTTCGCAAAGCCTATGTTCCGGGTGTGACTAACACCGGCTCCGGCCAATATATCGCGGTCATCGATGTTGGCGGCGCTTACTACACCAATGACGTTTACATGTATATGACCAACGCCGGGCTGCCGCTCACCATCGTCTATACCAATATTTTATTGGATGGCTCGACTGGCGTGCCTAACGGCAACAATGTGGATGATGGCGAGGAAGCGCTGGATATTGACATGGCCATGTCCATGGCTCCCGGCGCGACGATCCTGAATTACGAAGGCGGGGCCGA
>DASXFM010000193.1:0-2841 GCA_036489615.1 Verrucomicrobiia bacterium | reverse complement strand
CCGTACGGCGCCTGCCTGGCCGTTGGGACCGCCGCCGCTGACGTTAATGCTCGCGTCCAGCTTTTCTGTCGTGCCGGTGAGCACGAGCGGCTGCGAGGCGGTGGCGCGCAGGGTTTCGACAGGGAAATAGTTGTCAAAGGCACGACCGTTGACGGTAATTTTACCGCTGCCGGTCATGAGTCGGACGCGCGCAATGGAAGTTTTGCGCCGACCGGTGCCGAGGAAATCGTTGGTTGCTTTTGCTGCCATCGTAGTGGGTTTGGTTTAAAGTTGGTAAATGCTTAGGCGGCCGCTTTGAGTGGTTCGGGCTTTTGCGCGGCATGCGGGTGTTTGGGACCTTTGAAAACTTTCAATTTGGTGAGCAATACCCGGCCAAGTCGGTTTTTGGGGATCATGCCCTTGACGGCGTGCTCAATGAGCAATTCGGGACGGCGGGCGCGGATTTGTTCCACCGTGGCATATTTCTCGCCGCCTTTCCAACCGGAATAGGACATGTACTCCTTGTCGGTTTCTTTCTTGCCGGTCACGCGGACTTTTTCGGCGTTGATGACGACCACAAAATCTCCGGCGTCCAGGTGCGCGGTATAGACCGGTTTGTTCTTACCGCGTAAAATATCGGCAACCTGGCAGGCCAAACGGCCCAGGACCGCGCCATCGGCATCGATCACATGCCACTTGCGCTCGTCTACGTTCACTTTCGGCAAATGCGTTTTCATTAAATAAAGGGGTGCAATATTATCAGGTGAAGGGGTGAAGTCAACGTGTTATTTTCGATTTTTGGGAGGCCAATGGAACTATAGGACTTAGGGGTCGAATAGGACAAATATGCTGCCCGAGCGTGGGAAACCATATATTCTTCTTTTATGGAAATTGCTGAATTGGCCAGGGCGCTTGTGGCGATGGGATGTCCGGCGGAAAAATCGACCGAGATGGCGATGCAACTGGATAAACGCGCCAAACAGTTGATGGAAATCAAGGGCCGTTCTTATGAGGAGGCGATGCAGCATTTGCTGACTTTGATGCGTCAGGGATGGGCGGCCCAGGGGAAGCGGATGGATTGATGGATTTTTGGATTAATGGATAAATGGGCTTGCAATGGGCGGATATTGTTGATGGTTCATCGAGGTCGCTATTGACACTTGCCGGACAAATATTCCTTTTGAATTGGGGGCAAACAATTTAGGCTTTTCGCATTCAAATGAGCCGTCCCTGGAAAAAAATCAGCACCAAACAACTCGGCGATTTCCGGATTTTTAAACTTCGCTCGGATACGTACATTTCCCCGCGCACGGAAAAGGAACACGACTTTTTCGTCCTGGAAAGCGTTCATTGGGTCAATGTCATCGCGATCACCCCGGACCAACAGCTGGTGATGGTGGAACAATTCCGATTTGGCTCAGGCAGGGTCGAACTGGAAATTCCCGGCGGGATGATGGACCCGGATGAAACCGACCCGGTGGCGACGGCGGTGCGCGAATTGCGCGAAGAAACCGGTTACGAAGGCGAGCGGGCGCGGATGCTCGGCCGTATCCAGGCAAACCCCGCGATATTAAACAACATCTGCTACACGGTGCTCATTGAGAATTGCCAATTAAAGCATCCGGTGGAATTCGACCAGGGCGAGGACCTGGTGACGACGCTCGTGCCGGTTTCAGAAATCCCCAAATTGGTCGCTGACGAAAAGATCGGCCATTCGCTGGTCGTGGTGGCGCTATACTACTTTGATTTGTGGAAGAAGGGGCTAAAGCGTATTGTTGGATAAGTGGGTTGGCAGGTAACGCCTTTCTAATCTGTAAAACACAGCCTTCTCCCCCTGGAGAAGGAGAATAGTCGTCCGATAGTTTGCTACGACGAATGATCACAGCCATTCAGGAATTCAATGCGCAAAACCGTCAGGGAAAACTCACCGCGCCCTAACTACGGAATGCTACCGGACAATACGGAAACTAATATCCGGACCAGGTATTTCGGACGACGGCGCGGAATTGGGGTGTGAGCGGTGGCAACTCGGACTGAATGAGAAAATTGGTGTCAAAACCCCAGTCACGAGTAGGCACGCCATAATAACCGCCTCCCCAGAGATTGGTGGCATAGGAGCTTGGAAACATCACCATGATTGAGCCGTTATAAGTCAACGTAACGCTACCCCAATTCTCAAGCAGACGAAGGAAATTCTCCACGCCACCGCTATAATTTGTGCCGGTGGATGGCACGATTCCTTCGAGGCACGCGGCATTGATCGTCGTGGTGAGAGGGGTTCGTGAACTTGAACTCGAGCTCGAAAGGTAGCTGTCCTGCCAACTGGAGGAAAGGATCGTGATGGAGTCGGCCAAAAACGCGGCGGGAAAAGTGTCGGCAGTGTAATGTGAATTGAGAATCTGCGGCCCTCCGTTGGTCTGCACGTTATAATTGCCCAACACGTACATCGGCTGGGCCGTGGCGATGGTAAATCCGCACGTGAATATTTTTCCTCCGCTTGACATGGTGCACGTGCTGTACGGGAGCAATGTTCCGTTCGCCGCGCGAACGGCGGGAAGCTGGTTTTGGCCCTTGAATGGGACAGCGTTATAGACGTACATGGAATTGATGCCGTGGCCAAGATCCTGGCAAAGTTCCTGGTTCCAGTTGCTGCCGCCATTTGGCGCGGCGTTGGTGATCCAGGCTCCGAGTTTGCCGAGGTCAACTTGAACGGCGCGCGTAGTGGCCTGCTCGCGGAAATCATAAAATGTGACATTGGTCAAAAAGGAAAACCCGGCGTACCAGACCCAATTTGTTCCGGTTGGGCCGTTCGTGGCAACCAGGTTGGTCCACGTCATGGCGAGTGTATTATTGGTGAATAGA
>DASXFM010000133.1:0-7015 GCA_036489615.1 Verrucomicrobiia bacterium | reverse complement strand
CAGTTTTTCACTCGATGAATATGTCGCCGAGGCGAAAGGAACGGGCATTACGAAAACCGTCTTTGTGGAATGCGATGTGGATGAACCACATGCTCTTGCCGAAGCCCAACGTGCCCACCAACTGTCGGATAAAAACCAGATCATCGTTGGAATTGTGGCTGGCTGTCGTCCCGAGAAAAGTGATTTTCCAGACTCATTGGAACTCCTGCTGGAACTTCCAAAATTGCGCGGACTGCGCCGGGTATTGCATGTAGTGCCGGATGTAATTTCGCAAAGTGCTCTCTTCGCGAAAAATATCAATCGGCTGGCGGAGCCCCGGCTCACTTTCGACCTTTGTGTTCTCGCCCGGCAACTACCGCTCGCGATCGCTTTGGTACAAAAATGTCCCGAAATTCAGTTTATTCTCGACCACTGCGGCGTGCCGGACATAAAAGGCCGTGCCCTTGAACCATGGCGTTCTGATCTTAAAAAGCTCTCCCTGCTGCCGAATGTTGCCTGCAAGGTCAGCGGCATCATTGCCTATTGTGATCCGAATAAAAACAACGTGGAAGCTCTGCGTCCCTGGATGGAACATACCCTTGAATGCTTCGGGTGGGATCGTCTCGTCTGGGGTGGTGATTGGCCGGTGTGTAACTTGACCGCCTCGCTCAAGCAATGGGTTGATACGATCGACGCATTGCTTTCTTGGGCAAAGCCCTTCGAACGGGAAGCTTTCTTTTATAAAAACGCAGAAAGGATCTATCGTGTTTAACTTAAAAAATAAAATTGCCCTCGTCACTGGAGCGGCTTCGGGCATTGGCGCGGCCATTGCAAAAACGTTCGCTGAAGCCGGGGCAACCGTCTGGGTTGCCGACACCAATGCGCAGGATGGAAAATCAGTCGCCAGCCGGATTGGCGGTAAATTTATCGCCCTGGATGTCACCAGTGAAACTGCCTGCGCCCAGGTGGCTCAGACCGTTGGCTCCCTTGATATCATTGCCAACGTGGCGGGCATCGGCCATGTCGGCACCGTCCTCAACACCACCGCTGCCGATCTCGACCGGTTGTATGCGGTAAACGTTCGTGGCATTTTTAATTGTTGCAAAGTGTTTGTCCCCGGAATGCTGGAACGAAAGTCTGGAAGTGTGATTAATATGGCTTCCATCGGCGGTGTGGTTGCAGTGCGCGAACGTCTCGCTTATACGACTACTAAGTTTGCGGTCGTTGGCCTGACGAAGGCGCTTGCTCTCGACCATTCGCACACCGGCGTGCGGTTCAACTGCCTTTGTCCCGGCCGCGTGGAAACGCCATTTGTCATGGCCCGGTTAAAAGAATATCCTGACCCGCAGGCCGCCTATCGCGAGATGGCTTCGACCCAGTTGAACGGGCGGATGGCCAAATCCGAAGAGATTGCCGCTGCTGCCCTCTATCTGGCCGCGGACGAAAGTGCCATGGTCACCGGCAGCGCCTTGATGATCGATGGCGGCTGGAGCGCCGGAAAATAATTTATGAAAATCATTCGTTGTTTGGACAATAAAGGAAACACGGTTTACGCGGCACAGCAGCCGGATGGTTCCGCCGCAAAAATTACCGGCGATATTTTCGGCTCATTCCAGGTTTCCTCGGAGAAGGTCGAAGTGAAAAAACTGCTCGCGCCCATCCAGCCCGGTTCCATCATTTGCATTGGCTTGAATTATCGGAAGCATGCCGGGGAAATGGGGGTAAAATTTCCGGAAGTCCCCATCGTCTTCTTTAAGGGCATCAACACCCTCCAAAATCCCGGCGACCCCATTGAACTTCCCATGCACCTGCGCAGTGATGAAGTGGATTACGAATGTGAGCTGGCGGTGGTCATTGGTCGCGCCTGCAAAAATGCCTCGCGCCAAAATGCCCTCGACTATGTCCTCGGCTACATGTGTGGCAACGACGTCAGTGCGCGCGACTGGCAGATAAAGCGTAGCGGCGGTCAATGGTGCCGTGGCAAAAGCTTTGACACCTTCAGCCCGCTGGGACCAGTCCTGGCTATGCGCGATGAAATCCCCAACCCGAACAATCTTAAAATCCGCACGATTCTCAGCGGTCAGGTCATGCAGGATTGGAATACCAATGACATGATTTTCGACGTGCCCACCTTGATTGAATTTCTCAGCGGCAGCACAACCTTATTGCCCGGCACGGTGATCTTGACCGGGACTCCGCACGGAGTCGGCATGGCGCAGAAACCGCCGCGATGGCTAAAACCCGGCGATACCGTCAGTATTGAGATTGAAAAAATCGGTACGCTTACTAACCCTGTAATCAACGAAAAACTGCTCACTCTTCAATGATATAAAACATTTGTGGATTGTTGGCGTTAAGTTTGTCCGTCACGCTGAAGTTGCCGCTGTTGTCGTAGGCATTGGTGGCGATTGGCATCCAGCCCGGCAACGGCATCAGCAGATTCGTACTCGTCAGTACATAGTACGTCCCGTTGTCCGGGCCGCCCGTCCCACTGAAGATAAAATTTCCACCATCGATATGAACGTTCCCTGGCACTGGCCCGCTCTTCCCCGCCATCACTCCGATAATCCCGCTCCCCAATCGGCTCTTGTCCCATGCCAATCCCGCTCCCGGCACTGCTGGCGTAGTGCTTGCAAAAGATCCGCCATAACTGGCAGCTTTAAATATTTGGAACGTGTTCCCCGCTTCCAGCGGCACTCCGCTAATGTTTTCCAGGTTCAAGGTGCCTCCATATTTGATTGTTCCTGTAGCTTCAATCACATCATTGCTCGTCCCATCCAGCTTGATCATCGTCGTTCCGTTGAGCGTCACCTTCCCCGAAACCGCCAGCGTTCCCACCGGATAACCACCCGTCGTGATTCCAATTGTCGTATTGGTTCCCCCTGGCGAAACCGTCGCTCCTGTGGAAACTGCCAGGCTCCCGTTGACCTCGCCCATGCCCTCCAGCATCTGGCCATTGGCCAGTGTCAGGGTCTGGTCCGAACGACCGCTCACATCCATCGCTTCCACCCCTGCATTGGTCATTCCAAAAAAGATCAGCGAGCTATTTGCGATAGAACCATTCCCGGTCAACGCCACGTATGGAATGCCATTGCTGCTGCCGATGATGGTTGGCCCCGTATAGGTATTAGCCGCCGATAAAATGACCGCATGATCCGTCTGGTCCAGCACAAACCCGCCGGGTCCACTGATCACATTGGTGTAATCGATGTTATGGCCGCTCAGAACAAAATGCGCTACACCATTGAGCATAATGGTACTGTTAATCGGTTCATCATTGGAACCGCCACCAGTGCTAACCCATTGCGCATTGTTATCCAACGTGATGGTACTCCCATTGAACGCCGAAGGCGCCGACCACAAATAACCGTACCCGCCATTTTCGATGTGCAGGCTTCCATTCCAACCGCCGCTCCAAAAGATGAGCTGGCAGTTGGTCTGTACTGTAAAAAGCGTCGCCGGATTTTGGAAAGCCGTGTCCATGCCCTTGGAGCCCAGCTTGCTGCCATTCGTCAGGGTAATGCTCAACACCTCGGCCCCAATCGTCACCGAGTTCCATTCTCCATAGGGATTACCCATATCGGCCGACCAATCCATGGTCAGGTTATGCGCCCCGCTGATTTGCGAACCCGTGGCCATATCCCACCGGGCCGTTCCGCCAAAAGTCGTATCGCCCGTCATCGCGACCATCAACGCTTCCAACGGAAAGTCGGCGTAGCTATTGTAGAGCGCGCCTTCACCATTAAAACCACTGCCAGAAACGGTGATCGGCATATTATCGTTGAAAGTACCCCCGGCCATATCCAGCGTGGCTCCGTTGGTGACAGTGATGGAGGAAAGGGAGTCGAAAGCGTTATTCCCGGCGTAAACTAAGCCGCCCTTGATCGTCGCCGTGCCAGTGAAACTGTCCGGATTGAGAATAGTTAAGATACTGATGCCTTCCTTGAGCAGGCTGCCTGAACCACTAATGGCGCCGGATTGGATCGTAAAATTGTTCGTGCTGGAGTTAACGGTGATAAGACTGGGTAGTACCGTTCCGCTGACATTCACCATGGTAGGCACGTTTACCGTATCATCAAAGAGAACATTGTTGCCGTTATTAAACACCGCCTGTGTTTGGTTGGACAAATTAATCCAATTGGCCGAGCTGTTTACATCCCAAATACCCGTATTCCCATTCGGGCTCCATTGCAGGCTGGCTTGATTTGTATTCAAGGACGAAAGTTCAAACAATTTGGCCTGCTCGGCATTCAAGCTGACGTTCCAGGAACCACTCACCAATGAACCCGCGCCACTCCACAAGTCACTCGCGACATAACTGCCCATTGGTACGCCGGCATGTGCGAAGTTTACTGTGATGTTCGTTGCGCTCGTCGTATAATTAAAAACTGCGACATACCAGTTCGAACCATTCTGTAATGAAAAAAGATTCGCTGCGCTGGTGCCGGTATTGCCATCCGCGGGAACGAACGTCCGGCCAAGGCGGGCGACGGCATCAATAGCCTTGTGCGCCAAACCATAGTCCGCGCCCTGCTGTCCGCTGGTAATGGCCAAATTATCTCCATCCAGAAAGAGCCCAGTGATCGCCGCATTGATAAGGCGGCTTTGATTTTCGTTCGTCGTCGCTCCATAACCGTTAAAGACCATGATATCCGGGTCATTGAATGAATACAGATTGTCCAGCCACCATCCATACGTCACCGAATTCATCGTGTATGCGGTGTTCCCGATCAATGACGTTTGCGCGTCACAGGCAACGCGCCGGCTGTCGCCATATTGATAGGGGAACAGGGGGGCGATGGACTCGCTGATAAACATCTGGCCATTGATTTGGCTGACGACGTTGGACATGCCGAAATTGTAAGCCTCGATACCGGTCGTGATGTTAGTATTGAAGTGGACGCCCTCCAAAGCGCCATGTGACAGGAAGTCGAGCTTCACATAATCAAACCCATAATTCGTGTAGAGATTCACGTAGTATTGAATGTAAGCCAGGTCCGCGGGATGAGTCGGGTCCATGGCCAGCCCACCATCGACCGATTCGAAATTTCCATTGCTGTTCCGCAACAGGACGTTACTGAAGGTGTAATTGGTCTGTCCATCCACGTAGGTATTCGTGGCATTATTCGCCGATCCAAACCAAACAAACGGACCAAAATAAATCCCCGCTTTTTGTCCATAGGCATGGCAGCGATTGACAAAACTTTGCAATTGAAAGTTGCTCAAATTGTTCCAAAAAGAATCCAGGTTAATATAAACAGTTCCCTGGCTATTAGTGAAACCCTGGGGTTCAAGATTTGTATGAAAGAAATCCGAAACCGCCATCGCGTCCGCATAATTGATGTTCTGCTGGATTACGCCCCAGCTATTCCAGCCAAAAGGTGCGCCATTGGTCCAAACCATCTTTGGGGTAAAATTGGTGTTCTCGTCGGCAAAACTCTCCATGACCGTCCGCCAATCGCTGCCAAAACCCACAAACATCGTTGGAGACGAGATGGTGTTTCCCGAAATAAAACCGTGCGGCATGTCGTCCCATGGCGAGGTGGCCCCGCCAAACACATTCATTACACTCAACTTGTTATTCACTCCATTAAAATAAATCCCCGTTTTCCATTTATCATGTGTGACCGACCCCACCACCAGGCCGTTGCGCGACGTATTGTCGTAAAACGCGCCTGCCTCATAACTGGTGCCGCTGCTGTTCATCGGCATGGCATTATAACTGGTGAACCCGTCGTTATCGAATGGCACGTACAACGCGCGATTATCATTGGTAATACCAATATCCACGATGCCGCCGCTATTGCTATCCACTACCACCGGCCCCATCCAATTCGCCGACAGATTGGAGCCCGTCGCCTCCACCCGTACTAAAAAGCTGTCCGGTTGGTCCAGCGTGAAATACTGTTTCATCGCCGGTAATCCAGCTCCGGTCGCAGTGACCACCACTTCATTTGTGCTTATCAATGCATAAGTCCACGCCGAATAAGAAATTCCTTTTACATAACCCGTATTGAAAGTGATGCCGCTGTAAAAGGCGCCAATCTTTTTTGAGTTTTTCCAGTAAAAGTCCGTCGTTCCTGCGGTTAGACTATACTTCAGTACCACGTCCACATTCGACATGATCAATGTATTGCCGCTTTGCTGAAAAGACGGAGCCGCTGGAGCAGGCATCGGCGTAAGCAGGGGAATAAATGCCAGCAAGGCCAAAATGACAGTCAGTCTTGTCATCCACACTTTAAATCCTGCAAATATTTCCCCATGCTTCATTAAAATATCATCGATCCCATATTAAACAAACCGCCGGACTTTTTCAGTCCGGCGGTGTTGAACCAAAACTACAGACTAAGTTACCATCGTTGTTTTATTGCTTGATGATATAGAACCGCTGATGGTTGCTGGCCGAGAGCGGGTTGGTCACGCTGAAGTTCCCGCTGCCGTCGTACATATTGGTAGCAATAGGAGTCCAGCCCGGCAACGGCGTCAACAAGTTCGTACTCGTCAGCACATAATATGTGCCATTTGTCACACCGCCTGAGCCGCTAAAGATGAAGTTCCCGCCCGCAACTTTGGCGCTTCCCACCACTGGCCCGTTGGGGCCGCCAACTACGCTGATAATACCACTGCTTAACTGGCTGGTATTCCAGGTCAGCCCGCTGCCGGGTGTCGCCGGTGTGATGCTCGAAAACGAGCCTGAATAGGTTGCGGCGTTGAAGATTTGGAAGCTGTTGCCGGCCGTCAGTGGCGCGCCACTGATGTTGGCCAGGTTCAACGTGCCGCCATACATAATATTCGCGGCCGCTTCGATCACGTCATTGCTCGTTCCATCCAGTTTGATAACCGTTGTGCCGTTGAGCGTTATGCTGGTGGAGGCAGCAATAGCGCCAACAGGATTGGAGCCCGTAGTAATGCCGATGGTCGTATTGGTTCCTGCCGGAGTAAGAGTTGCCCCATTGGAAACCACCAGGCTTCCGTTGATACCACCAATGCCCGCTAACGTCTGGCCACTAGCCAGCGTCAATGTCTGATCGGGACG
>DASXFM010000122.1:0-6250 GCA_036489615.1 Verrucomicrobiia bacterium | reverse complement strand
CCGGCCCGAATAAAGGCCGCGCGGGCGCCGTTGAAATAATTGAACGGTCCGCGCAGGACCACCGGCAATTGCACGTTGCCCGGACAATTATAGAGATTGGTATTCATGGTGTAGGAATAAATCTGCTGCATCCAACTGGCTTTTCCCGTGGCGGGATCAATCGCATTCCAATAAATGTCGGCGCCTGATTCCGGATAAAGTTCCCCGTTATCGTCGGCGAACATTTTCATCCCGACGCCGATCTGGCGCAGGTTCGACACACATTGCACGCCCCAGGCGCGTTGTTTGGCCTGTCCGAGCACGGGCAATAACAAGGCGGCCAGGATGGCGATAATAGCAATGACTATGAGCAGCTCAATAAGGGTAAAGGCTTGAGTCTTTTTCATTCTTAAACAGACGGTGGCGGGTGGGGGAATGTTTCAGGTTTTTTAATCGGAGCTGCCGGAGGCGTTGAAACGTTGAAAGGTTAAAACGTTGAAACGTTTTTGGTTTGGACGTGGGTTGAGCGCAAGGGCGATGGCGCGGCAAGCGAGGATGACGATGACGATGAGCCTGCTTACAAAAATCAGGGTGCGCGGTTTTGTTTGCGGGGCGCAGGAATTTTCAACGGTTCGATGTGGACGAGGACATCGCCGACGGAGGGCATGAGATCGCGGACTTTGTCTTTCACGGCGTGGGCAATTTCGTGGGAGCGCAGGACGGTCATTTGCGGGTCCACTTCCACGTGCATTTCGACAAATAACTGATGGCCGGCTTTGCGGACGAAACATTTTTCCACGCTCGCCACGCCTTCGGTGCTGGAAGCGATTTGCCGGATTTGCCCGATGATTTCAGGGTCGGGCGCGTGGTCCATGAGTTCGTTCAAGGCCGGGCGCAGCAACCGCCAGCCGCTCCATCCGATGATGACCGCCGCGAAAACGGCCGCCACGTCGTCCGCACATACCCATTTGGGACCGCCGATGAGCGCCACGGTAATGCCGATGGCCGCGGCCACGGAGGTGATGGCATCGGAACGATGATGCCAGGCGTCGGTCGTGACTGCCACGTTGTCGGTATCCGCGCCTTCGCGCGCAACAAACCGGAACATGCCTTCCTTGACCAAAACGACGACTCCGAGAGCGACGAGGGTGAACCATTCGGGTTGCGGGCGATGAATTCCGTTTTCCCATTCGTAAATATTGATGCCGCCTTTGGCGGTGATCCAGATGGCCGCAACGAGCAACATGACCGCGCCGAATGCCGCCGCCAATGGCTCGGCTTTGCCGTGACCGTAGGGATGGTCTTCGTCCGCGGGCACGGCGGCCACCGAAATGCCGCGCCACATGATCAGCGAATTGAAAATGTCCGCGAAGGATTCGGTGGCGTCGGCGATGAGGGCGTGTGAGTGGCCGAAAATGCCGGCCAGGAACTTGGCGATCCCCAATACGATGTTCACCACGATTCCCAGAAGAATCGCGCGCAACCCGCGTTGGAACCGGTCGGCCATGGGCTAAATTTTAGACAGAATTGGCGGAATGTATCGTAAAATTTTGCATTTCAGGACGTGGTGCGTGGTGCGTATTCCGTCAAGTATGTTCGGAGATCATCAGTCATACTTGACGCAACACGCAATACGTAACTCAAGATTGCGAGAGTGCAGCTGCGCCAATCAGGACCGCTTCAACATTTCAACGTTTTTAACGTTTCAACGTCCACTAAATCATATGGCAAAACATGGCGTCGCGGAGCTTGGGCTCAAACCAGGTGCTCTTGGGGGGCATGATGCCGCCAGCGTCCGCGATGTCCATCAGGTCTCCGATGCCGGTTGGGAACATCGAAAAAGCGCAGGCGAATTCTCCGCTGTTTACGAGTTTTTCCAGTTCGTCCGTGCCCCGGATGCCGCCGACAAATGAAATCCGTTTGCTGGTGCGAGGATCATCCACGCCGAAGACCGGTCCAAGGACATGCTTTTGCAGGAGGGTCACGTCAAGGTTCTCGATGGCGTCGGCGGAGGCCAAATATTTTTTCTGAAACGTGAGCGTGTGCCAGCGGCCGTTTAAATACAGGCCGAGTTGATGTTTCGCCGCGGGCACGGGCTTGCCATTGTCATCGATGGAAAAAATTCCCTTGAGAATTTCCAATAATTGTTGGGGGGTCTTTCCATTTAAATCTTTCAGGACGCGGTTGTAGGGCAAAATCTGCATCTGGTTGTGCGGGAAAATGACGGTGAGAAAACCGCCGCTGTGACCCGCGCCTTTGCGCGATTGGAAGACCCGCGCCGCTGCGGCGCTGCGATGGTGGCCGTCGGCGATGTACAAATACGGGATTTGCGCGAATTGCTTCTCGATGAATTGAATGTCTTCGGGGACGTCAATTCTCCAGGACGAATGACGAACTCCATCCTTGGCGGTAAATTCAACGTTCGGTTTCTCCGAAATCTTTTCGGCGACAAAATCGTCCATTGCCTTTACGGCCTTGTACGTCAGGAAAACCGGGCCGGTTTGCGAGTCCAGGGTTTCGATGTGACGGACGCGATCGTCTTCCTTGTCCGGGCGCGTCAGCTCATGTTTTTTGATGATGCCGCGATTGTATTCCTCGCAACTGGCGGCGGCCACCAGGCCGATTTGCGCATGGCGGCCCATGATTTGGCGATACAAATAGAAATTGGGCTTGTCGTCCCGTCTGAGCGCATCCTCGGAGATCAGCTTTTGAAGGTTTTCGAGGCCCTTGGCGTACACTTCCGGGGCGTCCACAGCGGTGCCGCGGGGCAAATCGATTTCAGGTTTGCTGACGTGCAAAAAGCTCAAGGGATTTCCGGCGGCCATTTCACGGGCTTCATCGGAAGACATGACGTCATAAGGCAATTCGCAAATTTTGGAGGCGAGCTCCGGTTTGGGGAGCAGAGCGGCAAAAGGTTTCAATGTGGCCATATAAAAGTGGGGAAGATATGAATGTGCGGGACTAAAGGCACGGAGAAAATGCGATCGTTGAAGCGTTGAAATGTTGAATCGTTAAAACGGATCGGCGGCATGGCGCGCCTGGGAATTTGGTGGGTGATATCTTTGATTCGAATGAGCCACAACGTCGAAAGCGGTGTCGCCGCTTCGCTATGCCACCGCACTCCAAGACGCAAGCGCGTATTCGAAGGGTGAATGCATTCCGTCGAATTGCTTATTGGCGGGTTTGAATACTGAAAACCTGGAGCTGAAATCCGGCTTTTCAGCTGGCTTGCTCTTCGGATCCGAACTCTTCGGCCGGGGGCGGTTCGTGGCTGCCTTCGGCTTCATGTTCCGGCTCGCGGGCGGGTTCCGGGCGACGGGATTCTTCGCGGCGGTGTTCCTCGCGGTCTTCCGGTTCGCGGCGAGGTTCTTCCCGGGGATATTCCGGACGCCGATCGCGCGGTTGCTCGTGGCGCGGGGCCTGGATTCGGCGGAGGGCGCGGCGGAGATTTTCGATCTCGCGTTCGTCACCGAATTTTTGTTCTTCCGCCAACTCAACGATTTCCAGAACGTGCTCCATCTGTTCGAGGGCTTCTTCGAGAGATTCCACGACCCGGCGCACATCATCGACCGCCCGGGCAAGCGAGGGAGGAGCGCTTTGTTGGGACTGTTGCTGAGAATGTTGTTGAGGGCGCGGGTGCTGCTCATGGCGCGACCGCTCAACGACCGGTGGTCGATAGGCGGGTTTTGGCTCCGGTTTCGGCTCCGGTTGGGCGCGTTCGGCGCGTTCAACGGGCGCGGATACCGGCCCCGTCTCTTCATGAGGATGTTCTTCCGGCGCAGGCGCCGCCTCAACGGCAGCGGATGCCGGCCCTGGCGGCGCGGCGGCATGGGCCGGACGCAGGCTGCGTCCACGACCGCCCCGGCGACCACGTCGGCGGCTGGTTGGGCGTTTCCTCGGTCCGGGCTGATTCAATTCCGGCTGATGTTCATCAGGCATTTCCAGAATAAAGTTGGCGTTCCGGCGGCTAAAAGCAATAAATAAACGCGGCCAAAGTGCAAAAAATGGGTGACGAAGCGCGGTGCGGGGCAGGTGTTTCATCAAGAATGTACGGCCATTTCAGAATTTATGAGCCATCTTGCCGGAAGCTGGTTTATGACGTAATCTATCGCCCGTGGACCAAGCGAGCGCCCCGAATGCATCAATCTCCAAAATCCGGGGGCGGCGACTTTTTATTTTCTATTCCCTGGCGGTGCTGTTGACCGGCGCGGTATCGGTGTTGTTCGCGGATTTGCTTTGGCGCACCGGCTGGTCCGATTCCCGGATGATTCTGCTCATCCTGTTCATCATCCTGTTTTTCATGGCTTCCGTCGGCAGCCTGCACGGTATTTACGGTTTTATTCTGCGGCGGTGCGGCGACCGGTTGCGCATTACGCGTTTGAAAGAATACCGAACGGCGTCGATAGCCGACGCCAGCACGGCAATAGTTTTTCCCATTTATAATGAAAACGTGGCGCGCGTTTGCGAAGGGCTGCGCGCCGTCTTCGAATCGGTTCAACGGACCGGGGCCCTCGAACATTTCGATTTTTTCATCTTGAGCGATTCGACCGACGCGGACAAGTGGGTCGAGGAAGAGCGCCGTTGGTTTGGTTTAATCCAGGAACTGGACGCACTCGGAAAGGTTTATTACCGCCGGCGGTTGGACAACGAGGGGCGCAAGAGCGGCAACATTCGTGATTTTCTGAACTCGTGGGGGCGGCGCTACCGGTATTTCATCACGTGCGACGCCGACAGCGTGATGCGCGGGGAGACGCTGGTGGATTTGGTCAAGCTGATGGAAACCCACCCGAATGTCGCGCTCGTTCAGACCGTGCCGGCGCTCGTGAACGCGGAATCGTTGTTTGGCCGAATGCAGCAGTTTTCCAATCGCATTTACGGGCCGGTTTTCATCACCGGCCTGAATTTCTGGACGCTGGACATGGGGAATTATTGGGGGCACAACGCGATTATTCGGGTCGAACCGTTCATGCAGTTTTGCGACTTGCCGAGATTGCCGGGTCACAGGCCCTTTGGAGGACAGATATTAAGCCACGATTTTGTCGAGGCTGCGTTGCTCCTGCGGGAAAACCGCGCGGTTTGGCTGGCCTATGACCTCGAAGGCAGCTACGAGGAAGCGCCGCAGGGAATGATTGAAAACGCGCAACGTGACCGCCGCTGGTGCCAGGGCAATTTGCAGCACGGTCTGGTCATATTTTTTCGCGGGCTTCGCGGCGTGAGCCGAATGCACCTGTTTTTCGGCATCATGGGTTATTTGTCCAGTCCGCTGTGGCTGGCCTTTTTAATCACGTCCACGTGGATCCTGGGATACCAAAAATACACGGGACTTTCTGTTTTCACCGTGCAAGCCATCCTCATCCATCTCAGCGGGACGGCGCATGCGCTGTTGATCTTTCTTATCGTGATGACCGTTCTGATGTTGCCGAAATTCCTGGCGCTGGTGGACCTCGCCTGTGATCCGGACCGGCGCCGGGCCTTTGGCGGGCTCGGTCGCACAACGATTGGCGTGATTGCTGAAACGCTTTTTTCGACGCTTCACGCGCCGCTCCAGATGCTCTGGCACACGCGATTTGTGTGCACGAATTTGTTTGGGGTCACGGTGGGCTGGAAAACGCAAAAGCGGGCGGGCAGCACGACCTGGGCGTTCGCGTTTCGCCGACATTGGGGACACATGCTCATCGGCGTGGTCTGGGGCGTGTTCATGTGGGCGCTCAAGCCGTCGCTGTTCTGGTGGTTTATGCCGGTGTTTGCCGGCATGGTTTTTTCCGTACCGTTGAGTGTCATGACCAGCCGGGTATCGGCGGGCGCGGCGGCAAAAAAATGGGGACTGTTCCTGACTCCCGAGGAAACTGAGCCGCCTGGCGAATTGGTGTCTTTGCGGGCGCGTTTAAAAATCCAGGAAATCATCAGCCAGACGGGGCCGACCCACCGGCACGACGGCGTGTCGGAAGCGGTGCTGGACCCGTACATCAACGCCATCCATGTTTCGCTCTTGCGGGAAAAGCGGTCCAATCCGTATTACGCCGAACAGTTTGAGATGCTGGGCGTGGGCAGCCCCAAAATCCGTTCACTGGTGGAAAAGTTTCTGGCCGAAGGGCCTGAGAAAATAGCGCCGGACGACCGCGTTCTTATCATGGCCGATGCCAATGCGATGGAATGGCTTCATGAACAAATCTGGCTGCGTCCCGGGGCGACATTGGCGCCGGCGTGGCGGGCGGCGATTCAGGAATATCGGAATGAATAGGGCGGAGAAGGCTGCTGGATTGATGGATTG
>DASXFM010000112.1:0-8292 GCA_036489615.1 Verrucomicrobiia bacterium | reverse complement strand
GTGCTTTTGACGACGTTGCCGAACGTCAGCTTTTGATCGTCCAAAATGGCTTGGACGTTTTGCAAAACGCGGTCGGTTTGTGCTTTGATATCACCGGAAATCAGGTTTCCATCCTTCGGATCAATGGGAATTTGCCCGGCGCAAAAAAGCAAATCGCCAATGCGCACCGCGTGATTATAAGGTCCCACGGCGGTTGGAGATTTCGCCGGTTTGATAATTTGTTTTGTTGCCATAATGCCGTGCAGGGTGAACTGGGCAGGGCGTGGGTGGCAAGGCTAAACAGGGTCGTTGAAACGTTAAAACGGAACAAATTTGAAGGCTCGTTCAATGGTCCAGTCGGGCGCGAATCGTGTTGGCTAGTTTTTCGACCTGGAACGGCTTGACGAGAAAATTGAAACCTTCTTCCAATGGAAAATCTCTGCCGACGATTTCGGCGCTGTAGCCGCTCATATAGATAACTTTGAGTTTCGGATTTTCTTTGAGAATCCGTTGTCCCAATTCTTTGCCGGTCATTCCGCCGGGCATGACCAAATCGGTGAGGAGGAGATCAATGTGATCGGAATGCTTTTTCCACATTTCGAGCGCCCGAGCCCCGCTTCGCGCTTCAATCACGTGGTAACCCAATTTGGCGAGCGCGCGATGGACGGAAGCGCACAGGATAGGATCGTCTTCCGCGAGCAGGATCGTTTCTTTGCCGCCGCGCATTTCCGCTGTGGCCCGCTGCGAAGGCTTTTGGGCATCCCGCGTCAGTTGCGGCAGATAAATCCGGAATGTCGCGCCACCGCCGGCCTCGCTATAGACGCTGATCCAGCCCTGGTGCTGCTGCACGATGCCAAAAACCGTTGCCAGCCCAAGCCCGGTGCCTTTTCCGGGTTCTTTAGTCGTGAAGAACGGTTCGAAAATCTTTGAAAGAATTTCCGGGGCGATGCCGCAGCCGCTGTCGCTGACACTCAGGCAGACGAAAGAACCGGGCCTTCCATTCATGGATAGCGAGGCGGCCAGATGATCAAATTCTACGGCGGCTGTTTCAATGATCAGCCGTCCGCCGCTGGGCATAGCGTCGCGCGCGTTGACCGTCAGATTCATCAGCACCTGGTCGATCATGCCCGGGTCCGCGTGGACAAAGACCGGCGGTGGCGCGAGTTTGAGTTCCATCTGGATCGTTTCACCCAATATTCGCTGCAACATCTTCGTCATGTGGCTCACGGTTTCGTTCAGATCCAAATCCCGCGGCTGAAACACTTCACGCCGGCTGAACAGAAGCAATTGCCGGGTCAATGCCGCGGCCCGTTGGACTGTCGCCTGAATTTCATCAGCGAAAGCCACTTGTTCGGTCGAAAGTTCCCCGCTGTCTTTGAGGAGGCCGGACTGCATCTGTATCACGCTAAGAATGTTGTTGAAATCATGGGCTACGCCGCCCGCCAATTGCCCGATGCCTTCCATCTTTTGCGATTGAAGAAGCTGCGCCTCGAGACGGCGGCGTTCGGTGACATCCGCCCAGATACCCACGATGTAGTCCGGTTCATCCGTGGAGTTGCAGATGAGGCGTCGCTTGTCCTCCACCCAGCGGTACCCGCCGTCTTTGTGGCGAAGCCGATAATTTGTGAGGCTTGCTCCATCGACCAGCGTTTCAGAGATGCTGGTAATGGCCCGCTCCCGGTCATCCGGATGAAGCTGTGAGAGCCACCACTCGTAGCTCAACGCTTCAGCCACCGTGAAGCCCAGCAGCGCAGTCACGTTTTCGCTGACAATTTTTGGCACGAGATTCTTGCCTTCCACTTTCAGGGAATAAATCACCGCGGGGCTGTGTTCGAGTAATTGGCGCAATTGCGCGTGTGTCGTTTGGAGTTCCTCCTCCGCGCGCCGTAATCTGGCGCGTTCCCGCGCTTCGAGCAGCGCTCGCTCGACGGCTTGACCGAGGCGAACCAGTCGGTCTTTGAGGAGGTAATCGGTCGCGCCCATTTTCATGGCCTCGACGGCCACGTCTTCACCGACCGTTCCAGACACCAGTATAAACGGCACACCCAGGGCGCTCTCGCGTGTCAATTGCGCCGCGCGCAATCCGCTGAATTGAGGCATCGAATAGTCCGAAAGGACAATGTCGGGCCTCTTGGCCAATTCCTCGAGAAACTCCGGTTCGCTTTGCACCCGCGTGCATTTTAAATCGAACCCGGCGTTCTTCAGTTCAAACGTGATCAATTCCGCGTCAGCGTCTGAATCTTCAACGATTAAAACATTCAGTGATTTGCCCATGGATGCCTCGAAATCTGGAAACCGATAATTGTTGGATTCCGCCCCCCGTCTCTTCAAAATCCGTTTGTTTTCCTACAAAACATCAAGGTGTGGCAGCACATTACGTGCCGTGAGAGGTGCTATAACCGTGGCGTATTGCTATGCAAGTGCCAGCGGCTTAAGCGACTGCGGCAGTGGTCGCTCTGAGTACCCATTGCAGGTTTAACCTGGGTACTATTTCGCTGAGGCTTTGAAAATCCACGGGTTTAACAATGCACGCGCGGGCGCCGAGCCTTTGGCATTCCTTGGCCTCACGGCCCCGGTTGGATCTCGTCAGGACGACAACAGGAATCGAGCGTGTCAAAGGGTCGTCCCGAATTTGTCGCAACACTTCCAGGCCGTCGACCCTGGGCAAATACAAATCCAGCAAAATCAAATGCGGCAGGTCTCGACGCTGCCGTCGCTGTATTCCGTTGCCGAAAAGAAAATCGAGGGCTGCCTGCCCATCGCGGACCCATTCGATGCGGTTGGCCAGGCTGGCGCGCTTGAGCGAACGCAAAGCGCGCTCGGCTTCATCCGGATTGTCCTCCACGATCAGGATGTCGGCCATTTCATCGGCTACAAGCAGGGTTGCCTTTTCGGATGATATTTTGCGGAAGCTAAAGAAGAGGGTGAAGGTGGAAATCTCCAGCGCTTGCGCCAGCCGCTCAATCGTTTCGAGAGAGACATTGCGCGCTCCGCGTTCGACGTCGCAGATGTAGGTGCGGTGCATGTCTGACCGTTCCGCCAGGGTCTCCTGGGAAATGCCCAGTCGATTCCGCCAAAATTTCACCGACGCCCCAAAGCACTTTTTTGCATCCATATCGTTTGCCACAAGTAAGTCCGCCCGTCCATAATCCCGGCTGTTTGAAAAATCATGTGCTTTTCCCCTGGTACTGCACAACAGACTATAAGTGACATTCGGCGCGAAGTAAAAGTTTAGTTACTTGTCTTTAATCGCTTTGCCGGTAACAATGGATGACCAATGCAAATGGATATCCTGAATCATCGAATCAAGGCCGTAATAACGGCTCAAAAGCTGATTATTTTGGCGGTTACCCTGCTTTCGCCGGCGCTTTGGGCGAAGGATTGTTTCGTCTATTTTGGCACGTTTACCGACAACTCAAGCCGGGGAATTTATATATCGCACCTCGATATAAATTCCGGAAAACTTTCAACTCCCGAATTGGCCGCTTCCGTGGATAGTCCCAATTATCTGGCCGTTTCCCCCGACAGCCACTTTCTCTTTGCCGCGACCCGCGGCGACAATCAACCGGGTTCCATCGTCTCTTTCGCGATTGATCGGAAGACAGGCGGGCTCCGGCGTTTGGACATGGGCTCATCCGGCGGCGACGGCCCTTGTTATGTGAGCGATGACGCGGCCGATCACTGCCTGCTGGCCGCGAATTACAGCAGCGGCAGCGTGAAATCTTTTCATCTGAATTCTGATGGAACGTTTACCGACGGCACGGTCATTCAACATTACGGCAAAGGCGTCAATCCGGCGCGCCAGGCCGGTCCGCATCCGCATTGCTTTGTGCCGGCGCCAAAAGGACGATATGCGCTGGCATGTGACCTGGGACTGGACAAAGTGATGGTATATCGAGTGAATCCAGCCAATGCCGCCCTTACGCCGAACGATCCCCCCTTCGCTCCCATCGCGCCCGGTTCCGGCCCGCGTCATATCGCCTTCAGCCCGGACGGAAAAACGGCCTGCGTTATTTCCGAAATGGCCTTTACGGCTACTGTATTTGACTGGGACCCAAAACTCGGGAAGCTGACACAACGCCAGTCGCTGTCACTTCTGCCGCCGGGACAATACGATGGAGCGACCTTTACGGCTGCGGAAATTGAATACCGGCCTGATGGCAGGTTTGTCTATGCCACCGTTCGGGGGCATAACAGCGTTTCGGTCCTGGCTGTGAAAAGAAAGAAGCTTTCACTCATTCAAAATCTGCCGTGCGGCGGAGATTTCCCGCGCGGTATGGGAATTGATCCATCAGGCTGCTGGCTGATTGTCGGCAATCAAAAATCAAAAACCGTGACCGTCTTTGCCATCAACAAGCGAACCGGGTTGTTGACGCCAACCGGACAGATTTTGAACGCGGGGATTTCTGTCGACGTAAAATTCGTTCCAATGGCGAATTAACCTCTTTAGAAGGGGCCGTGCTGTTCACAAATGGCGTTGCCTACCGTTTTCCGGTGAACTTTTCCACATATTTGCCCAGCAAATCCGCCTCGAGATTGACCGCGTCTCCGGGCTTTCGCCCGCGCAGGTTGGTCACTTCGAACGTGTGAGGAATGATCCACACGCGAAAGGATTTCTTGGTCACCTCGGCGACGGTCAGGCTGATGCCGTCGATGGCAATCGAGCCTTTTTCGATCACGTAACGCATCACGTTTTGCTGCGCGGCAATATCCAGAACGTGGTTGGCATTGGATTGTTCCCAGCGCGAAATCTTTCCTGTGCCGTCAATATGTCCTGTCACAAAATGGCCGCCGAATTCGCCACCCGCGCGCAATGGACGTTCCAGGTTTACCAATGAGCCGGTTTTGAGAAATTGAAAATTCGTTCGCTTCCAGGTTTCATCCAGCAAATCAAACTGAATAAGAGTTGATTTGCCCCGCGTCGAGATTCTGGTTGCTGTCAGGCAGCAACCATTCACGGCCAGACTGCCCCCGATCTTCAGTCCGCGACCGCTTCTTTCGGCGCGGACCTGCAATGCAATCGAGTCCCGTGCGCGCTCGATTTTTTCGACCGTTCCAGTTTCTTCAATAATGCCTGTGAACATCGAAGATAATTTAAACCATCGTACGACACGTCGAAATCTCAAACTGCGGGAAAACAACTGGCCCCGCAGGTTTCCTCCACCAATCCAATAATCCGCAAATCATCAGTCCCTTCCCAAACCCACCCTTGCCGTCATCATCAAATCTTCCCCAACCTTTTTCCATTCGACGTCTTCTAGTCGAATGGCATCCGCCACGTCTTTGACGCCTTCTCCGGCAACAGCTTTCAGTGAGCGGCTGCCGCCCAGGAGGCGCGGAGCGTAGAAAAATGCCACCCGTTGCGCCAGGCCGTTAAACAGAAATGAAGCATTCGTTTCACCACCGCCCTCTACCAAAATGCTCGTCACATTTTCCGAACCAAGCCGCTTCATCAACCAGCGCAAATCCAGGAGAGAACGATTATCGGAAGACAAAGGCTCGCATAGAGGCGCCGCCAGGATATTTGCTCGTTTGCCCAAAGCGGATATGCGTTTTTTCGGCGCGGCGCGTGAAACCACTATCGTGGTTAACGCGGCAAATTTGTCGCAAACCACCTTCGCCTCCAGTGGCGTTCGAGCCATTGAATCCAAAATAATTCGGCGCAATGGTTTTGGTTGAGTCCTGGCGTTTCCGTCGTGTTTTGGACGAAATGTGAGCGACGGATTATCCGCGAGGATTGTATTCACTCCGACCAATACTGCATCCGCGCCCTGGCGCATTTGCATTCCGGCGCCGCGCGCCTTTTCGCCGGTGATCCATTTTGATTCCCCGCTGGCCGCCGCAATTTTTCCATCCAGCGTCATTGCCGCTTTCACCGTCACAAACGGTGTGCCGTGGACAATCCAATGGTTAAAAGCTTCATTCAATCGCTCGCACTCTTGCGCGAAGGTTCCGTGGATTACTTCGATACCCGCGCGCCGCAATATTTTAAATGCGTTGCCCGCGTGCTTAGGGTTCGGGTCCGTCGCGCCCGTGATGACTTTGCGTATTCCGGACGCAATGATGGCATCGGTGCAAGGCGGGGTGCGTCCGTGGGTGGAGCAGGGTTCGAGCGTGACATAGAGCGTCGCCCCTCGCGGATTTTTTTTCCGCTGTTGCGCCGCGCGGAGCGCCTCGATTTCCGCGTGCGGCATTCCGGCGCGGCGATGCCAGCCGCGTCCGATAATTTCTCCCTTGTTAACCAGGACGGCGCCGACCATTGGATTGGGCGAGGTTACCCCGTAACCGTGCCGCGCCAGTGCGAGCGCTAACCGCATGAAATCGGGAGTTTTATTCACCAGGCCAGTTTTACTTCACCAGCCCGCCCCCGCAACCGTTTTTTGGCCCCGCCTCATCCTCATCGCCGCGACTTAGTCATGACGATGAGGATGAAAGCGATATGCTCGTTTAGAACCAATAACGGAAACCTACCGAGCCGTCGATGCAGGCACGGCCAAAGGGGGCGAAGATGGCTTCCGGAGCGACCTCGGCGAAGATGTCGAACGGACAATTGTCAAACATATAGGATACGCCGACTGGAAAGCGAAAACCGGCGAGATTGGATCGGCCGTCGTTGCGGAATCTCCCTAATATACCCGCGCCGATATAAAACGGAAGTCGGCCGGACGGCGGCGTGATAATGTCAAAGTCATGCACGAGGAAGTCGGCGTGAATTTCGGCGGCCGAATGCGAATAGGGAGACCAGCCGAAGGCTCCGTCCACCGCGAAAATATCGGTCAGCCAATATTTCGCGTTCACGCCGATGGGCGCGCCCAGCTCGGCGCCGACGCCCACGTGATTCACGTAATCACCGGTGTATGCAGCCGATTGAGCAGGCGGATTCGCCTGATAGGTGTTTTGCGCATGGGCAGAAAAGCCGAGCGCAACCGTTGCCATTGCCATTATGAAACATTTGGTTTTCATACGCCGGGCCTTATTGCCATTTTCATGCCAGTGCCGGGCAAATGTTCAAGAGTTGACGCGTTAAAGCGTCGAAAACAGGTCGCCGCACGATAAAACTCGCCGCAACGCTTCTGGAATTCAGTATTTCCCATTGCCTTTTGCACTAAGACATTGTCTTTTGCAATAACCGTTGAGTCCGCCAATACTCATATTGCAGGCATCCGGTTTTAATCGTTTGGCGATGGAAAAACGAAGGAAACGCCAATAATCCGGCGACAATGACCGTAACCGATAAGTAAGATTTTTTGAGGTGTCACATAATTTTTACACTCATAAGCGAAAAACATCTTGACATTAGGCTGTCAATTAGAGAAAAAGGACGCGTTTCACAAAGAGTTTGGTCGGGAGGCCTTGCAGAAGGCGTTTATTGGAAATTCAGGCAGTAACAATAGCAATAACAATTGTTGGGTTACGGGTATGGGCAATCTTTTATTACTTGGATCGGCCGGAAGCCGCGGGACAACTGCAGCTACGGGGAAACTTCAAACGCGTCATTTCGCGTTCTTCTTTTGGTTATCGCTTTTGTGTCTGACCCGCGCGAGCGTGGAAGCGCAAACGATTCAAACCAACTTGGCGGTCATCGTGCAGCATGCGCCGACTTTGGACGGCGGAGGCGTGATTCAGGGATCGCTGCAACAACTTAACGGTGAGAGCGTTACGCTAAATGGCGGGTTTGAAATGACCGGCGATCTTTTAGTGCCTGGTACGCCGACCGTCGTCGCCAACGGCAACCCCAGTTACGCGGGCACGATTCCTGGAAGCGGCAGTTCTTCGCCCTCTGGCTACCAAATCATCCTCAACGGGAATTGCTCATTCAATTATTTGCGAACACGGACAACCCCGGTGACATTGCCGTCGGTACCCGCTCCGCCCGCGCCAACGGGCACACGAACCGTAACCATTAGTCAACCCGATCAATCTTATGGCAATGCAGACACGCTATTGAATCTTACATTGAATGGGAATGTTGGATTAACTTCAGTACCTCCAGGCACTTATGGAAATTTTGTCGTGAATGGCGGCTCGGGCCTGGTCATTGGTGTAGCCGGGGCGGTTCAGCCCGCAACTTATAATCTCCAAAATTTAACTCTCAATGGAAATTCAACTTTCAAAGTTGTTGGCCCGGTCATATTGACCGTGGCCAATGGCTTTACGGCCAATGGCTTTGTAGGAAGTTCAAATAATCCCGTGTGGCTGCGGCTTAATATTGCCTCCGGAGGATTTACCCTCAATGGCGGATCCATCGTTTATGGTTTGGTCGCGGCGCCCAATGGCGAAGTTATTATCGACGGAAATTCCACGCTCGTGGGC
>DASXFM010000078.1:0-30146 GCA_036489615.1 Verrucomicrobiia bacterium | reverse complement strand
AGGAATCATGAGACTGGACCTGGCCCAGAAGGAACGATGTGCCAACCCCAGCGCAGCCCCGGCCAAAGCCATGGTAATGACGAGCCCAATCCAGCCACCGCTAAACCAGCCATCGCCCACTAAACTGGAGGTGAGACCAGTAAAATCAACATATTGATTCATATTAAAGAATCCCACCGGGGCTCCGGCGGGTTTTCCCGGCCATAAGATTCTCGGTATGGGCTCGGTGAACAATTGCAGGTATTGTGTTCCATAGGTATAGGTCCCAGTCCGTTGTGGAACAACCGAAACCACGGCAGCAAGATAATCAAAATTGGCGAAGTCCTGGGTGTCCAATTGTTCCTTCCTTTTTTCGGCGACTGACGTGCCGGGAACGCTCAGAAACTGCGAGTCTTCGATGACCCCCTTAGTGAGGTATGTCTGCAAAACGGCCCGGTTGTGGCCCAGAATATTGAACAGAATCAACACCGGCACGGCAACTGCCAGCGTCCAGGCCGGCAGCCAACGCTGCCGATGGTACCAGCAATACATAAAGACGATGGTGATGAAGAAAAGAAGAATCGTCCACCGTGCCCAACCGCACCACGATCGGTAGGCGATAAAAAGAAGTATGGGGACAAGGTTAAACCAATGAAACCGTGTTTTCAGCAGCCATAGACATAATAAAGGACCAAGCATAAATTGGGCATCGGTCACATAGCCGGTGGTTTTGGTAAGAATGTACACTCCATTCGCCATTCGCTGCCCGCCAGTATCCCCACCGGACCGATAAATTGAATAGGCGATTAGCGGAAGTAACACAATGGTCATCAATCGCAACGCGGTATCCTGCTCGCGAGAAAGCGAAGGCGTTGCTCCCGGACGAAAAGCGGGGCGTGTCCAACCAACCCAGAGACAGGTCAGCGCCAGCGTGCACAGGCCTACCGACGAGACAATCAGCGTGCGTATGAATTCCTCCTGGTCGGGTTTGAAACCCATGTAAAGCCAGACGGTATCGAATCCATAAAAGCAGACAAAAATGGGCCGCAGGATAAAGACCAAAGCATGAAAGCCCAGATAGACTCCCAGGGGATGGAAAACACTGGCTTGTCCGCTGGCCAAAAAGATTCCCAAAACGATGAGCCACACCACTACTTGCCCAATCAGAGCAAAATCAATTATGTTCATAAATCCCTACTTGATTCGCCCGGTTGGTCTGCGGTCACGGCTATTCTCAAAATTCCTTTTAGGCCCAACGGGCAATGAGGAGCAGCCTGGGAGACGAGTCCTGTCATTCGGGTATGACATCGATAGATAAGCCATCTCTATTTTCCAGTTGCTACGGTGAACGGCGGCGGGCTATTTAGCCGCTGTATGAGCCGGAACATCACGCTTTGCCTTGCCGTGAAGAAATTGAAAAACGGCCCGGTTGATGAAACGGGCATTGGATGGCAGATCGTATTTCAAAGCCTTGGCCAGGCAGTTGCCGGACATTTCCCGCAGTAACGCCCGGTCGTCGTTTAACCTGGCCAGCGCGTCAGCCAACGCCTGGCTGTCGCGGGCGGGAACGACGAAGCCATCCACTCCATCGGACACTACCTCACCGCAATTAGGGGTCGTAATGACGGGCAACCCGTGAACCATTGCCTCCAGTTGAGTCACTGCAAATCCGTCGGAAATCGTAGGCAGCACAAACACATGCGCCTGCCGGTAAATCTCGCCCAACTGGTCCCGCGTCACCCGTCCCAAAAATCTCATATTCGAAGGAAAGGACCGGATGGCCGCATCGGAAATTCCGATAGGACCAGCCAGGAGAAATTCGATATTCCGGGGCTCTAACTTCCAGGCTGCTTCGGCGAGGTATTGAATTCCTTTGCGCAATATTAAACTGCCGAGCCACAGCACCTTCAGATTTCCGCTGGTTTTTATTGGCATTGAGAGATGGCCCTTGGGGATGTCAATGGCCAGTGGAACCGTGATGATCTTTTCCGATGGGATGCCTTGTTGGGTCAGCGCGTCGGCAGACCATTTGGAATTGACCAGTACAAGGTCAGCAGCTTTCCATTCGGCTTTGAGCCGCTCCCAGTAACTCGAAGGAAGGCGACCTGGCACCTTGGCCCAACCCGGCCAACGTTCGGCTTCCGCCAAGACAATTTCCTCCTCAATCACGCCCGGATCAACCTGGTCGACCACGGTTAGAATTTGGTAGCTGCGTAACAACTCCAACGTTTCAAGGCAGTTGGTGTTAAAGCCAAAAAAATGGTCGACCCAGGGATCCAGTTCCATCGTCTCCAAATGATTCCGGACTTGAGTGGCAAACCATTGACCATAACGGCAATAATGGTCGGCCCGTTCGACCGGTGACAAGAATTGTCCCCGGAAATGCTGTCCGACCCTGTCGGCAATGGCCCTAAGGTTGAACGCGACTACTCGATCCGCGGGAAGTTCGGCGTTAAAATGAGTGGCCAACGCCCGCGGTCCGGCTGAGCCTCGTCGAAGCAGCGAACGGCCCCACCGACACCAAATATCCGCATAGAACAAGCGCAACATTCCGAGCCGGTGAAATGCTATCGGGACAGCATAACCCTGGCGCGTACCTTCCTGAGCAACGATCCAGCGGTACGCGGGCTCCTCGGATGGCGACTCGGTGGCTAAATTTTTGGCAGAAAGCCCAGACATTTTATTTTTTCCAATTCAAGCTAACTCAGGCCATTTTCGATACGGGCCTGGTTGATTTGCGGTTGTGGCTCTCCCTTTAGCTTGTTCCAAAGCCATTTTCCAAACCGGATGCCGGACCGTTCGAGGCATGAATAAGAAAGAACGGCAAGTAAACAGATCGTTCCGACTGCAATCAAACGAGGCCATAAATAAGCGTGAGGGTCCAACCAACGCGGCATAAGTTCCAATAACGGTTGATGCCATAAATAACCCGAATAGCTTACTATCCCGACAGTCGCCAAAAATTTGAGGACAATATTTTCCGCGAGGCTTGTTCGTGTCATCCTGTCCAATGCAACCGCTGAAATGGCGGCGGCCAAGGTGAAGCTGAACGTCGTTAGCGGTTTGAAAAGCGTGCTCAAAACGAAAGCGGGAATGAGTGCCATTAACCAAATCAAATGGTGTGAAAATGCGGGTATTCCTTGAACGACTCGTTCAGCGACGAAAACTCCCAACGTCCAATCGAACCAGGTCACTAAAGGAAACGTGCAGGCTGGATTGATACATTGATCGGGCAAGCCCCAGCACAAGAGGGAAATCAATCGCCAGGCCAAGCCCACCCCGAAGGTAATTCCGAGACAAGCCAGTATTCCGAACCGCTCCCGCAGCCACAACAAGAGAGGAAACAGCAGGTACAGCTGCATTTCCGTTCCGAGGCTCCAAAAAGACGCATTGATTCCAAAAAAAGTATCCGCGTTGAGGTTTTGAATCAGCAGAACGTGCGACAAAAGCATCTTCATGCCCGCTTTTGTGGCGACGTCCAACCGGCGGCACACCGCAAAGGCGACCAGAGCCACCAGATAAGCAGGATAAATCCGCCAAAACCGCTGCCAAAAAAACCGGGGCCAGGTGAATTGTCTCGCTCTCAGGAATGAAACATGAATGCAAAAACCGCTGAGGACAAAAAAAAGAGCAACTCCGGACCAACCAAAGGAGAGCGGATAAAACGTCCCGATCGTCACGGCAGACACATGATGGAAATCCCGCGACCATCCGTTCCAGGGCCAGGCGCGAAGAGTAGCGTGATACACAAAAACCGCCAGAATGGCGACGCCTCGAAGGATGTCGGCGGCATCAAAACGCGTGTTCATTGTGCCGGGGGACTGGGAGCTGGCCGCTACAGTCACAATCGGGCTCTCCATAATGGACTGTGTTGGATTAGTCATCGTTAGCCTGGCCACGAATAACTGGTAGTTCCTTATCCCTGTGATTCCAACTGCACCGGTTGACGCCGAAGTTTGAGAAAGGCAATTACAGATGCACAGCTCAGGGGACGGCGCAGCTGTCGTTTTGACCAGATATAGCGGGGAATCATCCCTATTCCCTGCCAGATCCCCTCGCTACGCCCCTGTTTTAGGAGGAAACGGATGCGGCCCAAACACTGTACTGCTCCCACTGGCCACAGGGATACCGGGTACCGTAGAAAAGCCAGCAAAGCCCGGTTGGCAATGCTTGCCGCCACAATGTCCGGATTAGCATGATGACGCAGACGAGTGTCATGATAAACCCGCAACCAAGGCGTCTTAAGAATTTTATGGCCATTCGCCACGAGCCGAAGCCCGATGTCCACTTCCTCCATCCCGTAAGCCACTGTCAGCGGCACATAACCAGAGGTTTTTAGAAAAACGCTTCGGCGATAGGCGCAGCCGCAGCCGATAAAATCGGCAACCCACTCAGCGCTTCCCCGATCCGGATTTATGGATTCGCCTTGATGATAAATCGCTGCGCGCAAAATTGCCGCTTCCGGATATTTTGCGAACAACGCGGCCACTCGTCCGAAATAGTCGGCATCCAGAGGAAACGAGTCATCGTCAAAACTGGCCACCCACTCATTCCTGGCCTCGGAAATAAGGCGGTTACGTCCTCCGCCCGGTCCGATGGATTCGCTACTGGTAAAAACCTTTATCTCGGGGAAAGCCTGTCGAATTGCGTCCCCGCACATCGTCTGGTGGCCATCCACATGCACAATGATCTCGTCAGGTATCGGCCGACAGGCTTCAATCCGTTTCAGCGTTTCCAAGGTCTGCCCGATGCGTTGATAGGCGGCAATAATGGCCGTAACGGGTACCGTTGGAATCCGAACTTCGGGAGTCATAATCGTTAAATCTCCGGCCCGAAAAATCCGCACTATCTTTCGAGAATATCCTGAAACATCCGATCATATTGGGAAGCCAGCGTCTGCCAACCAAAGCGAGTCCGCACGCTATCCCAACGAAGCCGGGCGACATTAAGGTCCTGTTGGGTTTGCAGGTGACCGGACAACAATTGTGCCAAAATTCCAGGCCGGCTTAAATCTCCCAATATACCAACACCGTTCAAGACATATTCCATCACTGGATGTCGGTGCGCGATTACCGGAAGACCATGGATAAGCGCTTCCAAATAAACCCGACCAAATCCTTCCTGAAGCGAAGCCAAAACGAAAACGTCGGCAGCACGATAGAAATCGGAGACCCGATCGTAAGAAACGGACTTTGCGGTATAGTTGCCGCGACCGAGCAATCTGTCCGCCAATTCGATAATTTCCCGCGACGATTCATCCATCGCTCCCAACATTTGCAGAAACGGACGTGGTTGAGGCAAGCGCGCAATTTCCTCCACCAAATAATCCATCCTCTTGTGTTGACGACTGATCCAGCCAACACTCAAAACGACGGGCCGGTCAATAGGCATTCCCAACTGCACGCGCAATTTATGTTTCAAGGCCGGATCGCAAACCGGCGCTTCGGGCGATTTGATGCCGTAGGGCACCATAAAGTGTTTGGACGCCGGCTCTCCATATTCCAAGGCCTGCGCATGATACAAGGGCGCCACTTGCTGGACAAAATCGGTCCTGTTAAACGGCGGACCGACCGGTCCGCCGTTCGAAAAAAGCAGCCGGTACGAAACACCAATCCATTTGCGGCGAAAAAAAAGCTGAAACCCCAGATTTGCATCACTGTAAAAAATGACGTGGGGGCGGAGCCGTCGAATTTGCCTGACTACCGGGAGAAAACTGCTCCATTGTTCCGCGGCATAGGCGCTGCGGTTGAACAGCCAACCCACCCACCGGGCCGCACGCCCGGTTCGAGGCAGGCACCACACCGGAATCTCGCGTTCAGTGCGTTCGCCTTTGCCTTTGATCAGCCATATTTCCAAACCGGGAGTTTTCTTTAATCCGTCGAATGCGTCCCTGGCAAAGGACTCAAACCCGCGATTGAGAATTCCTACTCCGGTGCAGCAAAACAGCACCCGCACGTTGTCCTTCCCTTTAGGCATGTGGTTCCATCCACAGCCAGGCCATGCGCACCGGACGCCACTCGCTGACACTCCAGTCCAGGTAGGATTTTGGCAACAGCGCGGTCCCAAAAGTCCGCCAGGGGAATTGCGCGCGCGAGCGCGGCTGCTGCCAAATATGCGTGATGCGATGCGTGAGGCCGAACCGCTTTTTCAATTCTTCGGTGATTCCCGGTACAACGAAATCATGAAGTTCGACCAATACTCCCGTTCGCCTGAGGGCCGGCACTGACTCCAGATCGAGCAGTTTTTCTTCGTATCCTTCCACATCGCAAATCACTACCGGATTGGGAGCGCCGTCCAGGGTAGCCGCCAGGTCGGCTGGCTCACATTTGCCTCGAATTTCCACCACGCCAGGGACCCGGTTTAACTGCGCCATTTCACGCAACGCTGCCTGCCCCTGCGGATTCATTTCGAAGGCAACGACCCTTGCCTGCGGATTGCGGACTGCCAGACCGACGGCGTAATAGCCCTCCGCTGCGCCAATGTCCACGATCAAATCCGGCCGACGATGGCAGATAGTTTCAACTTTAGCGGCAAGTTCGCTTTCATAAATACCCAATAGTTTTGGAATATATGCGCTGCCGACAGAATTGTTCACATAACGAACACCCGCAAAGGGGCCGGATTGAATGCGATTTTCCGTACGAACGCGAGTCAAGTGGAGGAGATAGCCGATAGGCCGGAACCGCGCCGGAATTACCGCTTTGAGAAATCGGGCAATCATATCAAAGAATTCTCCCGCAACTCTTGTTGAAGGTAATTCGCAATCTCAGCCGGGATTTTCGGCGGATAGGCGGATTCAGTCCATTTGGCCCGCAGGCGATCCAAGTGCGGAAGGCAAAAGGCATGGACAAATCGTTGGACCGCCCGAATGTGTGGCGGGCGCAAGTGGCTTTTGAATTGGACCTCTGCCAATTCGCCGCCGGACTTCCAATGACACAACCCGGGCAAGTTATCCGGCGCGATAAATTTTCGCCATTCATCTTCAGACCAATGATGTGTCTGAGGGCTCGTCCAACCCCGGTTGTAATTGGCCATCATGATCGAGCGCAGCCGGACACGACGTCGCAATTGTTCGGGATCCCGATGGGGATAATGCCGAATGGGAAGGCGTTGCCGCGCCACATAACCAGCATTGACGGGAAAGGAATGCGTTGCCGGCCATTGCATCGTTTCGCGGTACCGGCACAACCGAGGCTCGCTATAATCGCTGGGAGTGAACCACTGCCGGCGTTGTTCGATCGGCCGATGCCGGTCAGCCAGCGATTCCCTGCCGGCCTCCCACGCCCGGACTTCAGAGGCGGTCAATCGAAAGTCGTAGTATTGATGCCAGACAATTGTTTCGTATTTGCGCAAGCGAGTGCGCACAAAATCGGGCGGTGGTATATGATGAAACTCGTCCGCGTCCACACGCAAGAACCAATCTCCCTCACGCATGTGCTTGCGTGCCTGGTGAAAAATCCAGCCACGAATTTTGGTGTCGGAGAAAAAAACCGCGTCCTTTCTTAAAGGAACCACCCTCCCATCTCTTGCCGCAAAATCCTGGACGATTTCCCAGGTATTGTCCACGCTGCCGGTATCAAAAACGTAGACGGCGTCCGCCCAACCCAATAAGTGCTGCAGAAATTGGCCGATGATGTCGGCTTCATCCCGGACAGGCAAAAGGGCGTGAAAACGTGAAAGCGGCATGAGATTAACCCAGGTTGGTTTGTTTCCTCATCCTCACTGCATGCGTCCAAACCACCGCCGCGATCCAAAGGCCGTTCAAAACATAGGCGATTAGCCTCGCGGCGGCCAACCCAACAGCGCCGTGACCCGGCACCAGCAGAAAGGCTCCGGCCAGAAACATGCCGCCCCACAAAATATGCGCCCAGAAATAGGCCCACATCCGGGAAGCAGCGACCAGATGATTGGTAATTGGCCCTTGGACCATCAATACACCGGCGCTCAGCATGGTCAGCACCATCACAGGCCAGCCTCGCACAAAATCCGGTCCGTAAAGCCCCATAATGAAGCGGCTTAAAAGGCCGGCCACAACTATTACCGGGACGACGATGGCCACGTTAGTCCAGGTGGCAAGAGCCAGGGCACGATTGGTTCCCCGATTATCTTTGGCGGCATGGAACGAAGAAAGAATGGGCAATAAAACCTGGGCGAGCAAATCCGGCAGAAACGCCACCGCTTGAAACCAGGTATTGGTGACGTTGTAAATGCCCATATCGGCGTAACCGCCCGGCTGCCGAACCAGTTCAGTACTTGTGCTCCAACCCACCGGTCCGGAAATAAATCCTGACAGCGTTCCCGGCACGCCAAATCCCCAAAGCAGGCCCCACTGCCTGTGGAAATTCTTGAATCGGATCGCAATACCCGAAGCAGAAGCTTCACGCCGAACACCAAAAAAATTCAATCCACAATTGAGTGCCAGGGCGATCACCAATCCGGCAACTACGCCGGACAAGCCCGCCAGACAGGCCCCTCCAACCACCAGGGAAAAATTGGCCACGCCTGAAAGGAAATTGATTTGAGCGATGCGCTTGAATGCCTCAAAGCCGGAAAGCACACCGGTTTGCACGCCGTTAATGACCCCAAAGAAAAGCAGCAACGACCCAGCCTGAAGTTGCGGGGCAAGCGCCGGCGCCATCAATGTGTGACGGGCGAGCCAGGGCGCCAACCCGAATACCACCAAAGTCATGCCGGCGCCGCTGCACCACGAGAGCAAACTGAGAAAACCAATCGTTTCGCCCGCACCAATCGGATCCTTCACCCGGCATTCCGCGATGTGTTTAGTGGCAGCCAGTCCAAGACTCAATCCAGCCAGGGAACTAAACATGCCAACGGTGCTTTGGATGATCCCCAACTCGCCCATCCCTGCCCGGCCAATCATTCGCGCTACAAACATAGAAGCAGCGAGTCCAAGAAGACGTGAAAGAACAGTCCCCACCAACGACCAAAACGTGCCGCGAATAAGCCGCGACGCCAGCGATGACGTTTCCACTCGCCGCTTGACTCCCAACAAAACCGGAGGACAGATTCCTTCAATGGCCTGTTTTATACTCATTCAGCTTCGCACCGCAAATTCCTGTCAGCCATTTCGGAACGACATTGCCATACCGTTCCACAGAAAAGGCACTGGCCGTCCAGCGCCATAGAAACTGACATTTTCGAAATTCTGTTCCTCGAATAGTTTGCAAAGCGTGGCGCGGGACCAATGCTTGATGTGTCCTCCGTCCCAAAGAGGGTTTAACGAGCGATCTGTCCTGTTTGTAACGGCAAGGACAATATTCTTCAGATAACCCCAATACGGAGTGGTCACTATAACCAGCCCTCGGGGTTTTGCGGCACTCCTGGCAGACCGTACGAAGTCCCGCGGGCTATAAAGATGTTCGATTACTTCCACGGATACTACGGCATCGAATTTTTGGATGCCGGAAAAGATCGCGGAGTAATCGTCATAAGCCGAAGCAACTGAAAAACTCACGTTAGGATAATTTGCCTTTGCCTTCGTAATTCCGCCTTGCGACAAATCAATTCCGTAAGTCTCGAAGCCTTCGCTGGCCAGACTTGCGGAAAAATTTCCGTCGCCACATCCCACATCCAGGACAGTCTTCGCGCCGGCATTTCGCAATTGGCGTAAAAGAAAGCTTAAATAAAGCGGCTGATGCGGCGGATCAGGAGTGCTATAATCGTGATAAGTGTAGTTTCCTGCCGCCGAGGTTTTCGCGTTCATGATTTTGTTAGTTGGCTTTAGGAAGTACCTTTAAAGAGATTCCCAGCAACTCTGATTCAAGCTCGTCCGGAGAATTTTTATGAACCCGCAGAGCCGGCAAATCCGTTCTTGATGGCATCCGAGATTGGAGCGGCGGCAAAATTTCAGGGCGAGAAGGCTCGCACATTGCCGGGTGGCAGGGGAATCGGCCCCACTGGCGTCCAGACGGAGTTCGACCAAACGCAAGTGATGGCGACACCGGAGAATAACGTGAGCGGCGATCCCGATAATACGGTGCTGGCCAATTGTACGGTATCGGAATATGGGCCCGCGTTTGTGAGCACCAATTCCGCACCTGACGGAATGAGCCCAGGGTTGGCGGTGTCCAACCGGCATACACCACCCGGGCTGCTGGAGTAAATTTCCTGCCATCGGCCATACGCGTAGGAAACAGTATTGGTCAACTGGCCCTGGCCAATATTGACCGGATTTGCGGGAAAATCATTCAACACATCCACAAACCATTGCCCGGCGAGTTGTGAGCCGTCCAAGCCGCCAGTGCGATTAGGGGCAGGCGCCGATGATTGGTTGCCGATAAAAACAACATTGGAGCATTCACCGTAGCCGCTTGCAAAATTATAGCAACCTGAAGCCGTATTCGTCAGCCAAACCATACCTACGATCTGGTCCACTCCGGCGCCAAACACACCCAAAGGGTATCCCACATTCATAAATTGATTGTTTTCGACGATAATATCGCGATTGATGTCGGTTCCCTGGTAGGCATAACCGTCCGTGGCGATTCCGACGGGTCCTCCAATAAACGTGTTGCCGACGATGGTCACGTTCCGGGCCGGGCCGAGGCAGATGCCGTATTTCGCCGCAGAGATAGTGTTATTGATGATGGCGTATCCGGGCGATGGATAGTTGGTCAAGGCTCCCACCAGCACGATGGCAATTCGCGTGTTGGTAATAACGGAATTTTCAAAAACTGAATTGGTGTCCATGGATCCGACGTAATACTCCATGGCCATGTTTAGATTTGAAAACAAACAGCTGTTGATTACATGCGGCGTCCAGTTGTAATTAAAACCGGAACCATCGCCGTCGCAGAAGGCGCAATTGGTCATCCCAATGAAACCAATATTCCACGCAACCACGCTTTTGACCATTTCCCCGCGCCAATGCGAAAAGCAACAGTCAATGAACTGCTTGTCGGCGTGCAAGGGGGGATTGCCGATGTCCACCATCGCATCATGCGTGATATCCCATCCGCCCCCGGTCACCGGGTCAGCCGGCCCGGAGCCATAACCCTGATTTCCGACCTGGACGCCGCCGTTAAAAGTAAGGTTCCGGAATATCAGCGGAAAGTTGTTGGTGACCGGCCCCACACAGCCGAAAATCACGCCACGCTGGACGGCGCCATTATTCAATAGCCACGCGCCGTTGCCCATAAGCACGGTGTCGTTTGGCGTATCGCCCAGGAATTCAATGCCGCCGGAACTGATAGTAACGGCGGGACAGACCATGGCCGAGCTGGTCATGATAAAATTCGAAGCAAGCACCTGCGGAGGGACCATCAAATAAGTCCCCGGAGGAATCGTTACAACATTGTTGCCGCCCTGACAGGCATTGATGCAATTTTGAAACGCGATGGCATTCTGTGTACCATAAGTGCAGTTGACGCCGGTCGCAGTCACGGACGCCGGCCGGGAAATCGTTACGTTGGTCCCTTCTGCCACTGAAATAATCGAGGCAATGAGGTCCTGGTTGTTTGTGGGCGAAGTAGCCGGGCCGACGCCAAACAATTCGATCAATTTTCCGGCGTCCGCCGCCGAAAGCTGGTTGACGGGCGAGAGAGTCACGAGTGTTGAATTGCTGACCGTTGTAGCGAAAGTTTGGATCGCATCGCCGCGCGCGCCAAAATTAATCACATTCAAGGATGCGGCATCGCCCGCAAAGGAAAAGGAGAGAACAACGAACAACCTTGAAAAAACTATGAATATGGTTCTATTCATTCTGCCCTGCCCCGACCCGTTACACACGAATATTCCCCAAGGCTAACATATTCAAAGGCAGACTTCAATTTTGCCAAAACGGGCAACGATGCAGGCGGCTTATCAAGAAGAAATCGGCGCGGTCTTCGCGGGACGCCCGGCTCCGTTCCGGTGATAGTACGACTGTTGCGCCGCCACGTCGTCCGGCCGGGCCTGATTGAATATAATGGCAACGTGTTTGGCCTGCCGTTGATACAGCATCTCCAGCGCCTGGCGTACCATGCGCGCCCGGGTAAAAAAGGGACGCATCACCAATACCACGGCCTGCACATGAGGCACCAACAAAGCCGCCTCGTCTGCAGCCAGGACTGGAGCGCTATCCAGAATAATATAATCGTAGGATTTCCGAAGTTCCTGGAGAATGTTTGCCAGTTGCGGCCGTAACAGGAGACCTTCGATTTGCTCGCGGTGAATACCGGCCCCGATATAATCCAAACCCGGAATTTCTGATCGTTCAATCACGTCTTCGAGAACCGCTTCCGCGCGCAAGTATTCCAAAAGACCGGGCCGCGCGGCGTTTCCCAGAAACGCATGCAGGCCGCCGCCATGCGGGTCGGCGTCAACGAGGACGACCCGCAGTCCACTTCGCGCCAGCACGCGCGCCAAGTTCATCGCGACAGTGGTCTTGCCTTCCTCAGGCACTGCGCTGGTAAGAAGGATGGTCTGTGGCCGGGCCGCTCCCAATTCAGAAAGCAGCAACGCCGAGCGAAGGTGCCGGTAGGATTCCCGATAGGCGCGCCGCGGATCGGATTCCTCCAGCAGAGCAGTTTTCGGTTGAGTTCGGCGGATATTGATCCGCGGCACCAGGCCCAACACGGTTTCGCCAAATTGATCCTTCACATCCCGCACGGAAACAAAGCGGTCGTCAAAGAGGTGCCAGATAAAAACTACGCCCAAACCTGCCGCCAGACTGACAATTGCCGCCAGGAAAACGGCAAGCGGCAGGCTCACCTGCACCGTTCGGCCCAGACTGGGTGGATCGAGAATCGTGACTCGTTGCTGTTGCATATTTTTGGTCAAGTCCACGTTTTGCAACAGAGTCAGCAGGGAATCGTAATAGCCCTGCTGGCGTTGAATTCCGGCTCTCAATTCATCACCCTCCGCCAGACGGTCGCTGCTGGCCGCAATTTCAGCCTTCCAGCCCGGAATCGCACTGTTAATCGAGACGATGCGCTCATCGGTGTCCTTTAATTCGGCCTGACGTTGAGCGCCATCGACGGCCGTAAGCGCTGTGAGGTTCTGCTGAATCTGCGCGATTTGGTCATTCAAAGGCTTTTCCTTGAATTGCAGCGCCGCCAGCGCGTTAGTGTCCGTGGAGTTAGTGCCCGTGTATTGCTGCGCCACCTGCGCCAATTGTTCTCTCTTGAGCATGAGTTCCACCTGAGTGGATTTGATATCAGCGTCTGTGGAGGACGACACCGCCAAAGCGCCGTTGGTTTCCGAGGACGACACTACGCCGGCCTGATTGGTCCCGGCTGTTTTGGAAGCGGCCCCACGAACGTCAGGAGACAAGCCGTGTTCCAATAATTCGCGTTTCAGATTGAGGTCGGCAAGTTCCATGCTTTCATCTGCCAAAAAGGTTCCAGCGCTTTTGCTTTCCTCCTCCAAAAGAGCCATGTTGTTCGTTCGCTGAAACATAGCCCACTGATCCTGCGCCGACTTGAGGCCAGCTTCGCGGTTGGAAAGTTCGCGCGTCAGGGATTTTATCACGTCGTCCGACGTGGAGAGCCGGGTTTGCCGTTTGAAGTCCAGATATTCGTTAATCAATGCTTGAAGAAAATGTTGGGTTAAAAGCGGGTCCTGGCCGGCAGCGCGCAATTGCAGAATGCTGGTATCCATTGGGCGCACGACCTGGATGGCGATCGGGGTTTTTAACTTGTTTGCGTCGGCACCGAGGTCCTCCATGGCGGCGGCGCGCAAATGCTCTCCCTCCAACAACTCGATTTCGGTGGCGTAATCATCTTTGAGCTGTCCGAACATGCTGGAGGCCAATTGCGGCCCCTCCGTGACGTACAATTGGGCATAGGAAGTGTACGATTCGGGCCGGATAGTTTGATAGAGAATGGTCCCGCCCAGGGCGACGGCCAGAAATATCATCACCAGCCACCACCGCTCCTGGATGTAGGACAGATAACGGCGACGCGGCACCATTACTGTCAGCCGGTAGTGGGCGCTATCGCCGTTGCCGGATGGGTTCGAGGGTAAAACGATTGTTTTTTCAGTCACACTATTTGAAAACAAGCTGCCGCCCGTGGCTGATTGCAGCGTTTGCTTCACAAAGCCATTTTAACAAAGTCAATTTTATAGCCGGAATTGGAGGGCTTATGCCGATCAACACCGAATTCCCTTTCCTGGCTCCCGCTTGAGTCGAAGCCAAACCAAATCGAAAGGGGACACAGACTGGCTTGGTTGTATGGCAATCCGGCGACAACCATGTTTCAGAATTGTGAATTAAAGTCCATCGCCTGGCTCATGCCAAACGCCCCCAAAACGCCGGCATCAATTTCATAAAAATCTTCCAACGAGGAGCTTGTGCATTCATTACGAGCCTCCGCGAGCTCTTTGCTGTTTTCGGTGGAATTAGATCCTGCCCACGATATGTGAATGATCCATATCAAGTTGAAAATCGCGTTACATTGTTACAACGTTGAGCCGCAATCATTTACAGTGTTACACAGTTTGTTACACGCTGTTACATTTCATATACAGTTGATTATCAGGGACTTATTATGTTACATTAACGATAACGAGCCGAAAAGGTCGTCGTTTTTGCGCGTTGGATGCCAGTGGCGGTTCCCCGGCGACGTCATCCGGTGTGGTTTCAGCCGATTGGTATTCCACGGCGACGAACTCTATTCCGGCACTCATTTCATGGCAAAGGCTGCAAATACCGCTTTTTTCGATTAAGAGTTTCAGTTGCACACGTTCCTTGGCACAATTTTCGGCGATGCGCGAAAAATTTCAGATTTGGGCAGAATCCCTGGAAACGTTTGTCCTCGACGTCATTTTTGAAGTACGTCACGATTTCAAGGCAAACGTCACGCGCGCCCTTCTTTTCGCGCTGTCCAAAGTCTTTCATGTGCTGGTCAATATTCGGCGATGGCTTTACAACAACCGCATTTTCAGGGACAAAACACTTGGGGTCCAGGTAATCGCCATAGGGAATTTGACGGTTGGCGGAACGGGTAAAACCCCCGTGGTTGAAAAATTCGCCCGTGAACTGCGTGATGCGGGTCGCAATGTGGCGATCCTGTCGCGAGGGTATCGATCGAAACCCAAGCCATTCCATCAATTGTTCTTCGATAAAATATTGCTGCGCGAAGACCAAACCCCGCCACGCGTGGTTTCGGACGGCAAGTCACTGCTTCTCGATTCTGAAATGGCCGGGGATGAGCCTTACATGCTGGCTTCCAATTTGCGCGACGTGGTGGTGCTCGTGGATAAGGACCGCATCAAGAGCGGACGGTACGCGATTGAAAAGTTTGGGTGCGACACACTATTGCTGGACGACGGATTTCAATATTGGAGCCTCCGCGGCCGCCGTCACGACGTGGTATTGATTGACCGGCAACAGCCTTTTGGCAACGAGCACCTTTTACCTCGCGGCACGTTGCGCGAGCCGCCCTCCCATCTTTCACGGGCGCATACGATTTTTATCACCAAAAGCGATGGGAACACGGCCGAACTGCGCGGGCGAATTGCCAGGTTCAATTCCGAAGCAGCGGTGATCGAATGCGTCCATCATCCGCTATATCTCGAAGACATTTTTACCGGCGAACGAAAGGATCTGGACTTTTTGCGCGGCAAGACGGCTGCTTCCCTGAGTGGAATTGCACAGCCGGAAAGTTTCGAGCAGAGCCTGGTCTCGCTAGGCGTGGAACTGGTCTATTCCAAGCGTTTTGCGGACCATCACCGGTTTACGCAGCAGGAGGTTTTGAACGTCATCAACCGGGGCAAAAAACGGCAGGCCTCGGTGATCATCACCACGCAAAAAGACGCGGTTCGCTTTCCCAAAATTGACCGGCGTGACCTGCCGATTTATTTCATGCGGGTGGAAATCCGGATTGTGAGCGGCGCGAATGACTTCCAGGATTGCGTCCGGAAAATCTGTTTCAAATGAACCCCGCGCGTTGAAATGATTATCGTTTACTATCTTGCCCGCGCGCTCGTCGCATTCATTCAATGGCTGCCGCTCCCGCTGGTGGCACGAATCGGCCGGGTGGGCGGAGCGGTGGCGTTCCATCTCGACGCGCGACACCGCCGCGTAGCGCTGGAGAATTTGCAAATGTGCTTCGGCGACAAGATGCCTGAAAAGGAAATCACGGCGCTGGCAAAGGAAAATTTCCGGCGCCTGGGCGAGAATTATTGCTGCGCCATCAAAACCGCGGCGATGAGCCCGGAACAACTGCGTCCCTATGTGGAGTTTGTCCGCCCGGAACAGCTCGAGCCGCCGCGGCGCATGGTCATGGCCATCGGACATTTCGGCAATTTTGAATTGTACGCGCGATTCCAAACTTTTTCATCCGGCTACCAATGCGCAACAACGTATCGGGCGCTGAAACAACCTGAACTGAATCGCCTGCTGCTGGCGATCCGGGAAAAGTCGGGCTGCCTATTTTTCGAGCGCCGCAAGGACGGCCCACTACTTCGCGCGCTCATGAACAACCCGAATGTGATTCTGGGACTGCTGGCAGACCAGAGCTCGCGGGGCTTTCGCGCGCCGTTTTTCGGGCACGATTGCGATACCGGCCTGGCACCCGCGATTTTCGCGCTGCGGTATCATAGCGAGCTTTACACGGCGTTTTGTTTCCGCGTCGCATCCGCCAAATGGCGGCTGGAATTGGGTGATAAGATTTCCACTCACGAAAACGACGCTCCACGCTCCAGCGAGGACATTATGCGGGACGTGAACCGTTCGTTTGAAAACGCCATTCGCCGCGACCCTGCCAATTGGTTTTGGGTTCACCGCCGATGGAAAGTACAAAACGGAAACCAAAAAGCTCAGGAACCTGCAAAGATGGAGGAGCCGGGATAAAATGCATCTATTTGTTGCGTCATGTGTCAGCCAGAGAATTGGTGACAGCGAAGGCAAGGCCGTAAATCGAATATTGGCCGTCCTTTCCATGAAACACATTCTTTTCTCAACGAGCCTCCCTCACCCCTGCCCTCTCCCGCTGGGAGAGGGAGAATTATCCATCGGTGCTTTGATATGGCGAATGATTCAATGGTTCAAGGGGGGCAAAGCGCGGAGTAGTTTTTGGGATTTCTTACAAAGCTTTCAGCTTGCTGCTTTGCAGACAGTTAAAATCGCTGCCCGACGGTCCGGAACAGCCAGCAGAAGCCCGGGCTCATCATATCAACGCATACGAAAGGAAAAGAAACGGGACTGCCCATGAAACGGCTTTTAGTGCGCGGGACAAATTGGCTCGGCGACGCGGTTATGACTACGCCGGCCCTGACGCGATTGCGCGAAAAATTTCCGGAGGCGCACATCGCGCTGTTGACGCCAGAAAAACTGGAACAGCTTTGGCTGCGTCATCCGGCAGTGAACGAAGTCATTTCCATTTCGCCGCGACTGGGTGTTTTTGCAGTCGCCAGGAAACTGCGGGAGAGGAAATTTGACACCGCCCTGGTACTGCCCAATTCGCCACGTTCGGCGATGGAGGTCTTTCTGGCAGGAATCCCGAACCGGATTGGTTATGCGCGACCCTGGCGCAATTTTTTCCTCACACAAACCGTTGCGTCGCGCCCGGGCGCCATAAAAATGCGGAAACGGACAGTCAGCGAAATCAAGGCGCTCGCTGAGAAAAAACCAACATACGGAACACGGCTCCCGCCATTTTCGCAAAGCGCACATCAGGCGCATGAGTATTTGCACCTGGCCGCGGCGACAGGGGCCAGCGCGGAGCCATTGCCAGGGACATTATTTGTCGGGTCCGAAGAGACGGAAGCGGCGCGACATAAATTCGGCATGGCATCTGTTTCGAATCCGATTTTTGGCCTGAATGCCGGCGCGGAATATGGACCGGCAAAACGCTGGCCAATGGAGCGATATGTTGCCGCCGGGAAGGCACTCCGAAAGCAAACCAATTGTCATTGGATTTTGTTTGGCGGAAACAACGACGCGGGACTGGCGAATCAAATCCAATCGGCCCTGGGCGGGGGACCGGACATTATTAATGTAGCCGGGAAAACGTCGTTGCGGGAACTGATGTCGCTTTTGAAAGTCTGCCAGGTTTTTCTGACGAATGATACCGGCCCGATGCACGTGGCCGCCGCGCTGGGCGTGCCAGTGGCCGCCATTTTTGGCAGCACTTCGCCGGAATTGACCGCACCGCTGGCTGCAAATGGATCGAGTTTTCAAATTCTGGCGTCGGACGCGCCGTGCTCGCCATGTTTTTTGCGAGAATGTCCCATTGATTTCCGGTGCATGAACGGAATCGGCGTCGAACCGGTGGTTAAGGCCGTTTTAAAAACCGCCGGAGGTGGCGCGATGGGCCTCTAACCTATTATTCTCTGTGAGGGCCCGCTATCGTTCGATCACTCTGCCAGGTATCGTACCCGACGTGGCAACAAAATGAGCGGAGCCCCTCCCCAGCCCCAAATACCAGGTGCTTTTTAATCCTGCCGACCATCTTTGCTATCGCGCCAACGGACGGCTTCGCGGAGCAGTTCGGTGGCGCTGTTAAGATTGAACTTTTCCTTGATACGCGCGCAGTAGGCCTGAACAGTTTTGACGCTGACGTGAAATTCTTCGGCAATTTGCCGGGTGCCAACACCCTGGCCGAGCTTGTCAAACACTTCCAATTCGCGGTCGCTCAAAAGTTTGATCGAGGATCCGGTGAGGCCGCCGCCGTGGATGGTATTGCCAGCCAACACTTCCGCCGTCTTTTCACTGACATAAAGCTTACCTTCCAGAACACGGCGAATTGCTCCGATCATTTTTTGGGCCGTCTCGCGTTTGTTTACATAGCCACGCGCACCGGCGCGGAAGGCGCGTTCGGCATAAAGAGACTCGTCGTGCATGGAAAGCACCAATACCGGGACGTCCGGCCGCAACTTTTTCAGGTCCTTGATCAATTCAACGCCGGATGAATCCTTCAGGTTAATGTCAGCAATGACAAGGTCGGGTTGTGCGCCGGCGAGGGATGACAGTGCCATCGGAGCGCTTTCGCACTCGCCGCAAACGGCGAGGTCAGGCTGTTGGTGGATCAGGTTGCCAAGCCATTCGCGGACGAGCGGGTGATCGTCCACGATGAAAATCTTCCTTTTTGCAGACTGCGCCATCATGATTTTGTCCGGGGGACTGAACATTTCACAAACGTGCCGCCAGTAGGATTTGGTTCAATGGAAAAATTGCCACCAATCATCGCGGCCCGATGAGCCATGATACGGGTGCCCAACCCGCGATGTTTCTGCCATTCCTCGGGCAATCCCGTACCGTCGTCCTCAACAGTCAATTCAATGCGGTCCCTTCGAGCGGCCAGGCCGATGACGATTTGCCCTGGTTTGCCGTGGCGCGTTGCGTTGTGAACGGCTTCCTGGGCGATGCGGTAGAGCTGCGTTGCGGCGGCGTCCTCGATTGAGGGCGCTTCCTCGCACTCAAAGACGCAGCGGATTTTGAATATCTTGGACATATTGCCGGCGAGTTCGTGAAGGGCGGTCCCGAGGCCTTCGGGCTCCATTCCGGCGGAGGAAATCCCGTGCGCCAGATTGCGGGTCAGCGTAATGCCGTTTTCAGCCAGTTTGACAATTTCCTGGGCATCGGCCGACTCGGGTAGCGATCTGGCCGCCAGTTTTTCGTTGAGGACCTGTCCGGCCATCGCCGTGGCGGCCCAATGCTGGCAGAGTCCGTCATGCAGATCATGCCCGATGCGACGCTGCTCACGTTCACTGACCTCGATAACCTCCTTTTCCAGCCTTTCTCGTTCAGCGATTTCGCGCGTCAACGACTCCGTCCGTTGCCGGACCTTTTCTTCCAATTGCTTTTGCGACTCACGCAAATTGGCTACGAGCAAAACGGTAATGAAATAAAATCCAGCCAGGATCAGGACGTTCCAGATAGGAACAAAGACACTGGAATAATGCGCTCCCGCCGCGAAATCTCCGGTTTGCCAGACGATGACACTCAAGACCGCCACCCCGAGCCCATGGTACCTGCCAACAAACCAAGTGGTAAAGGCAATGCCCAACAAATAAAAAACTGAAAATGAAATCTCGAAGCCGGTGCGCCAGTCAACCACACCCACCAGTCCCACAAAGAGCAAGCCAATGAACGCGAGAAGGGCGCGCGGACACCGCTCCAGAGACTGAAAGAATTTCGTCAATCGCCAAACACGTCGAACTGCGAGCCAGGAACCCAGCCGAGCACATTGCCACCGCTAAAGCCGATGTATTGGTCGTTATGATAGATCGGATCATTCGGCAAGCTGGGCCGATAGTTGTCGGGATAGGCCGGGAGAGGGGAGATGTATTTGGTGCAAATGGGATGATACGGAGGGAATGGGAAAGTGATGACTTCAAACAGCCCCACTCCCGTACGGGCGAGTGAAAGGTCCACACCTTTGATAACTCCCGTTGTGCAGCCTTCGGTCGGCGAATTCCAGACCGTGGTTTGTTCCACTGAGGTACGCAACCCGCCGAAGCGCACGATTTCACAAGTATTTCTGATGCCACGGCCCAATTTTGCCTCGGGGCCGGCGCAGCCGGAGGTCAACAGAGCGGCAGAGGCGAGCAAGGCAAGGAGCGGGAGGACGTTTCGCATAAAATTCAGTTTAATTTGGAGCATACGCGCGTTTCGTTAAATGTAAAGGTTTTTGTTGCGGTGGCTACGGAAATTTTTCACCGAAAAAATCGCTGTCTGTGTCAGCTTCGACAAATTTCTGTCACCGGGTTGTTTCAATTGTGAATAAAAATGTGAATAGATTTTAACGATTCCGTAACATGAGTGTAACACAATTGAAAGATAATAAAATCAGGGCAAAAGGTTTGCCCAGCTCAACATATGAAAAAAATCCTCATATTAACAGCCGGTTTTGGAGACGGACACAACGCCGCCGCGAGAAATTTGCGCGAGGCGATTGAATTGGCCGACGAAGATACGCGCGCAGAAACGCTCGATTTGTTTGCGGACAGCTATGGGGCGTTTAACACCATCGCCCGAAAAACCTACCTGGGCATGGTCGCTTACGCACCAAAGCTGTGGGGACAATTCTATTCACTGATGGAGAATCCATTTGTAGAAAAGCAACTGGGAGGGTTTACACGGCTGCAGAACACACTGGAAAAAGTGCTGGCCGAATCGCAGCCGGATTGCGTGATATCGACATATCCGATTTATGGGCACGTGATTAAAAAGATCTACGCCAATCATCACGAGCGGCCCTTCCGATTCATAACAGTGGTGACCGATTCGATTTCGATCAATTCCGCGTGGTTTCGGGCGCCCTGCGATTATTTTTGCGTGGCGAACGAAGCGACTGCAGAAGTTTTGGCCAAAGGCGGTGTTTCGGAACAGCAGATCAAAGTGCCGGGATTTCCAGTCAGTCCGATATTTGCCGAAAATTCCACTGAATTGCCAAATCCGATTGGGGACGAGCCGCGCCGGGTCCTCTACATCATTAATACGGGGAAGAAGAAAGCGGGCAAGGCCATAGACCGGCTCCTTGAAATTGAGGACGTCAACCTGACAATCACGGCCGGGCGGGACCCTGAACTGCGCGCCAAGCTCATGGAACGCACGAGAGACCAGGAGCACCGGGTTAAAATCCTGGGCTGGACCAACCAAATGCCGGAATTGATGATGTCACACCATTTGGTCATTGGCAAAGCGGGCGGTGCGACCGTACAGGAAGCGATTGCGGCCCGTTGCCCGATGATCATAAATCAGGTAATTCCCGGGCAGGAAGAGGGCAACGCGGAACTAATTGAGAAATTCAATCTGGGTGCCGTTGTCGAAAAAAACAAGGAAGTGGCCGAAGCCGTTGAAATGGCGTTTGAAAAGCGGGCGACGCTTTGGAACGAATGGCGGAAAAATTTGAAAAAGATCAGCCGCCCGGACGCCGCGATGAAAATCGCGGAATTGGCATTGGAGGAATCCGATAACGATTTTCCGGGAAGAAAAGCGGTAAAATTGTTTGAGACAACAACCTCGCGCCTAATGCGTCCAGCGCAACCGGCCGCCAGCAACGGGGGAAACGGAGCGCAGATGCTTCTTTGCGATTTCCATATCCACACCAATTATTCGGACGGGAAGTTGAGCGTGCCGGAAATCATTGATTTTTATGGCGAGCGCGGCTTTGACTGCATCTGCATCACCGATCATCTGGCGGATCCAAAACGGCTGCTGGGCAAATTGGCTGAACTGGCCAATTGCACGCTGGGACAGGAACAGGTCGACGAATATTTTTCGGTAATTGAGCGCGAACGGCAGCGGGCGTGGCGGCGTTACAAGATGCTCGTAATGACAGGCATCGAGTTCAACAAGGACGGCTACACACGCAAGACCTCAGCGCACTTGCTGGGTATCGATCTGAAGTCACCGATCAGCGCGGGGCTCGAAATCCCGGAGATCATTCAAAAAATTCATGAACAAGGCGGGCTGGCCGTGGCCTCGCACCCACACATCATGAAAAGTGAATGGGGCAAGAACACTCTTTACCTTTGGGAAAACCAGGACAAATTCGCGCCGCTGCTGGACGCGTGGGAAATTGCCAACCGGAACAATATTTTCAACGACATCGGGTTGAAACGGCTGCCGTTTATCGCTAACAGCGATTTTCATAAGCCTAAACACATTTATTCCTGGAAGACACTTATTCACGCAGAAAAGGACGCGGAAGCAATTAAAGACTGCATCCGCCGCAACGAGCACGTGGCCATCACTCTCTACCGTGATTTTGCCGCGTCGGCAAAGGGCGCTAAACATGGGTTTGAGGCTTCAACCCCGGCTCCACGACTGTTTGAAGAGCGCTTCCCGCTGCAAGTGGTGAATCATTAGTTTTTCGTTTGTCGTCAACGCAAAAACTCTTGTTCGAGAAGTTCCATCAAATCGACATACGCTTGCATTAATTGGCCACGGCGCTCACCGTCGTCGTCACGCGACAGGTCAATTGGCGCGCTCATCGCTTCCGAATAACACTGCGTCATCGGCATTTCATCCGGACGCTGCCCGAAAGCACTTAAATGGGCGCGCACTCTGTTAGCGAGCGTTTTTGCCTCTGAAATCAGGTTCAATGCAGTGTCAACGGTCATTTTGCCCGCGCGTACTTGTTTAAGGACGCCGCACTCAAACAAACGGCATTGCCCAGGCCTTTGATCGTAAATCTTGCAAAATTTCCCGTCAAAGCAGGCGCAGGGCTGGGCAAACGCAAGTTTTCGCCGTCCTTTTTTCGTGAGCACTAATCCCAATTGCACAAGCCGCTCCGAATTATCACCGGACCGCAATTCCACATCGGCGAATAAGCTGCCATCGCAACAAAGACCGCACTTGGGGCAAAGACTGTCAATGGCGCTCATAAAATGCATCGACTATACCAGATTGCCGAAAGCATGAAAACCAGAGAATTGCTGATGGCCAATTGCGAAATACGAAGCGCGGACAGCCACTATCAGATCATGGAATTATGAGTATGATCAACGAAGTTCAGTATCACCTCAGAATTTTTCCTCTCAATCCGCAATCCGCAATCCGCAAATCGCAACGAGATTGACTTGGCACTTCTTGTGCTTTAAGTTAACGCCATGAAGCAACGCAGATTTAGTGATAAAACAGGAGCAGTGTCTTTGATGGGCCTTTTCGCAGGGATTGGGATTGCAGCCTCAGCACTTCCAGCATTCGCAAGTCAAAGTGTTCAGCTGAATTGGAGCCCAAGCGCCAGTCCGGACGTGGTCGGATACAATATTTACTACAGCGAAGCCAGCGGTGACTACACCAACGAGATTTCAGTAGGAAATACGACGAATCTTACCGTTTCGGGCCTGCTTGACAGCACGACATATTATTTTGCAGCCAGAACGATCAATGGTTCCGGGATCGAAAGCGCCTATTCTGTCCGGGCGTCCTACGTTGTCCCAACTGCGGCAGCCATGTTTGGGAAACCAGTTTTTTCAAAAAATGCAATTTCCGTCGCAGTAAAAGGAATACCGGGTTATATTTACGTGATTCAGGCTTCAACCGACCTGGTGAATTGGATTTCACTGGAAACCAATCTCACACCATTGCTTTTTACGGACACGAATTTGGGCAGGTATAACAGGAGGTTTTATCGCGCAATGTACCTGTTTTAGAATGTTCGAATAAGAATTGTCGCCCCGTGGAGACAGCGATCGTATTGGCTTCGGTTTAAGCATGCTGCTTTGTTGCTCGCTCAGACCCGCCAAAGAATCTCCGAATCATTCCCAAGCCTCTGCCAAGTGCCAAGAGCACAACTGCCAGTGCAACAAAATCTCCCACTGCCAACGGCTTCTCCCTTTCTTCTTCAAGCTTTAGATCTTTTATCTTTTTCAAACGCTCCAAAAGAAAATGCCCCGCATAAAGCGGGGCAGGCGCATTGCAATTTTGCGAAAAGCGGATCTGTTAGCTCTTGCGGCGGAAAAATGGCAAGAGGCCCAGTGCAGCCAGCAGGCTAAATGTGGCCGGTTCGGGGACCGGCGTTGCCGTCAGAGTGAACGAATAGTTTGGAGATGAAGGGGTAAAATTGATCACTAATTCAGCGGGAGTATTGGCATAGGTGCCCTGCGTATCAATGAGCGTTCCTTCCCCAATAAAGCCGCCGGGCTGGGATGACGATTCTTCCAAGGTTTGCAAATTGAAATCGAACCGGTCCAATGGGGTTGTCCCAGGGCTTCCGGTTGGCCCGGCGCCGCCGATGACCAAAAAGTCAGAAATAGACTCGGTTACAGGCGTGGAGGAAAGACCGGTAATTTGAGAAGAATAAGCGTAAACCTCGGTTCCCTCAGGGACCGTCGCCACGAACATTCCAGTCGGCGGAAGAAACGGTTGAGTATAATTCAAATTATCCAATTCAAGCGAGGAACCAGTGTAAGAGCCAGTTTGGGAACCATCCTCCTGAACGCTTAACACTCCGGAAAAATTATCCTGTGCACCTGCCACACTTGCCACGGAGAGAATTACCGGCACAAACAGATAATATTTTTTCAAATTCATATTTTTACTCCTGATTCTGTTAAACAAAGCCGCTTTTTTTCTGCTTGCATCCAATTAACTGTAGTTGTCAAAGAAAGTCAACAAGAATTCTGGCTTTTATTGGGACATTTAACGGTCATTGGCCGCCAGCTATGGGACATCCGATGACCACTGCCCTGAAAATATTTGCGGCGGCCATTCGGCCGCCGCATCAGGGCAGATTGCCCATTCCACCCAAGTATTATAAATACGCAAGAACCAGTTTCAAGCTTTGCTCAGTTTGCGGCGTAAGCCTTCAACGCCAGCCAACGCCAAGCCAAGGAAAGCCACCGTCAGGCCGCCGTCTGGAACCGGGGAACCGCCAGAACTGGCACCCGCAGCGGCGGAGAACGTAAATTCCGAAGGACCCGTCGCAGGCTCTTCTAGCGCCAGGTTCCAGTCAAATGAAGTCGCATCATAGCCGTTACCGCTGATAGTTCCGACGCCAGAAATATCCAGGAACGCCCCCGATTGGCTGACAGAATCGCTTGCAAAATCGAAAGTGAACCCGCCAACGTTCCAAAGATCATTGAGCGCCACACCCGGGGCTGGATTAAAGATCCACGGGGACGATGACATGTTGACCAAGGTAAAAGCGGATATTGAATTGAAGGCTCCACTATCAGCGACGACATAAACCAAAGGCCAACTGGATACTGAGCTGGCGGTACTCAATGACGCACTGTTAAGATTTACTTCGCCGCCCATGGCAATGGTACCATTAATCGGATTCGCTTGAACTGAGGTCACCGCGAACATTGCCCCCGCTAATATTGCTGCTAATTTCATCGTCATACGATTCTCACTTATTTTTGCCATTTGGAAAGAATATGAATGCCTGGCGTTAATCTCACATTCTGATCCATTGTCCTGTTTCACAATTCGCTGTTTTAGCATCGGCGATGCCAAGCCATAAAGAGCAACCCTTAAAAAGTTGCAACATGTTTATCATAAACATTTTAAGATAATAAAATTCGCAGGGCTGGTTCGGGCACTATTTGAGAAATCGTAAGGAAACCCGACGGTCCGAACCGCCGCTTTGAAGACGGTCTGTTGTAAAAGGCTCATTATAAGGCATATGAGGCCGTAGCGGGGTTTTCGTAAATAGTGCTGACGCTTTCGGTTAATGTTCAGCGATTCATTATGGGTTTTTGATGCACCGGAAACCCGTGTTGTCAGCCTCATTGGCGGGAGCGCTATAGCTGCGAGAGGCGCACCGTGCAATGTTGGCATGAAATCCCCAAAAGCCTCCACGCGCAATGCGATAGGGATTCATAGGTGATGCCATTGATGGACCCGTAGGATTATTGGTTGTGGGCTGACCGTAGGACATACCTAACCAATCCCAACACCATTGCAGTAGATTTCCGGCCATGTCGTTAAGCCCATATCCGTTTGCCGGGAAGTAACCGACGGGGTTCGTGTATGGCAAGGCGCCGCTATCAAAATTCGTATTATAGCCGTCCGGACCCAAATCGTAGGCAATGTCCTCAGTATCTCCGTCGTAGTTGGCCTGGCTTTCTGTGATGATCATGCCCCACGGGAATCGTTGTCCGCTCAACCCTCCGCGCGCAGCCTTTTCCCACTCGGCTTCGGTCGGCAATTGATAGCCATTGGCCGTCCAATTGGGGTAAACGGCATCGGTGTCTCCATTGGTGTAGATCCGGGTAAAGGCGGGATCGGTATAATAAACGGGCGTCAGCCCGGCATTTTGCGAGCGAGCGTTGCACCATTTAACAGCGTCGTACCAATTGATCGACTGAATAGGCTGGTTCGTGGCGTTGTTTTTGGCATTGCCAGCATTGTCGAAGACATAGCCAAGATTGGTGGCATAGGCAAAAATTGTCTGCCATTTGCCATAACAAACCAGATTGGTATCCATGTAAAAGGACGAGACGTAAACGTTCGTGGGCGCGGCATAAATAATGCCATCGCCGGTACTGTCTCCTATAGTAAAGGAGCCGTCCGGGATGAGCGCCATACCAGCATCCGGGTTAAAGACCGGCACACCCAGGACGCGATAGAATACGATACCAGACTTGTTCACCGGGACATTGACCTGGATCGATCCATTGGTGGCAACCGTGATGGCGTTAAGTCCATTCAGGCCGGTGAGCCATGGGCCATTCAGTGAAGAGGCCCAGGCGACTGAGGCAACTGTGCCCGGAGTCAAATTGGTGCAGATCAACAGCCCGTTTGGGCTCAAGGAAACAATGACCGGGGCAACTGGAACGGCCCCGCGAAGGCTGGCAGTGATGGCCAGCACCAGAAACAAGCTTGAGAGACGGGTTTTCATATTTTCCTGATTATGATTTTTGAGGGAGTGCGCGAATGGAGCACCCGATTTTAAAAAATGGAGCCGGGACTTAGGGTTGTGGAATATATTGCAGATCTCCGGCGACGAGTCAACTCGGATTCCTCTGTCAATACCAAGTGAACCTCTCCGGAACATAGACGATGTCGAATGGTTCCAGATAGAAAGGCGCGCCCACCGACCCTGCCAGGGCCTTTTTCAGGTCGAGTTTGTAGCGAACAGTCCGGTCCTTTTCCTGCCGGACCACAATAACAGCCTTCGCGTTGGCCCTGGTATAATCAAATCCACCGGCCTCCATCACGGCGTCCAGCGCGGAGATAGGATGGTTTACACTGACGGGACCCGGGCGAATGACAGCACCGGTGACGTAAACCGGAATGCTTGGAGATTGCACGGTCACGATCACTTGTTTGGCGGATACCTGAGGTTGATACAATTTGAGCAATTCGCTTTGGAGATCCTCCGGAGTCTTGCCTGAAGCGGCCACTTCGCCGATCAAAGGCAATACGATTTTGCCGTCGGTTCTGATTTGCTGCGTGGTATCGAGCGTTGGCGAACTTGGGATAGCGACACTCAATGTATCACCTTCCCGAAGAACCATTGACTGCGCCGCCGGAGATTTGGATGCTCCGGGATTTAGTTGGGGTATATTTTGGAGTTGATCGGTTTGACAACCGCTGATGGTGAATATGAGGATGAACATCAACAGCAGACGCCGCGCGACTGCAAAAGGAACTGACGTAGGAAGGTTTGGCATAAGATTTTTCATTGCATTAGTCCGTTATTTTTAATCAATCTCTGGCGATTTCCAGTTTTTCCATCAATTCGTACAGCGTGGGACGGCTAACTCCCAGATCAGTGGCCGCAGCGGTAATTTTGCCGGCGTGTTTTCGTAATGCACGCTGAATAAATTCCCGTTCCAGGGCTTCACGGGCGCTTTTGAGTGTGGCGACGTTTCCCGTGACGGACGAGGTCAACCCCAGGTCTTTGGCAGTCAGATGTTTGCCCTCAGCCATGATGACAGCCCGGCGAACGGAATTTTCGAGTTCACGGACATTACCCGGCCATTGGTGAGCATTGATTGAGCGGATCGCGTCCCTGTCAAAGGTCAGGCCTTTTTTGGGGACCTGGGCGGCAAATCGGTTGAGAAAAGACTGCGCAAGCAATGAAATGTCGTTTTCGCGGTCGCGCAACGGCGGCATCGAAATCTGCACCACTGAAAGGCGATAAAATAGATCTTCCCGGAAAGTTCCAGCACCCATCGATTTTTTAAGATCCGCGTTCGTAGCAGTTACCACGCGAGTATCCACGTGAAATTCATCGCGGCCGCCGATCCGTGCGATGCGCTGTTCCTGGAGAAATCGGAGAAGTTTGACCTGCAATTGAGTGGGGATTTCTCCGATTTCGTCAAGAAAGAGCGTACCACCGGCGGCGCTTTCAATTCGGCCCTTTCGCTGGATATGGGCGCCAGTGAAGGCGCCCTTTTCATGCCCAAACAATTCGCTTTCGAGGAGGGTTTCGGGGATGGCACTGCAGTTGATGGGCACGAACGGGCCATTCTTGCGATTGCTTCGCTGGTGAACGGCACGGGCAACCATTTCCTTGCCCGTACCGCTCTCGCCGAGTATCAAAACCGGGACATCGGTGGTGGCGACTTTGCGGATGGCGTCGAACACGGCCTGCATTGGGCGGCTGTTGCCGAGCATGCCCTCGAAGGAGTCGCCCTGTAACAATTCGCGCATAGCGCGGTATTCACGTTCGAGCCCGGCGACGTGGAAACAGCGCTTAAGGACAAGCTTGAGTTCTTCCATTTCAATGGGTTTGCACAAAAAATCGTACGCGCCGACGCCGACCGCCTGAAGGGCGATTTCCTTTTCGCTTTGCCCCGTTATAATGATGACTTTGGCGAGGCGATCAAGGGCCAGCATTTCCGACAAGGCTGCCAATCCTTCCTCCGGACTGCCCGGTTTAGGCGGCAGGCCCAAGTCGAGCAATATGACGGCAGGGCGACTGGAACGGAATGCCTCGATGGCGGAAGCGCGATTTTCGACGAGCTGGATTTCGAAGTCCTTGCCGAGCGCCCACTTCATTTGTGTGCGAATTTCTTCGTCGTCTTCAACAATGAGCAGTCTGGAATTCATAAGTTTGTTTTGGGATCGGCAGAATAATTCGGAAGGTAGTGCCTTTTCCCGGCTGACTTTCCACCTGAATTCTACCTCTGTGGGCTTCGACGATCATTTTACTTTGAAAGAGTCCGATGCCCAAGCCATTTTTCTTGGTTGTTTGAAAGGGGCGAAAAAGAGAATGATTGATGAATTCGGGATTCATGCCGCAGCCGTTATCCGAGATCGAGAGGATTGCCCAACCATTGTTTTGTGATGTTTCGACGCGAACTTCGCCGGTGGACGCGACGGCTTCTCTAGCGTTAAAAATAAGGTTGGTGACGACTTTTTGCATTTGCTCCTGGTCCAGCAGCATCGTGGGCAAGGGATGAATGGATTTTATAAAATTAATTTGAGGACTGATTTCGACCCCGGAAAGGACCGAGAGCACAAGTTCATTGAAGTCAGAGGCGACGGGTTTGATTTGCAAACGACCCCGGAGCTGACCGAGCCTCTGGATGAGATGATTGACATGGGTGATGGTCTTCGAAATCCCCCGCAGAGCGTCCTCGCGGAACTCGGGATTGTCGAAATTTGCGGGGAGATTTTTGAGCATTAAATTCAGCGTAGAAATGGTGTTTTTCAGGTCGTGAACGAAAAAAGCCGACATGGTTTGAAAGGCCTCCATTTGACCCGCTTGAAGGAGCCTTTGGGAAAGTTGAATGTTCATCAGCCCGGCGGCGGCGGAATCCGCGACGCATTTAAGCAGGTCCAAATCCTGCCAGGAAAAGGGCACTCCTTTCAC